>JAHEFS010000063.1 GCA_024640045.1 Chromatiales bacterium | reverse complement strand
TACCAGTTGCAGCTTCCGGAAGAGGGTGACCACTGGGCGGCCAAGGTCAGTGCACTGGCGCCCGGCTCGGCTGTCGCGCGGCAGGTTGAGCTGGAACGTGCACTGGGGCGCGAGGAATGGGACCAGGCCCTGGCGTTGACGCGCGCCATGGTCGAAGAGCGGATCGACCTGCGTCGTGGCGCCTTTGCCGATGCCGCCTGGAGCTATGCTCTGCTGATGTGGTGGCAAGGGCGGGCCGAACAGGCCTACCAGTTCATCGTCAGTCAGGCGCCCGGCATCACGGACTACTCGAAACTGCCCGAAGACCCGCACGAAACGGTTCTTCAGCAGGTGGCTTTCACGATGTTGAAGGGGTTCAGGCCGCTCGAAGAGGCTCGCACAGCGTGGACTCAGCAAAAATCGGCCCTGGACCAGGCCGGAATCCCCTGGGCCCAGGACGAATACTCCCGGCAATGGGATGCCTTGCTCAATGGCGACCCCGATACCGCGGCCCGTATTCTGCTCGAGGAGGTTTTCAACCGGCCGCTGTCCGACTGGATTTCCCGCACGCAGCCGCCCAACAACATGCCCTTCGCTGAACTGCTGGAGCGGCCGGAAGTCGCTGCGCGCCTGGCCGAGCGCGAACAGGAATTCCGGCAGGCACGCGAACAGGTCCGGGAATTGTTATTGACCCCAGAGTGGAATGAATAGACGGATGACACCATGAGCCTTTTTGTAGAACTCAAGCGCAGAAACGTTTTTCGCGTAGGCATTGCCTACGGCGTGGCCGCGTGGCTGCTGATTCAGATTTCCGATACTGTTTTCCCCCGCATCGGTCTCTCTGATTCAGCGGTCACGCTGGTCATTGCATTACTCGGCATCGGTTTCATCCCGGCGCTGATCTTCGCCTGGGCCTTCGAGATGACCCCCGAAGGCATCAAGCGCGAGAGCGAGGTCGACCGCAGCCAGTCCATCACCAACCAGACCGGCCGCAAGCTGGACCGCATGATTATCGGCATCATGGCCGTGGTGATCGCACTGCTGGTGGTCGACCGCTTCCTGCTGCAGGAAAAGGGGTCTGAGCCCGTTACCCCTGAAGCCGCGATGCAAACAGAAGCGGGTGCGAACGGGGAAAGAGGCCCGACCCCAGCGGAAAAAGCGCCGTCTGACGCCTCGGTCGCCGTGCTGCCTTTCGTCAACATGAGCGGAGATGCCAACAACGAGTACTTCTCCGATGGGCTGACCGAGACCTTGCTGCATATGTTGGCGCAGCTACCGGAATTGCGCGTGGCCGCGCGCACCTCGTCGTTCGCCTTCAAGGGCAAGGATGCGGGCATTCCCGAAATCGCCGCGACTCTCAAGGTCGCCAACGTACTGGAAGGCAGCGTGCAGCGAGCCGGCGATCGCATCCGCGTCACCGCGCAGCTGATCCGGGCCGATGATGGCTTCCATGTCTGGTCACAGAACTATGACCGCACCCTGGATGACATCTTCGCCATCCAGGATGAGATCGCCAACGACGTTGCGCGCGCCCTCGGAAGCTCCCTGCTGGCAGCCAATGACCAACCCATGCACGGCGTGTCCACGACCAACGCGACCGCCTATGAACACTACCTGAAAGGAATGGAGCAGCAGGGCATCTACTCCTACACCAGCCTGGCGGTGGCGGAGGGTCATTTCAAAGATGCCCTGGCGCGCGACCCGGATTTCGCAGAAGCCAAGATGGCGCTGGCACGTAATTACGCATTAAAGCTCAACACCGGCCTCATCGAGTACGAAGAAGCCAGCGCGGCCGCTCTGCCGCTGCTGCAGCAGGTCAAGGAGCAAAACCCACGTGAACCGCTGGCAAGGGCGCTGGAACTGGCGCTTCTGACCGATTTTCAATACACGAGCATGTCCGCGGATGAACGCCGCCAGGCATTGGCCGAAATGCGCGCCCTGTTGCCTTACATTCCCGGCGACACCTGGGTTCGAACCCGGGTGGCGGGAAACCTGATTTTCGGTGAGGACAAGCCCGAGGAAGCCCTGGAGATCATCCAGGCCGGTTTGCTATCGGACCCGCTGTCGGCAGAACTGTACTCGGAGAACGCCCGCGCCTACCGCAAAATGGAGCGATATGAAGAGGCCCTGGCCGCGCTGGAACGCGCCATGGAACTGGAGCCGGAAAACCCGAATTTCCTGAGCCAGGTCGCTGACATCCATACGGATCTCGGCAACCTCGTCGAGGCGTTGACCTGGTACCGACGCGCCACCGAGGCCGACCCACGTGACCATGAACTGGTCGCCGCACTGGCCTTCTGGTTCTTCGAGCTCGATATGGCCGAGGAGGGCGATCGCTGGGCATCTCGTTGTTACGCCATGGCGCCGCAGACGGCCGTATGCAAGAGAATTCAGCTGCAACAGGCCAGGGTCCATGGCGACGACGAGCGGCGCTTGCAGCTGGCCCGGCAAATGCTCGAAGAAGACATCAGCACCCGTCGATTTGGATTCGCGACAGCGTTGTTTTCCTTCGTTGACATGATGCGAAGCCAGGACAGGGCGCGGGAGGCTTATGACTTCCTGGCCGAACGTTACCCCTACCTGCTGACGCCCGAAATTCCGCCAATAGGCCTGAAGGAGTCACTGGTCAAGCGCGCGGGGGTCGAACTCATGCAGGGCTTTGCCCCGCGTGAACAGACGATTCAGGCCATGGAGCTTTGGGTCAAACATTGGGAAGAGGCCACGCAGGACACCTACGATGAGTGGGGTCAAAGAATGTGGATGCACCTGCTGAGAGGGGAGAACGCACAGGCGGCTGAGATCGCCCTGGCCGACGACCTGTCACGACCCCTCTCGAAGAATATCCGCTGGAAAACCCGCTACAAAGACGACCCGCTGCGCGGCGTGCTGGCGGACGACCCCGCAGTCGCGGCGCGTTTGCGCGAACTGGACGTGGCAACGGCCAGCCTGCAAGGCGAAGTCAGGGACATGCTGATGTCGCCGGAGTGGAACGAATGAGTTTCTTTGAGGAATTAAGGCGTCGCAACGTTTTCCGCGTAGGCATTGCCTACGGGGTGACCGCGTGGCTGCTGATTCAGATCTCAGATACCGTATTCCCCCGCATCGGTCTCTCTGAATCAGCAGTCACGCTGGTCATTGCTCTGCTGGGCATCGGCTTTATTCCCGCGTTGATCTTTGCCTGGGCTTTCGAGATGACCCCTGAAGGCATCAAGCGTGAGCGCGATGTCGAACGCGCAGAGTCTATCACGCCCAGAACGGGTGAAAAGCTGAACAGGCTCATCATCGGATCACTGGCTCTGGTCGTGGCCTGGTTCGCATTCGACGAGTTTTACCTGGAGCCGCGGGAGCGGGCTGGCGCCGACAAGACCATGGCTCAAAATTTGACGCCTGAGCCAATAGCCGGTCAAGAGGCCGCGCTACAGGGGCAGAAATCGGGCGAAGACAGCACCCTGCCACAAGAAAAATCCATCGCCGTGCTGCCCTTCGTGAATATGAGCACGGATGCCGAGAACGAGTACTTTTCCGACGGCATTGCCGAGGAACTACTCAATGTGCTGGTGCGTGTGAATGACCTTGAAGTGGCTTCGCGAACATCTTCCTTCGCCTACAAGGGCAAGGATCTGCCGCTGTCCCAGATCGCAACCGAGCTCAAAGTCAACCACATCCTGGAAGGCAGCGTGCGCAAGGCCGGCAACCGCGTGCGCATTACCGCCCAGCTGATCAAGGCCGATTCAGACCGCCACCTGTGGTCGGAGACCTATGAGCGTGAACTGGACGATATTTTCGAGATTCAGGAAGAAATCTCAAATAACATCGTCGATCAGCTCAAGGTAGCGCTGGATGTCGACGAGGCGGAAGCAATCGGCCGGCTGCAACGGCCCACCGAGAGCACCGAGGCCTACGAGTTGTACCTGCAAGGGCGTTTCCAGTGGCGCAAACGACTGGAAGAAAATATTCGCAGCTCCATCGATTTGTTTGAAAAAGCCATCGCCATCGATCCGAATTTCGCCAAGGCCCACGAGGCCCTGGCTTCGGCCAATGCGGTGTTGCCGGCCTGGTCGGACGCCGAAGTGAAGGAATCCCTCGAAGAGGCTTATATTCACGCCAACGCAGCATTGGCATTGGACTCCACGCTGGCCGAGGCGCGGGCCATTCGCGCCCACTATTCCGCCTATAACAAACGCTGGGAAACGTCACTGAACGAGTTCGAGTCCGCACTGGAATCCGAGCCAAAAAACGCCGGTGTGCGGCAATGGTATGCAGAAGTGTTGGCGGACGTCGGCTATTTGCGCCTGGGCCTGGAGCAACTCGAAAAAGCCTATCAACTCGACCCGGCTTCCCCTGTGATCAACAACGTCTACACCGACCTTGCCGCCCAGGCCGGTGAGGATGATTTGGCCCTGAGGCACATGCGCATTGCCTTGGACCTCGGCATTCCCTTCGCTGTTATTACCGCCTTGCCCGCGCTGATGCGCACCGGCAACTGGACCGTGATCGAGCAGTCGGTGCTTCCCATGGCCGAAGCGGCCGGCTTTTCGCTGCGCAAAACATGCATAGAAACCCATCGGAACCCTTCTCTGCTGCCCGAACTCCAGCAAAGACTCATCGCTATTCGGGAAACAGACGATAAAGGTAAAGCCAGTGCCTATTGCGCGGCACTGGCCGGCGACCTCGATGGCGCTTTTGCTGACCTTGCCATAGACCTGGAGGAAGACCCGGCAGAAATCGGGGGTTTCTGGGGACCGATGCCAGCACAAGCGGCCATCAGGCAAGACCAGAGGTTTGGGCAGACGCTGAAGGAACTCGGCCTGCTGGACCTGTACGCGGTGCGCGGCTGGCCTGATCGCTGCAGGCCCGCCGGTGCGGAGGATTTCGTATGCGAGTGATGCACGAAACACCCGTCGCGGCGAGGACACCCCTCCCACAGGATATCTGTGGCCGGCGTCAATCACGAGTCACGAGTCACGAGTCACGAGTTACGGCGCCGACCCTGGGAGGCGCTCAATGAGCTTTTTCGACGAACTCAAACGCAGGAATGTCTTCCGTGTGGGCATCGCCTACGGGATCACAGCATGGCTTTTGATCCAGATCGCCGACATCCTGCTGGAGACCTTCAAGGCGCCCGACTGGACCATGCAGTTCATCGTCGTGGTGCTGTTGATCGGCTTCCCGCTGGCATTGTTCTTTGCCTGGGCCTTCGAGCTGACACCTGAGGGCGTCAAACGCGAAAAAGACATCGACCGGGATGAATCGATCGCGCCTAGTACGGGCAAGAAGCTGGACCGGGTGATCATCCTGGGCCTGGTCGTGGTCATTGCCGTGATGGGCATCGAGCGATTCTGGTTTGCCGGGCCTGGCACCGGGGAACCGGCGGCCGCTCCCACCAGGACTGCGATGGAGACAGGTCAGGCCGACGGGGCCGAACCGGCTTCAACACCCGAACTGGAGGTAGAAGCCGACATGCACCACCAGGAATCGGTGGCCGTGCTGCCCTTCACCGCCATGTCCAGCGGGGAGGATGACGAGTACTTCGCCGATGGTCTGACCGAGGAAATCCTCAACTCACTGGCCGGGTTGCCGGAGCTGCTGGTCACCGCGCGCACCTCCAGCTTCCATTTCAAAGGAAAAGACCTGCCGATTCCTGAAATCGCGAAGACACTCGGCGTCGACCACGTGGTCGAGGGATCGGTGCGGCGCTCTGGAGAAAGGGTGCGCATTACCGCACAGCTGATCCGCGCCGAGGATGGCTTCCACCTGTGGTCGGATACCTACGACCGCACCCTGGAAGACATTTTTGCCGTGCAGGAAAACATCGCCGCAAATATCGCCGAAACCCTGGACGTGGTGCTGGACGAGGGTAAGCGCGAAAGAATGCGTAATGCCGGCATCGGCGACGTCGAGGCCTTCATCGCCTACCAGAAGGGGGTAGAAGCCTTCATACAGGCACATAACGTGATCGAAGACGGCTCCAGGAATCTGGCCGTGGCGGTCGAGTATTTCGATCAGGCACTTGAAGCCTCCCCCGACCTGGTCGCCGCGCGGATTATGAAAGCGGATCAGCGAGGCCATCTCATCCTGGAGTTGGTCAGCGGTCTGCGCAAGGAGGCATTCGAAGGCGAGCTCCAGGCCGTACTGGACGACCTGCGGGAAGAATACGACCGCGCCATCGAAACCTCATCGCCGGGCAACCAGCGCGATGTTCTCAAACTGGAGGCTATCCTCTTTAGCGACGACTGGAGCGAGCTCCAGTTATATATCGAACGCGCCCTGGAACCGGGTGGCTGTCCAACGATGAACTGGTCATCGGATCTCTTCCGGTTCTTCGGGTATGCCGAGCAGGCGATCCCCAAAATGCGGGAAATCATGCGCTGTGACCCGCTGAATTTCCTGGGCGTCTTCGGCTTGACGGGTGCGCTCATGGTCACCGGCCAGGCCGAGGAGGCCGTATCCGTTACACAATCCGTGATCGAGCTGGGCCGCACTTCGTTTGTGCTGGAACAGCTCAGTTACATCGCGCATCTGGCGGCTGGTCACCTCGATGCACCCGAAGTCAAAGGTCAGGGCTCATCGGTTGGCCTGTTCCTTTTTGACCGGCAACTCCACAGGCAACTGCTCCTCGGCAACCGGGAGGCCGCGATGGAAATGGCTGAAGAATTCTGGAATGGCCCGATGGCGAACGACTGGACCTCGATGCTCATTGCCGCCATGCTTGGCGATCGCGACCGCGCCAACCAACATGCTGCACGCCTGGATGCGCAGCCCGGCAGCGCCATTGTGTTGATCAATGGCTCATACATGTGCGCCTGCGGAGCGGCGTTTGACCTTGACGCAACACCCAACCTGAAAAGACGGATCGATGAAAGCGGCTTGACCTGGTCACCGGCCGCCGCCATCCGCTTCCCGGCCAAGGATTGGTAACCATGAATGGAAGCCACAAACACTTCTACCCGAATCACCAGCCGTGCTGGCTCTCACACGGATGCGATTCCACATGAGCTTTTTCGAAGAACTCAAACGACGTAACGTGTTCCGGGTGGGCATTGCCTACGCCGTCGCCAGTTGGCTGTTGCTGCAACTGACCGAGGTGCTCACCGGTCTGCTCGAAGTTCAGGCCGACGTGGGCAAGATCGTGATAATCCTGCTTATTGTGGGTTTCATCCCCGCGCTGATCTTCGCCTGGGCATTTGAACTGACGCCTGAAGGTGTAAGGCGTGAAAAAGACATCGATCGGGATGAATCGATAGCGCCGCATACGGGGAAAAAACTTGATCGGGTGATCATCCTGGGCCTGGTCGCGGTCATTGCCGTGATGGGCATCGAGCGATTCTGGTTTGCGGGACCGAATACCGGTGAACCGTCGGCCGCTCCCACCGAAACTGCAATGCAGGCAGGTCAGCCAGATCGGGTCGAGCCGGCGTCAACAACTGCCCCGGACACGCAACCGGGTGCGCACCACCAGGAATCCGTGGCTGTGCTGCCTTTCACCGCCATGTCCAGCGGCGAGGATGACGAATATTTTGCCGACGGACTGACCGAAGAAATCCTGAATTCACTGGCCGGCCTGCCGGAATTACTGGTGACCGCGCGGACTTCCAGCTTCCACTTTAAGAATCAGGATTTACCCATTCCCGAGATTGCCAAAATCCTGGGTGTTAATCACGTGGTCGAGGGATCGGTGCGGCGCTCTGGAGAAAGGGTGCGCATTACCGCACAGCTGATCCGCGCCGAGGATGGCTTCCACCTGTGGTCAGATACCTACGACCGCACCCTGGAAGACATTTTTGCCGTGCAGGAAGACATCGCAGCAAACATCGCCGAAACCCTGGATGTGGTGCTGAACGAGGAGAAACGCACAGCCATGCGCGAGGCCGGTATCGGCAACGTGGAAGCCTTCATTGCATTCCAGAAGGGCATGGATGCCTACCAACGGGCGCACACGGTCGAGTTTCCCATCACCGTACTGCCCGAGGCCAACCAATGGTTTGACGCTGCCCTGGCCATCGTGCCCGACCTCGACAGCGCCCTGTACCTGCGGACCGACCTTTACGGTCACATCCTGTTGGAGAACGGGAGCAACGAACAGCCGCATTCCGCAGCCGAACTGGAAACTGCGGTGACGGAAATTATCAATGGCCTGGCCAGGGCCTCACGAGTGGCGCAAAACGAACCACTGCGCGTGATCATGGAGGCAGAATCACTGATATTCAGCGATGACTGGAGCCGTATTCCAGCCCTGCTGGAGACAGCCTTTACGTTGGGGTACTGCAATCCGATCAACTGGATGGCTGAGTTTTCCCAGCCGTTTGGATATGCGTCAGCGTTGGCGGCCAACCAGGAGGAACGCTCGCGCTGTGATCCTTTGGCTGGTTGGCCAGTGGTCGCCGCTTCGGCAGCACAGATCTGGGATTTACAACCCGAAAAAGCACTGGAAACGGCTGAGACGTTCCTGGCGCGGGCCACTTTCAACCCCTGGGTCGATGACCAACGTTTCAAGGCGAAACTGGCCCTGGGCCACTGGAACGACGATCCCGGCATGTTTGGACCCAATCCGGAAGGCAGCAACTACAGCACACCGCGTGTCATTGATGCCTATGCAGCCAGCGGCCAGCTGGACCAGGCCCGGGCAGTCTTTGAGGACTGGCGCGCCACCCATCAGGTCAACGATGGTGACCAACTGATCGTATCGGCGATCCTGGGTGAGCGGAACGCAGCAAACCAGTTAGCGGCCCGGATTGATGCCCGGGTGGGTGGGTCGCTGGCATTATCTGTTGCTGTCAGCAGCTGCAATTGTGGCGCACCGTTCGACCTGGACGCCACGCCCAATTTCAAAGCGCGTATCGAGGAGGCCGGGTTCAACTGGCCGCCGGTCAGCCCCATAAAATACCCGGCCAAGGATTGGTGACATGAGTTTTTTCACCGAACTCAAGCGCAGAAACGTATTCCGGGTAGCGGCCGCCTACATCGTGGCGTCATGGCTGCTGTTGCAGGTGACCGACGTGCTGGTGCAATTGCTGGGCCTGCCCATTTCGGCCGGGCGTTTCGTGTTCCTGTTGCTGGTGCTGGGTTTCCTGCCCGCAATGATTTTCTCCTGGGCTTATGAAATCACCCCGGATGGCCTGAAAAAAGAATCCGAACTGGATCGAAACGCCCACGATGACCGGCAGGCGGCGGCGCGCCTCAACAAGGTAACCATATTGATGCTAGTGGCAGTTGCAGCCATCGTCGTGGTGGACCGGCTCATTCCGGAACAATCGGCTCCTTCTGAAGGCCCGAGCGTGACGCAGTCCGAATTTGTGTTGGAGGCGCCCAGCGCCACCGTTCCTGCTCAAACAGCAGCCGAACCGGCAGCGGAAGAGCCGCAGCCAGCGGCCGCGGAAATTCCTGAGGGCCCTTCGCTGGCGGTGCTGCCCTTTATCAACATGAGCGACGACGCGCAGAATGAGTATTTCTCCGACGGCATCTCGGAAGAATTGCTCAACAAACTGGTGCGCATCGAAGGCTTGCGCGTGCCATCGCGCACCTCTTCTTTCACCTTCAAGGGTAGCGACCGCAAAGTGACCGACATCGGCCGTGATCTGCAGGTCAGGCATGTGTTGGAGGGCAGTGTGCGCAAGGCCGGTAACCGGATTCGCGTCACCGCACAGCTGATCGAGGTCGGAACCGACACGCACTTGTGGTCCGAGGTTTACACGCGTGAACTCGACGATATTTTTGCCGTACAGGATGAAATCTCCCAGGCTATCGTGGATGCCATGCAATTGACTTTGGCCGGAGCGGATCGCGAGCGCCTGACACTGCGCCCAACCGATAATGTCGAGGCGTACACGCAATACTTGCTTGGCCGCCACCTGTGGAACCAGCGAACTCCCGAATCACTGCTCGAAGCAGCCAGCCACCTGCGGGAAGCGGTTACAATGGACCCCGGCTTTGACCAGGCCTGGGCCGCACTGGCCGATACCTATGTCCTGATGCCTGAGTACGGCGCGGGCAGTATCGCGGAATCCATCCCTTTGGCGCGTGAAGCCGCTGAAAAAGCGCTCGAGATCAATCCTGACTCCGCCCGCGCACTGACTGCACGGGCCTATTACCGGGCCCTCCACGATTGGGACTTCGACGGCGCCTACGTTGACTTTGAGCGCGCCATCGCACTTGAGCCCAACTATGCGACTGCCCGCCAGTGGTATGCAGAAACCCTGGCCGTGACAAGTCACCTTGACGAGGCCATCAGGCACTTAGAGTTGGCCCAGAGTTCCGACCCGCTCGCTCCGGTCCTGCGTCACGTTTCCGGCTACCTGCTGCTGCACGCCAATCGCCTGGAAGAAGCCGAGTTGCAATACAATGCAGCCCTCAAATTGTTGCCCGGGTTTTCATACGCCATCTACAACATGGCGCAGGTTTGCGCGCTGCAAGGACGCTATGAAGAGGCGCGTAGATTTATTCATGAGTTCGCTGACAGCCAGGGATTAGCCGCTGGCCCCAGGCTGGCTGTGGTCGATGCGATGGAAAATCCCTCGCTCAAACCCAGGGCACTGGAGCTGCTGGCCAGCGATGAGAAGTTTGGTTTCATGAATGATGGCGTTTTTGGCAAAGCCATTGAATATGCGCTTTTGGGTGAATATGAACTCGCATTAGAAAACCTGGAATTCGCCTTCAAGACAGGCGACCCTTTGGCCATTCACATGAACTGGATTCACATGTATCAACCTTTGCACAACAATCCACGTTTCCAGGCCATGCTGAGAGAAATGAACTTGCTGCCATGAGCTTATTCAACGAACTCAAGCGCAGAAACGTCTTTCGGGTAGGGGTTGCCTATGGCATCACGGCCTGGTTGCTGGTCCAGGTGGCCGATATCCTGCTGGAAACCTTCAGTGCGCCGGAATGGACCATGAAGTTCATCGTGGTGGCTCTGCTGATCGGTTTTCCGCTGGCGCTGTTCTTCGCCTGGGCTTTCGAGCTCACGCCTGAGGGGGTCAAGCGTGAAGAGGACGTGGACCGCAGCCAGTCCATCGTCAACCAGACCGGCCGCAAGCTGGACCGGGCCATCATCGGCGTGCTGGTGGTGGCGTTGGGGTGGTTTGTCTGGGACAAATTCGGCCAAGAAAAGGGGTCAGAGCCCTTCTCACAACAAGCGCAAGCAGTAAGCAGCACGGCCGATGAGAAAACGGCTCTGACCCCTTCAGAGAAGTCGATTGCCGTTCTGCCATTCACCGACATGAGCGCTGAAGGCGACCAGGCCTATTTCGGCGATGGTATTGCCGAGGAAATTCTCAACGTGCTGGTCAAGACCCGGCAGCTGAAGGTGGCCGGCAGAACATCATCGTTCCAGTTTCGCGGCGACGCGCTGGACCTGCGGGAAATCGGCGAACAACTTGGCGTCGATCACATCCTGGAGGGGTCCATTCGAAAAGCCGAGAACCGGGTGCGCATCACCGCTCAGCTCATCCAGACCGACGATGGTTTCCACCTCTGGTCGGAGACCTACGACCGCGAACTGAACGACATCTTCGCTGTTCAGGATGAGATTGCCCGCGCCATCACCGACGCCCTGGCCATTGAATTGGACATTGCAGGCAGTGGTAAATTGGCGCCGGTGCAGACCACCAACATGGCTGCTTACGAGAACTACCTCGAGGCGCGAGGGCTCGTATCAAACAGATCGGAGTTCACTCGTGCCATTGAGTTGCTGCAGGAAGCAACCGCAATGGATGCTGATTTCGCTGAAGCCTGGGCCATGTTGGCGCAGGCCAATGCCTTGTCCTTTTATTATGGGGCCAAGGAAAAACCGGACGCCGTTCGCGCAGCCGAACTCAACGCACGGCATGCCATTCAACTGGACCCCAGTTCTGCTGAGGCCTGGTCAGCCCTGGGCGACGCGGTGCGGGACCAGTCGCGCTGGAACGAGGCCTGGGATGCTTATACGAAAGCGCTGGAGATCAATCCCGACAGCGTGGAAACCCATTCACAATTCGGTCAAATGCTGATGCGACTGGGGCACCTGGACGAGGCTTTGAATCACACGCGCCGGGCGGCTGAAATTGATCCGCTCTCCTGGGTCTACCAGGGAATCTATGGCGTCAACCTGTGGATGCTTGGAAAAGATGAACCCGCCTGGGCCGCCATGCGTAAATCGAGCCAGCTTGCCGGTAATCCGCGCTCTGTGATGACTCGTCTTCAACTCCGAATGGCCCTGGAAGAGGGAAACCGCCTGTTGGCCGATGAGATCATCAATGGGTTCGCCAGAAACCCGGACATGACGGACTCGACCGACATCATGCACTTCCTCCAGTTGGGACCCCTACTGGATCAGCCAGAGCGGGCGCGAGAATACCTGCGCTCCATCGATATCACCCAACAAAAGGATGTGAATATCGAGATGTACTGGACCGTCTATTTTGATGACATGGACCTGGCGCGAGAGTGGTTTGGGGCATTGCTCAGCGTGAACCCTGATTCCGTGGTGGTTGATTGGATCTGGCTCCAGTTCCAGAGCCTGGCCCCGTTGCGGAACCTGGATGAGTTCCGCCAACTGCTGCAACTCTATCACCATGACGATTTTTGGCGTAAACATGGCTGGCCTGCTTACTGCCGTCCGGCTGGCCCGGTAGATTTCACCTGCGGAGGTGAAACAGGGTCATGAGCCTGTTCAACGAACTCAAACGAAGAAACGTTTTCCGTGTGGGCATTGCCTACGTCGTGGCCAGCTGGGTATTTCTGCAGGTGGCCGACCTGGTACTGGATGCCATCAACGCCCCGGACTGGGTGCTGCAAACCCTGATGCTGCTGATCGGGCTGGGCTTCATTGCCGCCCTGATCATCGCCTGGGCTTATGAAATCACCCCCGAGGGCATCAAGCGCGACCGGGACGTCACCCCCGAAGATTCGATCAGCCATGACACCGCCAACCGGCTCAACCGCATTACCATCGGGCTGGTGTTGGCCGCCCTGGTGATCATCGTCATCGACCGGTTAGTGCCGGAACGGCAAAGCGAGCATCCTGCAGCACCGACTCCCGCACAAGTTCAGCCTGAAGAACCCGGCTCGACCAATACGGCCATGCCCGTTGTCGCGCAAGCCTCCGATACTGACCCAGCAGCGGCTCCCGCCGAAAAGTCCGTGGCCGTGCTGCCCTTCGTCAACATGAGCTCAGATCCTGAACAGGAATACTTTTCCGACGGCATCTCGGAAGAGATTCTGAATGTCCTGACTCGCATTCCCAACCTCAAGGTCGCTGCACGCACCTCGTCGTTCCAGTTCAAGGGCCAAAACCAGGACATTGCCGACATTGCGCGGCAATTGAAGGTCAATCACATCCTGGAGGGCAGCGTTCGCAAGGCGGGTGACCAGCTTCGAATCACCGCCCAGTTGATCGAGGCGGGGTCCGGATATCACCTGTGGTCCGATACCTTCGACCGCAAACTAGAGGATGTCTTCGCGATCCAGGACGAGATCGCCAATGCCATTGCGGGTGAACTGCGCGCTCGCTTGTCGGAACAACCACTGGAGACCAGCACACCGGTTGATATGCAAGCCTATGAACTGTACCTGAAGGGCCGGAGCCTGGTCGCAACACGGCGCGGCGAAGAGTTACTCGAAAGCATTGGCGTGCTGAAGGCAGCGCTGCAAGTCGCACCTGACTATGCACCGGCGATGGCCACGCTGGCCAAGGCGTATGTCGTCATCCCCTGGTTTTCCGCCCAGATTCCCACGGGAACTGCACGCGAAGAAGCCCGAAACTGGGCGAGCCAGGCCCTGCAACTCGAACCCGACAACACTGAAGCTTTATCGGTGATGGGCATTGTGTATAACGAGGCGGACCTGGATCCCGCCAAGGCCCTGGAGGTGCTCGAGGCCGCGGTAAGGGCCGACCCGGGCAGCGTGGTGGCGCAGAACTTCCTGGGGGATATTTATACCCGGATCGCCGACTTCGACAAGGCCCTCATGCATGAGTCCAAGGCCGCCGAACTCGATCCACTGGGCCCGGTTCAGTTAACCGACCTGGCCAATGTATACGTAATGCTGGGGGCCTACGACAAAGTCGAAGAACTGGCCTACCGGGCACTCGAACTGGACCCGGAATTCTCACACGCCCTGATGCACCTGGCGGATCTGTATTTCATCCAGGCCGACGTCCAGGCGCATGAAAGCATTGCCCAGCGGGTAGAAAACACCCCCGGTTGGAATTCAACTTTCAAGTCAAGGGTGCAAGTCCAGCTGATGCTTTTGCGCGGTGAATACAGCCAGGCAACAGCAGCCCTGAAGTTGCAGGCCGAGCAAGCCCGGCGAGGGGAGCGTGGTGCCGTCGTCGGTATCGCATTCCAGGCTGTCATTGCGGGTAATTTCGATCTCGCGGGTGAGATGCTGCTCAGGGCACTGGACAACGGGGACGGGACCTGGAATGTTCCCGTCTGGGTCCGGTTGCCGGAGCAGGCCCCGGACAGCGAACCCTGGCAGGCATTCTGGCGACAACCAGGCCCGGCCCGCTACGCCGAACTGCGCCGCCGCAACGGCTTGAAGGTGGAAACGCCCATGCCGACCCTCGGGACCCGACCATGAGCTTGTTTACTGAACTCAAGCGCCGGAATGTGTTTCGGGTGGGAATTGCCTACTTGTTGGTTGGCTGGCTGGTGATGCAGGTCGGCGAAGTGATGTCCCCGGCACTGCGCTTGCCGGACTGGGTGCTCTCCACCCTCGCCTTCTTCCTGATCCTGGGCTTTCCCGTGGTGCTGCTGTTCGCCTGGGCTTTCGAACTGACCCCTGATGGGCTGAAGCGTGAAAGCGAAGTGGATCGCAGCGGCTCGATCGCAGGCCATACCGGCCGCAAGCTGGACCGGGTGATCATTATCGTGCTGGTGGCGCTGGTAGGATTCCTCGTGGCCGATCGTTTTATGAATCATCCAGCCTCAGATTCCGACGCGCAGCCAGCACTGGCCGAACAATCGGATGAGGCAACACCCGGGCCGGAGACAGTTACCGTAGCCGCCGACTCGCGCAAGGCCATCGCGGTACTGCCCTTTCAAAACCTGAGCACCAGCGCAGAAAATGCTTTCTTTGCCTCCGGTGTCCACGAAGACATCCTCACCTACCTGTCGCGCATCGCCGGACTCAAGGTGAACTCGAGGACTTCGGTCCAGCAGTATGCGGGCAGCGAGCTGAACATGAAGGACATCGCCTCGGAGCTCGGGGCACGTTTTATCGTCGAAGGCAGTGTCCGGCGGGCAGGCAACCAGGTGCGGGTGACGGCCCAGCTGATTGACGCCAGCACGGATGAACACCTGTGGGCGGAGAACTTCGACCGTGAACTGACGGACATCTTTGCCATTCAGACTGCGGTCGCCCAGGAGATCGTCGCTGCGCTGGAAGCCGAACTGTCACCTCGCGAAGCGAAGATGCTGGCGCAACAGCCAACGGACAATATCGAGGCTTACGACCTGTTCCTGCGGGCGCGAGCCGCCATGCAGTCCTCTGAAAACAGCGGCGTCGTTTCCTGGGAGTCAGTCGACTTGCTCAAACGCGCATTGAGCCTGGACCCGGACTACGCGCAGGCCTGGGCCCTGCTGGGCGTGGCGCACGGCGAGGCCTACTGGT
>JAHEFS010000173.1 GCA_024640045.1 Chromatiales bacterium | reverse complement strand
CCAATGTACACACCTTTTTCAACGTGGCCAACACGCTTTTACTGGTCGGTTTCACCACGCAAATAGCGCGCCTGGTCGAGTGGCTGATCCCGGACAAACCGGTGCAGCCGGACGAGGCCATGCTGCCCAAATACCTCGACAGTTCACTGTTGGGAACGCCCGCCATCGCACTGGAAGCAGCCCGGCTGGAAATCGGCAGGCTGGGCGAGCGGGTCAGCGAGATGGTCTCCGCGGTCATGCCCGTCGCCATCAGCGGTTCGCGCTGGCAGCTGGAACAGGTCGCCGCCATGGACAAGATCGTTGACGCGCTGCATATGGCGATCATCGAATTCCTGGGCAAGGTCAGCATCGCCACGCTGAGTTCGCGCCAATCCAACGAGTTGATGCAACTGGCAGAGATCGCCAATGACCTCGAACATATCGGCGACCGCATCGCCACCAGCATGGTGACCTCGGCCCGCAAGCGCATCGATGAGGATGTCAGTGTCTCACCGGAGACCGCGGCGATGCTGACGGAGTACCACGCCTTCGTCGCTGCAGCTCTCGGCGATACTCTGCAAGCCATCACACAGCAAGATGCCCAGTTGGCCAGGGAGGTCAGCCACCGCAAGAAGAGTTTCCACGAACTGTCCAGGAAGTTTGTCGAGCATGGTTTTGGGCGGCTGACCGCTGACAAGCCCAACCGTCTCAAAACCTATGCCCGGGAGATGGAGGTGATGGAAATTCTGGATGGCGTATTCACCATCATCCGGCGCATTGCGCGCAGTCAGCAAAAACTGGAGCACTGACAGGCGCCTCAGGCGCTGAATTTGAGTCTCGCTTTGCTCGACTTACCCAACCGGGATCAGGCCAGGAGCGGCCGCATAGCGGTTTGCCCGCAGGGCAAGAAGCCTTGAGGCAGCGACGTCTGGCCGTGGGTCGCCTGCGGCTCCTTCGACCGGGCTGCGCCAGACGCGGACGTCACCGACCCGGTATCGCCGCCAGTCGCTCCGCCGCATCGCGCAGAGTCGCTTCATTCTTGGCGAAGCAGAATCGAATGATCCGCTGCTCCGGCGGATTTTCGTAAAAAACCGAAATCGGGATCACCGCAACCCCATGCTCCCGCGTCAGCCAGGCCGCGAATTCACGGTCCGGCAGGTCACTGACGCGGCTGTAGTCCGCCAACTGGAAGAAGGTTCCAGGCGACGGCAACAGGCGAAATGGCGAGGACGCCAGCAAGTCCCGAAACAGGTCGCGTTTGCGCTGGTAGAAGCCGGCAAGTTCCAGGTGGTATCCGGGACGCTCCCGCAGGAAATCCGCCAGCGCATACTGCAGCGGGGTGTTGGTGCTGAAATTGATGAACTGGTGGATGCCGAGAAACGCTTCGGTCAACAACGGCGGCGCCACGCAATACCCGATACGCCAGCCCGTCACGTGGTAGGTTTTACCGAAGGAGAAAACACAGAAGCTGCGTTCCGCGAGGTCCGGGTACCGCAGCAGGCTGAGATGCTCCCGGTGGTCGAACACGAGGTGCTCGTAGACTTCGTCTGACAGCAGCAGGATGTCGTGGCGGGAGCTGATCTCTCGCAGCGCTTCGATATCCTGCTCGCCGAGCACAGCGCCGGTCGGGTTGTGCGGCGAATTGAGCATGATCATCCGCGTGCGATCCGTGACAACATCGCGCACCCGCTGCCAATCGATGCGGAAATCAGGAGCGCACAGGGGTACGCGCCGCGCCACTCCTCCATTCAGCCGGATACCGGGCTCATAGGTGTCGTAGGCCGGGTCGAAAACAATCACCTCGTCACCGGGGTGGATGGTCGCCGTCAGCGCACAATATATGGCCTCCGTCGCGCCGGGGGTGACCACCACCTGTCGTTCCGGATTCGCCGTGTAGCCGTACAAGGCCCCGACCTTGATCGCGATTTGCTCCAGCAGCCCGGAAACCCCCGCCAGTGGCGCGTACTGGTTATGGCCTGACCCAATGTGCCGTGCGACCGCTTCACGCAGTTCCAGAGGCCCGTCGAAATCGGGAAATCCCTGGGAGAGGTTGATCGCTCCGAAATCCTGCGCCATTTTCGACATGACGGTGAAGATGGTCGTGCCGGATCCGGATAATTTGCTTGTAATATTCACGATAAAATGCATTCATGCTGTGGTGTTTGACCCTTTCAAGTATATAAAAGCTGGCTTATCCTGCACGTTCGAATTGGACCGGAATGTCGAGGGAAGAACTGCGCGAAAGTGAAAGCCATACTGCTCCAATTCTTCCACTCCCTGCGACAGAGCCTCCAGGACCTGCTGCCCATCATCCTGGTGATCGCATTTTTTCAACTGGTCGTGCTGCAACAGCCCGTACCCCAGCTTGCCCAGATCATAATGGGTGGCCTGATGGTGCTGCTCGGTCTCAGCCTGTTCGTGCAGGGCCTGCAACTGGCACTGTTCCCTCTCGGGGAAGACATGGCCTACAGCTTTGTCAAGAAAGGCAATTTATGGTTGCTGTTGCTGTTCGCTTTCACCCTCGGCTTCGGAACCACGGTGGCGGAGCCGGCGCTGATCGCGATTGCCGATGAAGCTGCAGAAATCGCCGCCAAGGGGGGTGTGATAGAAGATTTCGAGCCGGCGCGCACGGCCTATGCCGGTGGCCTGCGACTGGTTGTCGCCCTGGCGGTCGGCGTCGCTCTGCTGGTTGGCGTGATCCGCATTCTGAAGGGCTGGCCGGTGCAGTACCTGATCATCGGTGGTTACGTTGGCGTCGTGGTGATGACTGCTTTCGCGCCACCGGAGATTATCGGCATCGCCTACGACTCAGGCGGCGTCACCACATCGACCGTGACCGTGCCGCTGGTAGCGGCTCTGGGTATCGGCCTGGCCAGCAGTATTCGGGGTCGTGACCCTCTGGTCGACGGTTTCGGGCTAATCGCCTTCGCCTCGCTGACGCCCATGATCTTCGTCATGGCCTACGGCATGATGTTCTGAGGGCGGGGCCGATGGGAGAACTCATTCATTTTGGGCAGACGGTACTGGGATTGATCAGGGACGTTTTGCCGATCGCGGGCATCCTGATCGGCTTCCAGGTCCTGATCCTGAGACGGCCGATCCACAACCCGGCCCGGGTGGGGTTCGGCCTGGTGCTGGTCCTGCTGGGTTTGGCCCTGTTCCTGGAAGGCCTGGAACTCGCCCTGTTTCCACTCGGGCGACTGATGGCGGAACAATTGACTGCGCCGGCCTTCCTGTTCGGAGAGGGAACCGAGACCATCGTGCAGTTCAGTTGGTCGGATTACTTCTGGGTTTATGTTTTCGCGGGCGCGATCGGTTTCGCTACCACCGTGGCCGAACCGGCCCTGATCGCGGTGTCGATCAAGGCCAACCAGGTGTCTGGCGGCACGATCACGGTCAATGGCCTGCGCTTCGCCGTAGCGGTAGGGGTGGCCGTTGGCGTGGCGCTCGGCGCCTTCCGTATCGTGACCGGCACACCGTTGCACTGGTACATCATTACCGGTTACGTCATCGTCATCATCCAGACCACGATGGCGCCCCGGTCCATCATCCCGCTGGCGTACGACTCGGGCGGTGTGACCACGTCCACGGTCACCGTTCCCCTGGTCGCCGCACTCGGCCTGGGACTCGCCGAAACCATCCCGGGCCGCAGCCCTTTGCTCGACGGCTTCGGCCTGATTGCTTTTGCCAGTCTATTCCCCATGATTTCGGTCATGGCCTACGCGCAGCTCAGTGCATGGCGCACGCGCAAAGCACGGGAAACGGCTCCGAATTCCGAAGACCCATCTTAAAGAGAGGAAAGAACGATGCATTTCAAATTGATCGTAGTCATGGTAGAGGATCGACACACTAATGAGATTCTCGCCGCCGCTCGCGAGGAAGGCGCCACCGGCGCCACGGTTCTGAACCAGGCACGCGGCGAGGGCATAAACCCAACCAAGACTTTTCTGGGCCTGAGCGTCGGCAACCAGGTTGACGTGATCCTGATGCTGGTCGAGGAACACATGGCCCGTCACGTGCTGGAAACCATTGCAGGCGTCGGCAAATTCGACGAGACTTCCGGCACCGGGATCGCGTTCCAGGTCGATGTGGAGGACGCGATCGGCGTCCGGCATCAAATGCAGGCGCTGGAAGGTGCCTTGGAGGAAATCATATGAAACCGGCGAAACCCCTTGTGCGGGTGCGTGAAGTCATGAAAAGCGGACTGGATATCGTGGATGGCATGGTGACCGTCGGCGAGGCGCTGCGCAACATGAAGCACCCTGAAACCCGGACCCTGATCGTGAACAAGCGCCACGAGGACGACGAGTACGGCGTGGTCATGTTCCGTGATGTGGCGAAAAGCGTTTTGGCGCCAGACTTGTCTCCGGAACGCGTCAA
>JAHEFS010000172.1 GCA_024640045.1 Chromatiales bacterium | reverse complement strand
TCGGCCTGGGGCCGCTGCTGCTGCAGCGCTACCGCGACATCTTCAAAAAGCTCTACCAGGCAGACCGCGCTCTGGCGATTCGCCGTGACGGTTGGGGTTTTCTGCTGGGACTGATCGGCACGGCTGCGCTCTATGGTGCTTATGGCTGGATCGCGTTCGCCACCGTGGCGGGGCGCATCACCCTCGGTCAGATGACCATGTACCTGATGTTGTTCCGCCAGGGACAGTCCGCGGTGGCGGCCATTCTGTCTGCCATTGGCGGCATGTACGAGGACAATCTCTACCTCTCCACCCTGTACGAGTACCTCGAAACGCCGGTGGCTGCGTCGCAGCCTGGCAAGGTGCGCGGCCCGGATGAGAACGATGGTATTCGCTTCGAGAACGTCAGTTTTACTTACCCCGGCGCGAGCCAGCCGGCGTTGCGCGAGGTTTCGCTGCACATCCGGCCCGGGGAATCATTGGCGCTGGTGGGCGAGAACGGCTCCGGCAAGACGACGCTGATCAAACTGTTAACCCGGCTTTACCGGCCGCAGGAAGGGCGCATCCTGCTGGATGGTCTGGATCTGAACGAGTGGGACGAGGATCGATTGCGCCAGCGCATCGGGGTGATCTTCCAGGATTTCTCCCGCTACCAGTTCCTGCTCGGTGAGAACATTGGGGTGGGGGACGTGCGTTATTTCGAAGACGAGGAGCGCTGGCGCGAAGCGGCTGGTAAGGGCATGGCTGATGCCATCGTCGAGACCCTGCCAGCCGGCTATGAAACCCAGCTGGGCAAGTGGTTCAAGGATGGCCAGGAGCTCTCCGGCGGGCAGTGGCAGAAGATCGCGTTGGCTCGTGCCTTCATGCGCACCGAGGCCGATATCCTGGTGCTGGACGAGCCCACCGCCGCCATGGACGCGGCGGCAGAAGCGACCATTTTCGAGCACTTCCGCCAGTTGACCGAGAACCGCATCGCCATCCTGATCTCGCACCGCTTCTCGACCGTGCGCATGGCCAGCCAGATCATCGTCATTGAAAACGGCCGCATCATCGAGCGCGGCAGCCATGAAGCGCTGATGGAACTGGATGGACACTATGCCCGGCTGTTTTTGTTGCAGGCGGCGGGGTACCGATGAAGACAGGCTGGATGGTCTACATCATCCGCTGTAGCGACGGCTCGTTGTACACGGGGGTAACGACTGACATCGAGCGTCGCTTTCGCGAGCACGCGGGCGGCGGTAGAGGGGCCCGTTATTTCAGTGGGCGCAAGCCGGTCGAAGTGGTTTACCAGGAAATCGGTCATGATCGCAGCAGCGCCAGCCGGCGCGAGGCGGTGATCAAGAAGCTGAGTCGGGAGGAAAAGCTGGTGCTGGTGGCTGATGGCCGCAGTGGGTCATCCGGCTGAGATATCGCGCGAAGCAACAGGGGGAACGTTCCGCGTGCGTCGAGTTCAGGGTGCCAGCCAGGTGCTCTTCCAGCGATCGCCTTGCCATTCGAACCGTGCCCGCATGTGGCCTTCGTGTTGCAGGTACAGCCAGTCGATCGAATCGACCCGGCATTTGACCACTGCAAAATTTTCAAAACCTTGTTCCAGGGGAGGCCCCATAACCGGGTCTTCGGTAACCGTGCCTGGCGACTTGGCGACGTGATAGCACTGGCGACTGTTTTCGGTGGACTTGCTCCAGCGCATCCTTGCTACTTCATCGTCGTGATGGACATCGACGCGTCCTTTTACGCGTAACTGCGTTTTCCTTTCCTGATCGTAGAATAGCCAGGCCACCGCTGCGTTTGACCGCAGCCCCTGTACCTTGGGCGAGCGCAGGTCCGTGTGACAAACCAGCACGCGCTCCTTGGCGTCGGTTGCCCGGAGCACCACGGTGCGTACATCCGGTCCCGAATCACCCTGGTTGGCCAGGGCCGGGGTATGAAATGGATGCTTGGCTCGTATTGCCCCATGCTCGAGATCAATCCAAATTTGTATAAATATGGATTTTAGCGAAGCTGATTCTGTGTACGGTTTCACGGTTTCTACGACAATTGAGCTTGATAATGTATAGGTATTGTATAATAATAAGGTCAGACTTGCCTATTTCAAACTGCAATGGTCCGAAATCATGCCAAATACCGAAAAACATCGCGCTGAAACCCTGCTGGATTTTGGCCTGAGTCATCAGGCGATACATGCCCGGCAAGAAGAAACGAGGCATAATGATACGCGATCAAGCCAGGGCGATGAGGCAGACCTGTTATTGCAGATGGGCATCCTTGTCCCCCGGGACTGATTGTGTTCCGAACCCTACAGTTTTTTCACGATCGGGGTTCCCGGTGACTGCAGCTCTCGGGTGACGTTACCGCAGGCCAACCCCAATGAAGGACGATGCCATGAACAACCGCAAAGTCGCAAGACGCACATTTCTCCGAACCTCACTGGTCGCAGCCACGGCATTGCCGCTGGGCGCCATTCCCTTAACCTTGAAAGCTGGCGAACACGTGGACGAGGCTGACCCGGCCGCGTCCGCGCTGGGTTATCGCCATGACACCGCGGCCGTTGACGGGGCAAAATTCCCGCAACATGCGCCTGACCAGGTGTGCGACAACTGCCAGTTGTTCCAGGGCGCTGACGCTGAGGGCTGGGGTGGCTGTGCCATCTTCCCGGGCAAGCAGGTTAACGCCAAGGGCTGGTGCAGCGCATGGGTGAAAAAGGCGGGGTGAGCACCGAAGCCGCTCCGGCGGTTGCGGCCAGCAGTGTCGACCCGAGAGAGGTCGAATACTACAACCGGTTCGCTGAACTCTGGTGGGATGACAAGGGGCCATTTTGGCCCCTTCATCGTCTCAACGAGGTTCGAGTGCCATTCATTGAGGCTGAAACCTGCAGACTACTGGGCCTTGCTGTAGACGAAACCTCACCGTTAGCCGGCACTCGGATCCTGGACATTGGCTGCGGTGGCGGCATCCTGTCGGAATCCCTGGCAAAGTTGGGTGCTGAGGTCCACGGCATCGATGTCGTCGAGCGCAATATTGCCATTGCACGAATGCACGCCGAGCAGTCCGGCCGCGAGGTCAGTTACCGGCTACAGACGGCCGAAAGCCTGGCCGAGTCCGGCCAGGTCTTCGATGTCGTATTGAACATGGAAGTTGTGGAGCATGTGGCAGACCTGGCTGGATTCATGCGGGCCTGTGGAAAACTGGTTCGTCCGGGCGGCGTGATGTTTGTCGCGACCATCAACCGGACCGTTCTCGCCATGCTGATTGCCATTCTTGGCGCAGAGTACGTTCTCCGGTGGATGCCCAAAGGAACTCATAGATGGGACTGGTTCCGCAAGCCTGCAGAAATCGAATCGCTGCTCAATCAATCCGGACTGGACGTGGAGCGAGTCACCGGCGTGGCGGTGAACCCCTTCAGCAGGACCTTGTTCCTGACCCCGGTCAAGCGCGTCAACTACATGCTGTCAGCACTCAAGGTGAACTGAATGCATCCCATAGTTCCTCGTGTACTAGGTTTAGGAGGCTTGATTCCGTTCATTATCTTGTCGCTGATCACCGTGCTGAATTTCATGGATTGGGGTCAGCGATCGGCCGGAGCGTTGATGGTTTACGCGGCCCTCATCCTGTCGTTCCTTGGAGGCGTGCACTGGGGAGCAGCGCTCAAGCAGGAAGGCGGCGCCTTCTTTTTGCTCAGTATGTTGCCGTTTTTTGTTGCATGGATTGCATTGTTCCTGGCGCCGGTCGTGGGCCTCTGGTTGTTGATCACGGGCTTCGCTGCTGCGTTTGCCATCGACAGGAGCATGGCGGCCAGTAGTTTGCTGCCAGGCTGGTTCCTCTCTTTGCGCACGCGGTTGACCGGGGTCGCCATGGCCAGCCTGTTGGTGGCGGTGCTGGGCTTGTAAATGCTCTCCCTCCGTTCTATCAGCAAGTCCTACCACGACGGTGAAAGTGAGCTGCAGGTACTCGATGGCGTCGATTTGGAATTACCGGCAGGTGACAGCATCGCGTTGCTGGGCGCCAGTGGCAGTGGCAAGAGTACTTTGCTGCAGATTGCCGCGGGGCTGGAGGCGCCAGACCAGGGTGAAGTGCTTATTCATGAGCGGCCGCTGCAGGGATTGAGCGAGCGCGATCTTGCCTTGCTGCGGCGCACGGAGTTGGGCTTCGTGTTTCAACAGTTCAACCTGCTGCCGGGACTGAACGTACATGACAATATCCTGTTCCAGCGTCGCCTCAACCGCCTGCAAGATGAAGACCGTTGGGTGCAGGAACTGATTACCGGCCTGCGCCTCGATGCCATATTGCACCGCCCGGTAGAGGTGCTGTCGGGCGGCCAGCAGCAACGCGTGGCCATTGCCCGGGCTCTTGCGCATCGCCCTCGGCTCGTATTCGCTGATGAACC
>JAHEFS010000062.1 GCA_024640045.1 Chromatiales bacterium | reverse complement strand
ATGAAAGGCGCGCCTCAGGTGAGTTGCCGGAGCAGGGTCCGCGATAATGAAGCGCTGGTGCCGGCATGTTTTCCTGTTGGCGCTGGCCCTGGCGCCACCGGGAGTCATCGCCGGGCCGCACGCGCTGGTGTCGACTGACCTCGGAAATATTGCAGGCGTCGAGCAAAACGATGGCTTGGCGGTGTTCCGTGGCATTCCCTACGCCAGGCCGCCCGTGGCTGAGCTCAGGTGGCGGCCGCCTCAGCCGGCGGTCCCGTGGGCGGATACCCTGGATGCGTCCCGCTTCGGTCATTTTTGTCCACAAAACCTGCGCCCGTTGTATTCGGAGGAGGTCTTGTCTACGGATCGCATGTCCGAAGATTGCCTGACGCTGAACATCTGGACACCGGAGCCGCGGCCCGGGGCTGGTTTACCGGTCATGGTCTGGATCACTCCCGGCTCTTTTCGCGTCGGATCCGCGCAGATGCCACGCTATGACGGTTCGGCCCTGGCGCGCCAGGGAGTCGTGCTGGTGACCTTCGATTATCGTATCGGGCTATTGGGACAATTTGCCCACCCCACGCTCAGCAAGGCTCAGCGCGGCGAGGCCCTGGGCAATTACGGCTTGATGGATCAACTGGCAGCGTTACGCTGGGTGCAGAAACATATCGCCGGGTTTGGCGGCGACCCGGACAATGTTACCGTGTTCGGGATGTCCGCCGGGGGCGTTTCGGTGAACTATCTGATGACGATGCCCGCGGCCAAGGGCCTGTTTCACAGAGCTATTTCCCAGAGCTCGGGGATCCGCGTCGGGAAGCCCAGACGGCTTCACCGCGATGAGCCAGGCCTTCCTTCACTGGAACGCGATGGAGTGGCGCTGGCGCAGCACTTCGGCCTGCAGGACGACAGGTTAGCTGAACAAGTTCGGACGCTCGCGGTGGAACAGATTCTTGCCTACCAGGGCAACCCTGCGTTGCTCAGGCCGGGTTCTCTCAACCCGGTGGTCGATGGCACGTTGGTTACCGAATCTGTCGGCCAGGTGTTCCTGGAGGGTCGCCAGCACCCGGTTCCCTATATCGCCGGCGCGACCGACTGGGAAGGCAGTTTGGTGGCCTTTCTGCGCGCGGCCGATGTTCTGTTGGACTCCTTCGGCATCAGCAGGATGGAAGCACGGGAGATTTATGGCGAAATTCCAGAAGCGTCACTCGTCCAGGCCCTTGAGGGGGATTTCTTTTTCGGATCACAGCGTTACCTGGTCAAGCAGCACGCCGCAGCGGGAAACCCTTCCTGGCTGTACCTGTTCCGTCGCGTGCCGTCGGCTCATTTGGGCCAATTACCCGGCGCCGCGCATGGAGCAGAGAGCCGATACGTTTTCCAGACACTGGACAGCCTGACGCGCGTCCCGCAACGCGGCTATGGGCAGGTCATCCAACCCGCCGATCGGGCCTACGCAGCGCAAGTCAGTGCTCTTTGGGTCCGGTTTGCCAAGTCCGGAAACCCTGGCGATTCATGGCCCGGCTTCAGTGCGGATCATGACTGGCTGATGGAGTTCGGTCAGGATACTTTTGAACCCAAAGAGGGTTACGAGCCTGGTCGCATGCGTTTGTTCGAGCGGTTGTTTGAGGAGGGCAAGCTCTGAACCGGCATGTTCAGTAGGGGAGTTCGGAACCGTCCCAGCCGATAAACTTGCCGCTGTCGTCAGTGGTGAGGCCATCGATGACCTGCATCATCCCGTCGAGCGACTGGTCGATCTCCAGGTCTGCTCCCGCACCGCCCATGTCGGTTTTGACCCAGCCCGGGTGCAGTGCCACGGCGATAATCCCGCGGGACTCCAGTTCCAGGCTCATGCAGTTCATCATCATGTTGACCGCCGACTTGCTGGCCCGGTAGGCGTACCAGCCGGGAAAGCTGTTGCGCTCGATACTCCCCATGATGCTGGACAAGGTAATGAGCCTTGAGCCGTCCCGCATCAGGGGCAGTAGCCTGGATGACACGTGCATCGGGGTAAATACATTCAACTCGAATACCTGCCGCCACTCGTCACGATCGAAATCCGCCAGGCCCTGCATCAGTCGCCCCGAGCCTGCGAATGAATTTGTGCCCATGATCCCCGCGTTGTTGATCAGCAGGTCCAGTGTCTCGCCCTCGAGCATTCCAGGCAATTGATTGATGAATTCCTCATCCAGCAAGTCACCCCGCACCAGGTGCAGGCGTGGGTTCGCACCCAAAGCTTCGAGTTCTGCTGATGGGGTCCTGGCGACGGCGAAAACCTGCCAGCCTTCCTGCAAGAAACGGCGGGTAAATTCGAGACCCAATCCACGATTGGCTCCGGTGAGAAAGACGGTTGGCATTGCGCTGTCTCCTGTGAGAGGCTTGCTTTGAAATGACGATAAACCAACAAATTATCATACACACACTCGGGCCTTCATTTCGCGCCTGCACGCGGATCGAACAAGCCAGCATCCCGGTCGCGGGAAAGGGCGAAGTCCTGGTCCGTCACCACTTTGCCGGGGTCAACGGCGTCTATGACCAGATGATGTGCCTTGACCGCGTGGAGCACACCCGCGTCGTGCCGCCGGTGGGCGCGGGGGTCGAAGCAGTCGGCGAAGTGGCTGCCATCGGACCGGGTGTTACCGATTGGCAGGTTGGCGATCCGGTGGCGGTGGTCAGGGCCGGTTTTGGCTATCGACACTACCAGGTGTGTCCCGAGGTGGAGTTGATTCGAATTCCGGCAGCCACCCCTGAAATACTCGCCATGATTCCCAGTGGTGTTTCGGCGGTACTCGCCCTGGAACGGGTGGGGGAACTGGGCACCGGCGAGACGGTGCTCATCACCGCCGCCGCCGGAGGTCTCGGCAGCGTTGCCACGCAATGGGCAGTGCGTGCCGGAAATCATGTAGTCGCCGTGTGTGGGTCCGACGTCAAAGCGCAGTGGCTGGCCTCGGTGGGCGTCAACCGCGTCATCCAGTATCGCCGGGAACCGCTGGAAAGCGTGCTGGCTAAAGAATACCCGGAGCGGTTGGACCTGGTCATGGATTCGGTCGGTGGGCCGGTGTTCGATACGCTGGTCCGAAACCTGGCGCCGCACGGCCGACTGGTGGTCTGTGGCTACACGTCTGACCGCCTGCCCACGGCCGAGGTGACATCTGAGCGTATCTACACGCAACTGTACTGGAAGGCGGCTTCCGTGCGCGGGTTCATGAACTACCGGTTTGCTCGTTATGCGCCGCCCGCCCGTCAGAAATTGCTGCAGGCCTGTGCCGAAGGTTCCGTGCAAGCCCTGGTCGACCCGCGATCGTTCCGGGGCCTGGAGTCTGTGGCGGATGCGGTGGAACACTTGCTGGAGGGAAATAATCTGGGCAAGATCGTGGTCGACCTGAGGCCGATACCGGTCGCAGAGAATCAATAATACGGAGAGTCATCATGAAGTTAGTCATTTGCTTGCTGGTGTCGCTGGCTGCACTGCCTGTATGGGCGCAGTTTGAAGAAGTGGAAGTAAAATCCACTGCGCTGTCCGGCACGGTGCACATGCTGACCGGGCGGGGCGGTAACCTGGCGGCGTCCGTCGGCGCAGACGGTATCGTCCTGGTCGACGATCAGTTCGCCCCGCTCAGCGAGAAAATTCTGAACGCCCTGAAGCAGATTTCACCGGAACCCGTCCGTTTCGTCATCAATACGCACGTCCATCCTGACCACACCGGGGGCAATGAACAGATCGGCGGCACCGGGGCGGTGATTGTGGCTCACGACAATGTCCGCACGCGCTTGAGCGTGGAGCAGTTTATCGAGTTCTATCAATACAAGGCGCCGCCGATGTCACCCGCGGGGCTTCCCGTCGTGACCTTCAATGACCGCAGCACCCTTCACCTGAATGGTGAGACCGTGGCGATCCACCACGTTGCCCAAGCCCATACCGACGGCGACAGTATCGTGAATTTTGAGCAAAGCAAGGTGCTGCACGTAGGTGATATCTATTTCAATGGAACCTATCCCTTCGTGGACCTGAGTAACGGGGGTTCCTTCCAGGGCCTGCTGGTTGCCGTGGACGAGGCTTTGAGCCTGTGCGGGGAAGGCTACCAGGTCATCCCCGGTCACGGTCCATTGAGTGACTGCAAGGCCTTTGGAAAATACCGCGCGATGCTGGGAGTGATTGCCGATCGTGTGCAGTCACGCATGGCAGCGGGTGAAACCCTGGAGCAGATTCAACAGTCGCATCCGACAACGGAGTATGACGAGGAGTGGGGCGACGGCAATATCAAGCCCGACCTACTGGTCGAACACATGGTTCGGAGTTTTTCCCGCGCGCAATAAAAAAGGCGGCGCTGTCGCCAGCGCCGCCTGCCAGGGTGTGGAAAACCCGGGTACTACCAGTTGTAAATCGCTGTGATGCCGTAATAGCTTTGCCGCCGTGGCGCAGCCGCAAAGTTGCGGGTGAAGCCCACAGCCTCGGCGTAACGCAGGATGTTGTAGGTCGCGGTTTCGTTGGAGAGGTTGCGACCCCAAAGCTGCACCGACCAGTTGTCGTGGGCGAATCCGAGCCGGGCATTGAACAGGGAAGCGTCACCCGTTTCGGCCAGGTTGTGCACCTGGGCGAATTTGCTGGATTCAAAGGCGTAGTTGCCGCCCAGGTACCATTCCCAACCGTTGTTCATCGGTGCGCGATACTCCAGATCCAGGAACGCCTGGTTCTTGGCCGTGCGCGGGACCTGTTTGCCCACGATCGAACCGAACGCCGAGGTGCAATCTGCGTCATCGGGGAACTCATCGCCCGTCGAACAATCGACTATCCCGTTGTCTGCCACGTCATTGATGACACCCTGGTTCTGATCCCGGCCTTTCACGAACTCGGAGTGCGTGATGGCATAGTTGAAAGTCAGCGTCAGGTTGTCGGTCAGCTTGGCCATGATTTCCGCTTCCAGGCCGTAGATGTCCGCATCGCCCGCGTTCACTGTAGCGGTCAGGGAATTACCTTCAGACTGCACCAACTGGCTTAGCTGGTAGCCTGATACCTGGTTGTAGTACGCGGCGAAGTTGGCGACCACGCGGCCATCCATCAGCACGTTCTTGGAACCGACCTCGAAAGATTCCACGTCTTCTTCATCAAAGGTCGGTATGCCCGCTTCGATGGCGACGGTGCCGTTGAAGCCACCAGGCTTGGTGCCCTCGGCGTACAAGGCGTAAATCATGTTCTCATCGGTCAGGCGATAGTCAACCGTGACGCGCGGCAGGAACGAATCGAAAGTCGCGTTGGATTCCGGTACGACCGCTGGCATGCCACCGACGTTCTGGAGAATCGCGTTTTGCTTGATCTTTTCTTCCTGCCAGCGGGCCTCGGCGGTCAGGGTGAAGCGGTCTGACAGGTCCCACGACATCAGGCCGAACAAGGCGGTGTTGCGAATGTTCAGCTTGTTGACGTCACGTGACACGGCGAACGAGCTGTTACTAAAAGGCACCATGTAGGCGCAGATGGGGTTCAATGCGCAAAGGGCCGCCATTCGGCCTGCTTCGGCGCCGAAATTCGCGTCTGCGATTGCCTGCATTTCCGGCGTGATCTCCCGGTTGTTGCGTGTCGTGCTGTCCTGGTCGAAGTAGTAAGCACCGAACAATGCGCGCATGTTATCGCCGGTATATTCAAACCTGATTTCCTGCGAGATGTCGTCAGATTCGCCCTCACTGGCAAAGGTGAAGTCGGTGATCGAGCCAACCCACGCATAGCCGAACGGTGGCACCGGGAAGCCGGCGAACGGGAAGCCGGTTGGGGTGAAATTGGTCACCTGGAACGAGTCCGGAAAGTAGTCACCATCGGTCAGGTTAAAGCCTTCGTTGTCGTTGTAGCCCGTAACCGAGGTCAACGACCAGGAGTCGTTGATTTCGTAACTGATGTTCAGGCTGAGTTGCAGATCGTCATCCGTTTCGCGGGCACCAGGCGCTTGAACGGGCCAGTCCATGTTGACGGGGCCGACATCGACCACGCCGCAATAGTAGCGTCCGTTGCCGTTGTACAGCGCGCTGCCGATATCCGGGTAGCAATTGTTGTCCGTGGTACGAGTGGCGAAAATGGCCGGCTGGCCATCATCGCGCTCGGAGTAATAGGCGCGGGCACGGATACGGAGGTCTTCACTGGGATTGAATTCCAGCACGCCGGAAACCGAGTTGGACTCCTGCTCGCCGATATCGGAACCGTCCCAGGTGTTGGTGAAGGGGCCGCCCAGTTCATAGTGACGCACCGAGATGCCGCCTGAGACAGTGTCACTGCCGCCGCGTAACGAGGCGCTGATGTCATACTGCTGGTCTTCTGCGAGCTCCACTTTCACCCGTCCGCCGGGGCTGGAACTGGGTGAGCGAGTAATGATATTAATGGCGCCTGAGTAAGTGTTACGACCGTACAGTGCGCTCTGTGGGCCCTTGGCGACTTCAACGCGTTCTACGTCATTGAGGTCGTAGGAGTCAATCGAACCGGTGATGTACACGCCGTCGATGAAGTACGACACACCGCTGTTGCCCAGGATGTTGGCCTGGCCACGAATGACAGGACGATTGGCGCCGCGTCCGAATTCCTGGTCAAAAACCAGGCCGGCTGTGACCTTGGAAATATCAGACAGGCTCTGAATGCCCAGGCTGTCGATCATTTCCGCGCTGACCGCTGTGACGGCAACCGGAACTTCCTGAAGGCTTTCCTCGATTTTACGAGCCGTCACCATGACTTCTTCGATGCGACCGCTGTTAGATTCTTCCTGGGCGAATGCGTTACTCATGCCGCCAGTGGCGACGGCCATTGGCACCAGGCCTGCGATCATCGCGCTGAGTAGTTTTTTGCTGCTTGGTTTCATTGAAAATCCCCGGGTTCGGTTACGTGAAGTTGCTGTTCAAAACACGGCTCGCGCCATTGTCGTTATTATCCTTTACACCTATTGTTATAGATATATAACATTTACGCAAGGAAATTGTTTATTTACGGGGGTAGGCCCAGCCCCTGGCCAGGCGGTCCCTCGCCTCAAAGTCTGCAATTGAATCAGTAAATTGCAGTGTCTGATCGATGGGGTCCCAACCATTGATCAGCATGGCGCGTTGTACCTTGCCCATTGAAAAGCTCTGCTCGCTACCATCGGGCAGACGGATAATTTGTTGTTCCAGATCGATTTCAAGCCGGTCTTTTTTCGGATCGCCTTCAGTCGAGTCCAGTACAGAGCGAATTTCTGCCTCGCTGAGGCGGATCGGCAACAAGCCATTGTTGACACAATTGCGTTCAAAAATGGCGGCATAGGAAGGGGCCAGGATGGCCCGAATGCCGTATTCCACCAAGGCCCAGACTGCGTGTTCACGCGAGGATCCGCAGCCGAAATTTTTGCCGCCTGCCAGGATGCTGGTACCAGCGTAACGTGCTTTGTTCAACACGAATTCCGGGTCCGGCTGGCGGCTGTCTCCCGGCAGGTAGCGCCAACCCGCGAACAGGCCCTCGGCCAGCCCCTCCCGCGACACGCGTTTCATTTCCCGTGAGGGAATAATGGCATCGGTGTCGATGTTATCGCGGAGCAGGGGTGCCAACACCCCGTGATGCCGCACGAATGCCTCGATGCTCATGGCAGCTCCGCTCGCACAAGGCGACCGGCGCAGGCCGAGGCGGCGACGGTCAGTGGGCTGGCAAGATGGGTCCTGGTCCCGGGCCCCTGGCGGCCTTCAAAATTGCGGTTGGTGCTGGAAACGACGCGCTTCCCGGGGCCGAAAGTCTCGCCACCGGCGTACAGGCACATGGAGCAACCCGATTCACGCCATTCAAAACCGGCCTTGCGGAATATCTGATCGAGTCCCTCGGCTTCAGCCGCGCTTTTGACCTGGCTGGAGCCTGGAACACACACGGCGCGAACGCCTGGCGCGATTTTTCGGCCCTCCAGATACGATGCAGCCAGGCGCAGGTCAGAGAGGCGGGCGTTGGTGCAGGAGCCAATGAACGCGGCATCGATAGCGATGGTGTTCATCGCGGTGCCGGGCTCCAGGCCCATGTACTTGAGCGCCAGCTGCATGCTGGCACGCCGGTCCGGATTCGATTCTGCGTCCGGGTCCGGGACCCAGCCGTCAAGAGGGACGACATGTTGCGGACTGGTTCCCCAGGTTATCGATGGCAGGATGTCGTCGCAGTCGATCCGGATTTCATGATCAAAATGGGCGCCCGGATCGGTGTTCATCTGCTTCCAGTCCGCCAGTGCCTGTTCCGCCAGGTCGCCCACCGGGCTGTAGGTGCGACCCAGGCAATATTGATAGGTCTTGTCGTCGGGTGCGACCAATCCGGTAAATGCCGAACATTCCACTGCCATATTGCACAGAGTCAGTCGCGCTTCGATGTCCAGGCCGCTGATCGCTTCACCTGAGAACTCGACCGCGTAACCGCTGGCGCCGCCGTTTCCAATCTTTCCGATCAGGTGCAGGATCATATCCTTGGCGGTCACATCAACCGGTAACTTCCCTTCGAATACGACCCGCATATTGTCGGGACGCTGTACCCGCAGCGTACCGGTGGTCATGGCGTGTTCGGCATCGGTAGAGCCAATTCCCCAGGCCAGCGCGCCCAACCCGCCCAGCGTGCAGGAATGGCTGTCGGGGCAAACCACCGTCAATCCGGGCAGGGCGATACCGAGTTCGGGTGAGATGACATGCATGATGCCCTGCCTGGGATCACCGATATCGAACAGGGTGATTCCCTCAGCGTTGGCAGCCTCCCGGGTGGCTTCGATGAAAGCGCGCCCTCCGGGCATCAGGGTGTCGTCGCCCCGGCCAGGGGTGGTATCGACAATATGATCCATGGTGCAGAAGACGCGATCGGGGTGGCGCACTTTCCTGCCGGTAGCCGCCATGTGCTGCAAGGCAACGGCACCGGTTCGCTCGTGCAGGAAAACGCGATCGATCAGCACCAATGACTCACGTTCACCGAGGGAACGTATTTCATGTGCATCCCACAATTTATCGAAAAGCGTCTTTTTCATCCTGCATCCAGCTCGGGTTGGCGCGCAGTGGTCGCAAGCCAGCCAGTTTAAAAGTATTATACATATAACATTAAGACTTGAGGGCCTGGAACACGTGTTGAAGTCCATCTATATCGTCACCCTGCTGGTCATGAGCGTGACGCGGTCCGAGCAGGCTTACGAAGACAACCTGGACTATCAAACGGTGGCCAGCGGGCAGGTCTCGGAGCAATTGGCTCAGGTGTGGCAGGCACCGGGTGCAGAAGGAGCACCCTGGGTGCTGATGAAGCCCGATTCGGAATCCGAGGTTTATCTGCGTTTCATCCAGGCGGAGGACCCGGGGAACTATCAACCCATGAAAACCCTGGGCTGGAACGCAGTCGAAATTCAGGCCCGGAATCCTGATCGATTGGCAAAAGAACTCGACTCGCGCCAGTTCGAGATCATCGGCCAGCCTGCGTTTCTGACCGACAAGGAAAATATTCGCGCGATGCAGGCGCTGGGACCCGACCGGGAACTGCTGTATTTCACGCACGTGATCGATCCGGCACAGTCCAGCTTCAACATTGGAACCGCGCAATCCTGGGTCGACCGCGTGTTCATCATGGTACTGGGTACTGCTGACCTCGGCGCGACCAAAGCCTACTACCAGGAATGGCTGGGCCAGGACATCAGTGGGCCGTGGCCGTACCGGATCACGGTGCTCTCCAGGGCCTGGGACAAGCCTGTGGACAGCATGTACGATCTGTCGATAGCGCAATTGCAGGAGGCCTTCCTGATCGAGATTGATCAGTATCCTGCGGAAGCAGCCAGGCGTGAAAAAGGTTCGCGAGGCCTGCCGTTCGGTCCGTCCATGGTCTCTTTCAGGGTTGATTCCCTGGCGCAGGCGGCGGCGAAGGCAGGGCGAGCCCCGGTCGTCATTGACGAGGCGCCTTACCGGGGGCAGTCCGTTTTGCTGCTGGAAGGCCCGTCCGGTGAATTGATCGAACTGGTGGGGCCATCCGATTGAACTGCCTGGCTACCTGTCCTGGAGCAATTGGCAGAGCGCCGGCCGGTGCTAACATGACAGGTGTCTGTATCTCAACGGAATGCCAGGGAGACCGCTCATGACACCGGACATTCTGCTCCTGGCGGGAAGTGCGGCAACCATTGCCTTCGTGCACACCCTGCTGGGGCCCGATCACTACCTGCCGTTCGTTGCCATGGCCAAGGCGAGGGGCTGGAGCCTGGGCAAGACCATCCGCATCACACTCTGGTGCGGTCTGGGTCACTTGCTGGGTTCCGTGGCGTTGGGACTAATCGGTATCTTGCTGGGCTCCGGACTATCTCAAATCGTCGCAGTCGAATCAGTACGCGGCGAAGCCGCTGCCTGGCTGCTGTGTGGCCTGGGGCTCGCCTATATGGCATGGGGCCTGCGCCGGGCCTGGCGAAACCGTCCGCACACCCACTGGCACCAGCACGGCTCGGTCACGCATCACCACGAACACGGGCACGCTGGCACCCACGCACACGTTCATGACCAGAAGCAGGCGGGCGCGTTAACGCCCTGGGTCGTTTTTATCATCTTCGTGCTGGGTCCCTGTGAGCCGTTAATTCCCCTGCTGATGTATCCGGCCGCCACCCACAGCATGCCGGGTGTGATTGCCGTGACGACGGTCTTTGGCACGGTAACCGTGGTCACCATGCTGGCGGCTGTCGCCTTGATGTTTACCAGTTTGCGCAAACTGCGTTTCGATGGGTTGGCGCAATACGGGCACGCACTGGCGGGCTTTACGCTGTTTGCCTGCGGTGCCGGCATGGCTTTCCTGGGGTTGTGAGGCTGAATTGATGAGGTTGGAATGATGAGGATTGGGCATGAGTGATTATTCGGCCATCGACGCCGTTGTCAATATCTGGACGCCGGAGGCGTTGTCGCACCGCCCGGGCTGGACCGATCAGTTTTTCATGGACAAGGTCAAGGGTCAGCATTCCAGTGCAGGTATCAGCCTGGAAGACATGCTGGCCGAAATGGATCGGGCCGGTATCGGCCATGGTTTCCTGGTCGCGGCCAAGTCCGGCCGGGTGGGGCTGCCGGGGTGTTACCACATGCCGCCAGAGGTGGTGGCGGATGCGGTGGCTCGTTACCCACAGCGTTTCTCCGGCTTGATCGGGATCGATCCTTTCCAGGGTATGGAAGGCGTCCGTAGTCTCGAATACGCAGTGAAAGAGCTGGGTTTTGTTGGCGCACACCTGTACCCGCACTGGTTCGATCTCGAGCCCAACCACGCCCGCTATTACCCTTTCTATGCCAAGTGCATCGAGCTGGGCGTTCCCGTTCAGATGCAGGTCGGGCAGTCATTGATTTACTCAAAAGAACACCGCTGCCGTTCAGTTGGTCGGCCGCTTTACCTGGACGACATTGCCTGTGACTTGCCTGAGCTCAAATTGATCGGCACCCACGTGGGAATTCCCTGGCACGAAGAAATGATCGCGATGTCGTGGAAACACGAAAACGTCTATATCAGCACCGATGCCCACAGCCCGAAATACTGGCCGCCGTCCGTGGTGAAATACATCAACAGTTACGGCCAGAACAAGGTGATTTTCGGGACGGATTTCCCGGTGTTGCGGTTCGAGCGCACGGTCGGAGAGATCGATGCACTGGGCCTGAAACCAGAGGTCCGGAGAAAATTCATGCGAGAGAACGTGCTGCGCATCTATGGGCTTGATGAGAACCTCGGGGTTGCCGCATGACTGCGCCGCTGGAGGGCGTCCGCATCGTTGAGATGACCAGCGTGGTGTTGGGGCCTTATGCCTGCCAGATCCTGGGTGACCTGGGGGCCGACATTGTCAAGATCGAACCCCCGGCAGGCGATACCAATCGCAACCTGGGGCCCTACCGTAAGCACCGCGACATGGCCTCGCTGTTTATCAACTGCAACCGCAACAAGCGCAGTCTGGTGCTGAATCTGAAATCGGTGAACGGCCGCGAGGCGGCGCTGAAGATTATCGAAGAGGCGGATGTTGTCATCCACAATTTCCGGCCGGGCGCCATGGAACGCCTGGGGCTCGACTATGAAGCTGTCAAAGCCGTGAATCCCGAGGTCATCTACTGCGCGACCTACGGGTACAGCAAGCAGGGGCCTTATGGGCAAAAGGGCGCTCTGGATGACTCCATCCAGGCCGCCAGCGGCATAGCCGCGCTGCAAGAGAAAGTCCTGGGTGAACCCCGCTACCTGCCCACGGTGGTGGCGGACAAGACCACCGGGTTGTACGTGGCGCAGGCAGTGATGGCTGCGTTGTTCAGCCGGGAGCGAACTGGCCGCGGCCAGGAGATCGAGGTGCCGATGTTCGAATCGATGGTTTCCTGGCTGATGGTGGAACACCTCTGGGGCCAGACCTTCGAGCCACCCATCGGCCATGCCGGCTATCCGCGGCTGATGGCGGAACACCGCAAACCTTATCGCTGCAAGGATGGCCTTTACCTCGCGGTGCTGCCTTACTGGGACGCCCACTGGAGCACTTTTTGCGAGGTCGGCGAACGGCCCGAGTTGGCGGAAGATCCTCGTTTTATCAACATGACCGAACGGCTCAAGAACATCGACGAGTCCTATCGGGTCACCGGTGAAATCATTGGCAGCCGACCGCGCAGTGAGTGGCTCGAACTGCTGGGTGACACCAATGTACCGATGATGGTCGTCAATGACCTGGACGACCTGGTGGATGACCCGCACCTCGATGCCAGTGGTTTCTGGCAAGTGGTGGAGCACCCGGAAGAAGGCACCATCCGCATGGCCTCCTACCCGGCGAATTTCAGCGAAACCCCCGTGTCCATTCGCCGCCTGGCCCCGCGCCTGGGCGAGCACAGTATCGAAGTGCTGCGGCAAGCGGGGCTGACCGAAGAAAAAATTGCGGAGATGTTGGCCGCGGGCGAGACCCGCGTGCCGGAAAAAGAGAGTAAGACTACGGAGTAATAAGCAGGAGCATGCTATGACCTTTAAGAATTTGCATATCGACCACGAGCGCAGCTCGGAAGAAGAAGCCTGGCTGGAAGAGGAGATCACCGAGCAGGAAGCCCGGTTCAGCAAGATCGAACAATCGATGGATGAGATCAAGCCCGTGCGGGCCAAGTGGTACCAGGAATTTTTTGACCGGATCACTACGATCGGCTTCAACGTGGACGGGGATGAAAAGGTGCTCATCGCCAAGGAAAAGTTGCCGGTCAAACCGGAAGGGCGTAAAGACCAGGTGGTCTGGAAGTATGGCGTGGACGACGAGTGATCTCTGACCCAACGCGCAACCATTCCCTGAATATAGATTGACTGGAGATCACATATGGCACGTCCCCACATAGAACCTTTCTGCGATCGCGACGTTCATTTCAAAAACATGAACCTGCCGGGTTTCGGCCGCGGCATGCGTTACAAGATGCTCAGCCTGGATGGCGATACCGGCGCCTGCACCATGACCGTGCAGTTCGACGGCGGTTACCGGCAGACGCCGGGCTATTCCTGGTCGGAGCTGGAATTCATCGTCATCGAGGGCTCCCTGCAATACGGCGACCGCACCTTGCGCAAGGGCCATTACGGATTCATTCCCGCTGGCTACGCGATGCCGGCCATCAGCACCGATGATGGAGCGCTGGTTTTGATGATGTACAACACTGGCGAGCCCAGCCTGGTGGAAGCGGAGCAACATCATCCGCTGGCGCAGGCTGACCTGTACCACGACGTGGATTCCTACATGGATATCCCCTGGGCCATGGGTAACGTGGCCAAGCCCTCAGTAGCGGCCGGCTGCCTGATCAAGTTGCTGAACTACAACCCGATCTCGCACGCCATGACCTTCCTGTACTGCATGACGCCGGCGTTCTACCAGGACAATATTTCCTACCATGATTGTGCTGAGGAGTCTTACCACCTGTGGGGGACTTCCTGGATGATGCAATTCGGCGACGTGCCCACCGGCGGCTATTTCTGGCGCCCGGCGTATATCAACCACGGCGCTTTCGCCAGCGAACTGGGGTGTATCGCCCTGGGCCGGGTGGATTCCAAGCTGTTCAACCACTTCCACTACAACCCGTGGACGACACCGGTCGAAAACCAGTTGCGCTCTGCCGCCCGTGTCTACCAGCGTGACCCGCTGCTGTACCGCTGGATGGTCAGCCATGCGCACAATCATCCGCATGGGCCGGAGGATTTCGAGCAATCACAGGTGTTGCGCGGCGAAGGTTTCAACCACCAGGCAGCGAGTGTTTCCGACGGGAAGCAGCACGCTCACTGGAAATCGCACAACCACGTGCATGACCACGAGCATGGCCATGACCATGATCACGATCATGAACACGGGCACGTGCCGCACTCACACGACTGAGGTCTGGGCGAATGCGGTTTCGGTCGGTCCACGCGGTCACGTGGACCGTGCCGGATGTGGCTGCCTCCTGCGCGGCCTTCGAGCGTTATCTCGGCTATGGACAGATAGAGGAGGGCGTCGTTAGTGACGCCCTCGCTGCGTTCTGGTCCGCCCCCGCGGTTTGTGGGAGTCGGTACCGGATATTGCGCCCAGCCAGCGGTGAGCCCGTTTACCTGCGCTTCATCGAAGCCCCGCAGGTGCCAGGTTACGCTCCGCTGAAAACATACGGCTGGAATGCGGCGGAGTTCCACGTACGTGACGTGTACGCAGTGGCGGAACGACTCGCCGATTCACCTTTTCGGATTATTGGTGGGCCGCGTGACCTGTTGAACAATGGAGCCGTGATCGCGCTTCAGGTTGTCGGCCCGGGTGACGAAGTGCTGTACCTGACCGAGATGCGCCACGACGGCATGCGGGAGATCTATGGTTCAGCCCGATCGGACGTTGATCGTGTTTTCATTTGCGTTCTGGGCGTCTCCGACCAGCCGCGAACACTGGAGTTTTACCGGCCTCACTGTGTCCGCACTACCGAGCGAAGGGCGTTCCCGATCAAGGTGTTGGCGGCGGCGCATGGACTCGACCCTGAACAGGCGCGTTTCGATATTGCCTCGTTGGTGATGGAACAGGCCTTCCGTATCGAAACCGATGCGTATCCAGCCAGTGCTCAAATGCGTCCAGGAACCCCCGGACAGCTTCCTCCGGGACTGGCGATGGTCAGCGTGGTGGTGGAGCGGATACCTTCGGAGCTTACACCCATCACGCTGGAAGATTCCCTGTACACCGGTCGTTGTATCGCCCTGCAGAGGGGCCCGGATAGCGAATGGCTGGAGTTGATTCAGAAGATCCGCTGAAGAACAAGACGACTAGCGATTCTGGAGAGGTATTCGATGCAGCCTTGCGGCCAAAAGCGATCATTTATCAGATCCGAGGTCAGCTACTCGTAAAGTATAAGCATGTATAGATATTGTATAAATAATATGCTATTATTTACGGAATATTTTGCTATGTTTATACAATAATTGTGCAACACCTTAAAACTGAATGTGAAGCGACCACCCTCTCGCTTCCTGTCAGTCCTGTCTTGATAGGGCGAGACAAGTCATGATCAGGTGGCAAAGAAAGGGTAACGAGCGACATCCAGCACGAACCTGGATGGTCCGATTGGGAATCGTGCTCATCATCATGTCGGGGCCATACCTCGTTTTTGGTGTTCTGGGATGGCTACCCCTGGAAACGGGCGTGGTTACGTGGAACAACGTGCGTATCGTCTCTGGCGTCGCCATCTTCGGCTGTTTGCTCGCCGCCGTTGGTTATGGCAATGAGTAAGCCAAGATCTTTTCGAGTGCGATAACAGGAGTATTCAAGCATG
>JAHEFS010000171.1 GCA_024640045.1 Chromatiales bacterium | reverse complement strand
CGGTGTGCTGCGCCGTTCTGCTATCGGCCTGCGCGGCCACTCCCGAGCCGGTTGGCCAGATTCCGGAAGGCGACTACCGTGAGCGAATCCAGACGCAGGAAAACAACGGCGTGCGCGTTTCCGCGGCCGTCCCAAGCGCCAGGGAGACTGCTGAGATGTTTGGTAAGCCTTTGTATAAGAGAGGCATTCAACCCGTCTGGTTGAAGATCGAGAACAACCGCGAGGAAGCGATCACGTTTCTGCCCGTTGGTCTGGACCCACAGTATTTCCCACCCCTGGAAGTGGCCAACCTCGACGCAACCCAATCGCAACAACCTGAATCCCTGGTCGATGAGTTCTTCATTGACCAAAGCATAAGCCTGGTGGTTCAGCCCAGTGAGCAGTTGAGCGGATTCGTATTTTCCAAGCTGGATGAGGGCACCAAGGCGTTCAACGTGGACATCGTCGGCGCAAACGACTTCGATACCTTCACTTTCTTCATCCCCGTGCCCGGCCTGCAGATCGACCACTACGCGGTTGATTGGCGCAACCTCTACGCAGAGGACCAGTGGCGCGAATTGGAGCAAGAACAACTGATCGCCGAAATCGAAAAATACGAGTGCTGCGTAAGAGACAAAGACGGAAATGACACGGGCGACCCGCTAAACCTCGTTCTGATCGGTATGCCCATGGACGTCTATACCGCGTTCATTCGCGCAGGCTGGGATGAAACCGAGACGGTGACCCGGGCCTCGGGTTGGAAGACCATGAAATCCTTCCTCAGTGGGGGCGAATACCGCTACTCGCCGGTCAGCAGCCTGTACGTGTTCGAACGACCCCAGGATGTCGCGTTTCAGAAAGCCCGCGATAACATTCACGAACGCAATCACTTGCGCCTCTGGATGTCGCGCGTCACCTACCAGGGTTTGCCGGTCTGGCTCGGCCAGATCAGCCGGGATATCGGCGTGCGATTCACCAGGAAGACGATCACCACGCATAAGATCGACCCCAACGTCGATGAAACCCGCGAATACCTGCTGGAAAACCTCGCCTACGCCCAGTCCCTGAAAGCCTTTGGCTATGTGGGCGGCGTTGGTGAGGTGCCAATGGAGCAGCCGCGCGGTAATCTCACCGGCGACCCCTGGTTTACCGACGGTTACCGACTGGTGTTGTGGGTGAGTTCCAGACCCGTGCCGATCTCCAGCCTGGTGCCGCTCAGCTGGCGCAACCCCTACTCACAAGAGCACCCTACCCCATGACCGCCCTGAGCAACCGTACCGTGCGCATCATCGGTGTGCCACTGGATCTCGGCGCCAGCCGCCGCGGCACTGACGTCGGCCCCTCGGCACTGCGCATCGCCGGCCTTGGCAACGCCCTGCGCCGCATGGGTTACGACGTGGCGTTGGAGGAGGATATCCCTGCCCCGGCCATGGAAACACGGCGCTCGGAAGACAAGCACGCCCGTTACAAGCCGCAGATTCTCGATGTCTGCACGCGCCTCGCCAATCGGGTCAGAGAGGTCGTGGACGCGGGTGAGTTCCCCCTGGTGCTGGGTGGTGACCATTCCATTGCCATGGGCACCGTGGCGGGCACCGCGGCTCATTACCGGGAACAGGACCAATCCATCGGGCTGATATGGTTCGATGCTCATGGCGACATGAACGTCCCTGGCGTGTCACCGAGTGGCAACATCCACGGTATGCCACTGGCCCACTTGCTGGGCAAGGGCGACGACGACCTGAAAAACATCCTGGGTTTCAGTCCGAAAATAAAGCCGGAAAATGTCGCCTTGATCGGCATTCGGGCCATCGATGCAGGCGAGCGCAAGATCATCCGGGACTCGGGCATTCACGCTTTTACCATGCGCGAGATCGACGAGCATGGCATGGCCACCGTGGCGCGGCGCGCGCTCGAAGTCGTCAACGACGGCACGGCTGGCTTCCACGTCAGCTTTGATGTAGACGGCTGCGACCCCACGGTGATACCGGGTTCGGGCACGCTGGTCCCCGGTGGGGTCAGCTTCCGCGAGGCGCATCTATTGATGGAATACTGCGCGGACAACGGGCGCCTGCTGTCGATGGAAATCGTCGAACTGAACCCCTTTCTCGATGAGCGCAACATCAGCGCAAAACGCGCACTGGAGCTGATTCTCAGCGCCATGGGCAAGAGCATTCTGTGAGTCGGCGCCCTCCCCCATCAAGCCGGGTACCGATCCGGGGCGGGAAGGAGTGCAGTGAGCATTGAGGGAAAGTCAATCAGCGTTGGCGACGTCGTGCTCAACGTGCACGATGTCGGTGACGGGCCGGCCATTTTGCTCCTGCATGGATTTCCGGACTCCAATGCACTGTGGCGCAAGGTCGCGCCGCTGCTGGCGCAAGCCGGCTATCGTGTGATCGCCCCGGACCAGCGCGGCTTTGGAGAATCGGACGCTCCCCGCGGGACCGCGAATTACCGCATCGAACACATCGTTCGTGACGCCATCGGACTGTTGGATGCGCTCGGTGTTGATCAAGCACACCTGGTGGGGCATGACTGGGGCGCCGTGATCGGCTGGTTTCTTGCCGGCGAGCACGCCGAACGCTTTCACAGCCTCACCGCAATCTCTGTGGGGCACCCACGAGCCTATGCGAACGCTGGGCTGGAGCAGAAACGCAAAGGTCTGTACACCTTCCTGTTCCAGTTACGCGGCCTGACCGAGTGGTATCTGAGCGCAGACAATTTCGCCAGGTTTCGCAAGTGGGTGCGCAACTATCCCGAGGCAGACCATTGGATCCAAGACCTGGCTCGCCCCGGACGCCTGACGGCGGGGCTCAGCTGGTACCGCGCCAACCTGCGCCGCGTGCTGACTGCGAAACACCCCCGCTGCTCTGTTCCGGCGCTGGGCATATGGTCGTCCCGTGACTTTGCTCTGGCCGAAAGCCAGATGACCCGCAGCCGGGAATTCGTCGACAGCGACTGGCGCTACGAACGGCTCGAAGGACTCAGCCACTGGATCCCGCTGGAAGCGCCGGATGAGTTGAGCCGGCTGATACTCGACTTCGTGGGCCAGATCGAGGCGCGTGGTCGGCGTGGATCGGACACCCCAAACACCGGTGGATGACCGCACAACAGGGATACGTTCAGAAATGACAGACTCATCGGATCACCGCCAATACCTTGTCCCAGGCGAATTCGTCGACAGCGACCACCCGGCGATCATCGGCCATGCGGCGGACATCGCTGGCCAGGCCGAGACCCCCCTGGACCGGGTCCTGCGGCTGTTTTATGCCATCCGGGACAACATCTATTACGACCCTTATCTGCCGATGGGCAAGAAGACAAGTTACCGCGCCAGTGATTGCTTGCAGTCAGGGCGCGGCTGGTGTGTCTCCAAGGCGGCCTTGCTCGCCGCCTGCGCCCGAACCCAGGGCATTGCGGCCCGCGTCGGATACGCCGATGTCAGGAACCACCTGGCCACGCCGCGGCTGCTGGAATCCCTTGGCACCGACATTTTCTACTGGCATTCCTACTGCGACCTGTATCTCGAGGGCAAATGGGTCAAAGCAACGCCCACCTTCAACAAATCACTGTGCGACAAGTTCGGCATCAGGCCCCTCGAATTCGACGGCCGGGCCGATTCCCTGTTCCACGAATTCGACCGTGAAGGCAAACGCCACATGGAGTACATCCGTTTTCGTGGCACCTATGCCGACGTACCGTTCACCGAGATCATCGCGACCTTCGCCGCGAAATACCGCGAATCGGACAAGGAACTGGAAGAAGGACTGGAAGGCGACTTCGAGGCCGAGGCCGGACAGGTCTCTCAGGCCTGATCGGTGCCCGGGCCGGGTTTGTCGAGGTTCGGTAAGCTTTATACTGCCGGGTATTGGCCAACGGAACGCGTTGATCAAAACGCGAGGAGAACAGACATTGAAAATTGGCGTTCAACTCCACCCACAAGCCACGAGCGTTGCCGATATGCGCGCGGCCTGGCGTGCGGCAGACGACCTGGAGGTCGACAGCCTCTGGGTGTGGGATCATTTCTACCCGCTTTATGGCGATCCCGACGCATCGCATTTCGAGGCGTACACCCTGCTGGCTGCGATGGCGGCTGATACCTCGAAGGCCCAAATTGGCGCCCTGGTCAGCTGTTATTCCTACCGCAACCCGCAACTGCTCGCTGACATGGCCAGGACGATCGACCACATCAGTAACGGTCGTTTCATTCTGGGACTCGGGTCCGGTTGGTTCAAGCGCGACTACGAAGAATACGGCTACGAGTTCGGCACCGCGGTCAGCCGCCTGCAGGCGCTGGAGGTGGGACTGCCCCTCATCAAGGAACGGCTGGCCAGGCTCAATCCCGGCCCGGTGAGAGCACCGCTTCCGCTGATGATCGGTGGCGGTGGCGAGAAATTCACACTGCGCCTCGTCGCCGAGCACGCCACCCTGTCAA
>JAHEFS010000061.1 GCA_024640045.1 Chromatiales bacterium | reverse complement strand
CTCCTACAGCAACTGATCCAGCGTCTCGATCAGACGGTTGATCTCTTCGGGGCTGGTGTAGTGCACATAAGAGGTACGCACCACGCCAGTGGCGTTATCGATACCCAACGCCTCGACCAGGCGATAGGCGTAAAAATCGCCCACGCCCACACCAATACCCTGCTCGCCCAGCTTTGACCCCAATTCGGCCGGGGTCTGACCCTCGATGGCAAAAGCCACGGTGGGCGCCCGGTTATTCGTATCAGCACGGCCGATCAGGCGCGTTTTCGGGTGCGCAGCGATGAAATCCAGCAGGGGCGGCAACAGGTTTCGCTCCTGTTGCTGGAACAGGTCGTGCACGCGACGGGATTTTTCTGCAAGCGCGGCATCCGCTTCGTCGAAGTGATGATCATGCACCAGTTCCAGGTAATCGATCATGCCATTGATGGCGGCCACCTGGGCGTGGTCGGGGCCGGCCGGCGTAAATCTCGCGGTGGCTTTCTTCGCATTGAAGAAATGGCCCTGGTTGGGCCAGGCCTCGTTTAGTGTTTGACGCAGAAACATGACGCCCAGGTGCGGCCCGTAAACCTTGTAGGTGGAAAAGGTATAAACATCGACACCCAGCGCCTCGAGATCGGGCGGGCCATGCGGGGCGAAGGAAACACCGTCAACAATGGCGATTGCGCCCGCCGCGTGAATCTTGTCCGTCAGTTGCCGCACCGGGTTCACGCTGCCCACCAGGTTTGAGCAATGCGTGAAGGCCACCACCCGGGTCTTGTCGTTGAGCAGGGCCTCGAGATCGTCAGGATCCAGTTCTCCCGTTGCCGGGTCGACCTGCCACTCGCGGATCACGATGCCGTCCGCTTCCAGCCGCCGCCAGGCACCCACGTTGGCCTCATGGTCCTGGTTGGTGACGATGAACTCATCGCCCGGTTTCAGCCAGCCGCGCAGGGCCTGCGCCAGGACGTAATTATTCTGCGAGGTGGATGGGCCGAAATGCACTTCATTGACCCCCACGTTCAGCCAGCCCGCCATGCGTTCGCGGGCAGCGTCCATCAACTCACCACCGCGGCGCGAGGGGGCGAAATCGTAATAGGGCTGAAGCTTGGTCTCGACGTAAAACCGCCGCAGATGTTCGATGGTCTGGCCGCTGGCATAAGAGCCGCCGGCATTTTCGAAGTGCGCAAAACCCTTCAGCGTCGGTTCGCTGAAGGCAGGAAACTGGCTGCGGATGAAGGGTAGGTCGAATGGGGGCTGCATGTTGCGTTACCTGTCGTTTAAATCAAGAGTTGAGGTGTTTGGGCAGGGACCGGGGATTAGGAACCAGGAACCAGAGAATGGACAGGAGGCTGCTCTTACTAGTCCCTAGTCCCTGGTCCCTGGTCCCTGGTCCCTAGTCCCTGACTACGAACCCAATCCCGCCATCGTGATGTACTTGATCTCGACGAACTCCTCGATGCCATATTTCGAGCCCTCGCGGCCCAGCCCGGATTCCTTGACGCCGCCGAACGGCGCCACCTCGGTGGAAAGGATGCCGTCGTTGATACACACCATGCCGTATTCCAGGCCTTCCGCCACGCGCCAGACGCGGCCCAGGTCGCGTGCATAGAAATACGAAGCCAGGCCGAATTCAGTGGCGTTCGCCAGGTCAATGACTTCCTGTTCGTCTTTGAACCGGAAGATGGGCGCCACCGGTCCAAAGATTTCTTCGGTGGCAAAGGCCATATCGGCGGTGACATCACGCACCACTGTGGGCTGGTAGAAGAACCCGCCAAGAGCGTGCCGCTGCCCACCCTCGACGACCTTCGCGCCCTTGCCGAGGGACTCGTTCAGCAGTTCCTCGACCTTGGCCACCGCGCTTTCAGAAATCATCGGACCAATATTGACGCCGGCTTCATCGCCGCGCCCGACCTTCAGTTCTTTCACGGCATTGGTGAATTTTTCCACGAACTCGTCGTACACCCCATCCTGGACGTACACGCGGTTGGCGCAGACGCAGGTCTGGCCGGCATTGCGGTACTTGGAGATGATGGCGCCCTCAACGGCGGCATCGACATCAGCGTCATCGAACACGATGAACGGGGCGTTGCCACCCAGCTCCATGGAGACCTTTTTCACGGTAGAGGCGCACTGCTGAATCAGCACTTTGCCGACCTCGGTGGAGCCGGTGAACGAGAACTTACGCACCAGTGCGCTCTCGGTCAGTTCCTTGCCAATCTCGCGGGACCTGGTGGTCGTCAGCACATTGAAGACGCCTGCCGGAATACCCGCTTCCTCGGCCAGCACCGCCAGCGCCAGGGCCGAGAGCGGGGTTTCAGAAGCCGGCTTGATGACGATCGGGCAACCCGCCGCGAGCGCCGGACCGGCTTTACGCGTGATCATGGCATTCGGGAAATTCCAGGGCGTGACCGCTGCCACCACGCCAATGGGCTGCTTGATGACCACGATACGGCGGTCGGGCATGTGCGTGGGTATCACGTCGCCATACAGGCGTTTGCCTTCTTCGGCGAACCACTCGATAAACGAGGCGCCATACATGATTTCACCTGCAGATTCCGCCAGGGGCTTGCCCTGCTCGGCCGTCATGATGGCGGCCAGGTCATCCTTGTTGGCCAGCATCAGGTCGAACCAGCGCCGCAGAATGCCAGCACGCTCCTTGGCCGTTTTGGCTCGCCAGGCAGGCCATGCTGCATTGGCTGCCTCGATGGCGTTCCGGGCTTCTTCAACACCCTGGTTGGGCAATTCCGCCAGCAGGCTGCCATCAGCCGGATTGGTCACCTTGAAGACCTCACCACTATCAGCTCCCGTCCATTTGCCATCGACGTAAGCCTGTTCGCGGAACAGATGCGGGTTTTTGAGTTTCAGGGCGGTTTTTGGCTGGTCGAGCATGGTTGCGGCTCCTGCTGTGAATTCGCGGGGATTTAACCTCTTATTGTAACGCCGTTACGGTGTGGGAACGAAGACGACCGCACTGCGCGCTGACAGTTTGACGGGTACAATTGGGCGGAACTTCGGCGCCGCCGTCCCTGTTCTTAATCGTTCTGTTCCGGGTGAAACATGACAAACCCCTGCAAGCTGGATTTCGACTTTCTCAGGAGCCAGATCGTTGGCGCAGATGCCACGGTCAATACGCCTTACGGTGACCGGCTGATGGTCTACGCCGACTACACGGCCTCGGGGCGATGTCTCGGCCTGGTCGAACGCTATATTCATAACCTGCAACGCGTGTATGCCAACACCCATACGGAAGACGACATCAGCGGACGCTCGATGACGCATTTGCTGGAACAGGCGGAACATGCCATCAAGAAATCGGTCAATGCCGGCCCAGACGGGCGCATTGTCTGCGTGGGCAGCGGCGCCACCGGGGCAATCGACAAACTACAGCAGATCATCGGTGTTGCGCTGCCGCCGGCAACCCGGCAAAACCTGACACATATGCTCAAGGATCTGCTGGGCGAGGAGGCCGACAGCCGATTTGGCGAGTATCTTCGCAAGCGTCAACCGGTGGTTTTCGTAGGCCCTTATGAGCACCACTCCAACGAAATTTCCTGGCGCCAGAACCTGGCCACAGTGGTCGAGGTCAACCTCACGCCGGATGGCGCCATCGACCTCGAGCACCTCGAACAACTGCTGCAGGACCCGGCTTACCAGGGGCGCATGCGGGTGGGTTCATTTTCAGCTGCCTCGAACGTGACCGGTATGCGCACACCCGTCCATGAAATTGCTGCGCTGCTGCATCGGTATGACGCGATCGCCTGTTTCGATTACGCCGCCAGTGCGCCCTACGTGGAAATTGACATGAATCCGCCTGCCGGCAAGTACACCGGTGACGCCTCGCTGGATGCGATTTTCATTTCACCGCACAAGTTCCTGGGCGGGCCCGGTTCATCCGGCGTGCTGGTTTTTAACAAGCGGGTCTATCACAGCGAGCTGCCACCCAGCGTCAGCGCCGGCGGGACCGTCGATTATGTCGGGCCTGACAGCGAGGACTTCATCGCTGATATCGAGGAGCGGGAAAAAGCCGGCACCCCCGGGGTACTGCAAATCCTGAAGGCGGGCATGGCGTTCCAGATCAAGGACCGGGTCGGGGTCGAGGCAATCGAGCGGCGCGAGCACGAGTTGCTGCAGCACACTTTCGAGCGCTGGCGTGATAATCCACGCATCGAAATCCTGGGCAACCAGGACCCGGAAAGACGCATCAGTATCGTTTCTTTCAACCTCAAGGACGCACGCGGCAAATACCTGCACCCCAAGTTCGTCACCACCCTGCTCAATGACCTGTTCGGCATACAGTCTCGCGCCGGCTGCTCCTGTGCCGGACCCTACGGACACCGGCTACTGGATATCGATCACGACACCTCCGAGGAATACCGCCGGGCCATCAATGCCGGATATTGCGGAATCAAACCGGGCTGGTGCCGGGTCAGCCTGCACTATGCAATGGATGACCTGGAAGTCGACTTCATTCTCGATGCGATCGAATTCATCGCCGCGCATGGCTACCGTTTTTTGCCGGAGTACAACTTCGACATGAACACGGGCGCCTGGATCCACAAATGCGATTGCGTCACGCTGGAAGGTTTTTCGCTCGACGATGCACTGGAGTGCCAGGGCTACCAGTCACGGGTGCTCAGCGTGGATGAGCGAAAAATGCTCTATAACGCATTTATTGCAGAAGCCCGCGAACTGGCCGCTAAACTGGCCGGGGAACAGGAGGGCGATCAGGCCCCGAAGGAATACCATCTAGAGGGTGACCTGGACCGGCTGAAGTTTTTCACGGTACCCGAACCCAGTGTTTCCGGCTGATCGGCTTCCACCGCCAATCGCTGGCGGTGGTCCCTGATCTCATGAAGACATTCTGAACGGTCAGCCGCAGCCGGCGAAGCCGTCGGCCTCCATCTTGGCCTCGTAGGGGCCAGCAACTTCAGCCCCCGGTGTCAGCGTGCCCTTGACCGAAGCCCAGTCTTCCGGGGCGATTTCGACCAGCCAGGCGGAATAGGGGTCCTGGTTGGCCATGCTGGGGTTGGCCACAATTTCTTCGTTGACCCCAACGACCTCACCGCCTGCGGCGGATTTGGCCGGACCGACCCACTTGCCGGATTCTACCGTTGCGCAGGATTTACCGGCGCGAACTGAACGGCCCACTTTCTTTGGTGTAAAAGCGACCAGCTGACCGGCCATGGCGGTGGCGATGGTGGTCATGCCGATCCGGACGTTGCCGTCACCCGTCTCTGTGAACCAGGTATGGTTTTCCACGTCATAGAGCAGGTCGTCTGGCAGGTTGCATCCACGTACGTTTGGCATTTTTCTTAGCTCCCTCGATGTTCCGCGTGCAGCGGCCTGGATGAGCAACAGAAGTCACCCAGTTGACGGGTCTCCATGCGGCCAGTGACGAAGAGGTAGAGGTGGTTGGCGACCAACGCCATCATTTTTAGGCGCTGGGCCTGATCCTCGTGGTCAGGTTGCATGGTGACCAGGTTGTAATGGTAAACCAGTTCGCGGCAGGTCTCACGGCAAGCGTTGAAACTGGGTTCATCCGTAGCGCCCTGGCGATGCAGGGCGAGCAGGCGAAAGCCCTCGCGCTGGTCCCGGGTGGGTTCCATCTCGCGCGCGAGCGCCCAGTGCTCCAGTGTCTCTTCACCCAATTGCAGCAGGTCCTCCGCGCTGGACGAGGGTGACTTGCCATCGATGGCCGACCGCAGGCTCTGCCCGATATCGGCCAATGATTTCATGCCAGCCCCCGGTCCTTGAGAAAGCCCATGGAGTCGGACACGTTTTCCTGGATGCCGACTTTGCGGGGCTTGAGGCCCAGCGCCATTCCCAACAACTGGGTGAAGTAGATGACCTTCACGCTGGTCTTGATACCAAGGCGCTTTTCAGCCCGGATCTGGTGCATTTCCAGACCGCTGTGACAGGTCGGGCATTCAGTGGCGATCACCTCGGCGCCCGAGGCTTCTGCGGCCTGCAGAATGTTTGCCACCAGGCGGGTCGAGGTATCACTGTCGGACAGCGTATGGGCCCCACCGCAACAAGCGGTCTTTAGCGGGAAATCCACGTTGTCGGCGCCGGCAGCGGCCAGCAGGTCATCCATGAAGTGCGGCTTGGAAGTTGATTCGCTGTCGCCACCCTGGTCCTTTTCGGGAAAGATGTGGCGCGGACGTGTGTACATACACCCGTAGTAGTTTGCGATCTTGATGCCCTCGAGCGAATTCTTCACCCGCTTTGTCAGCTCCTCCTCACCGATCGCTTTCTTGATCCAGTCCAGCGCGTGGATGGTCTCGACCTGGCCAGCCTGGTAGGTTTTGTGTCCCGCTTTTTTCGACAGCTTGTCCACCACCTCGATGGTTTCGGTGTCCTTGCTCATGTCGTATTCGGCACGTTTCAGGTTGTGGTAACAGCCGTTACAAGGAGCCATGACCACATCATGCTTCATCTCGTTGGCCGCGATCGACATCACGCGTGTTGACAAATAAGTCTGCAGTTTGGGGTCGATGTTCTTGACCTCCATGGCGCCGCAGCAATTCCAGTTGTCCACTTCTTTGAGTTTCAGGCCAAGCGCCTTGCCCAGCGCCTTGGTGGAACGGTTGTAGGCGTGGCCGGTGCCTTCCAGGGCACACCCGGGATAATAGGCGACTTCCTGGTACTTGTTCTTATCAGACATGGGTGGTTTCCTGTTTGGCAGCGGCGGAACGGGCTTCCGCGGCAGCCTGCGCTACCAGCTCGTTCAGGCCCAGCGCGGCCTTTTCGCGTTGTTTCTGTTCATCGACATACTCACGAATGGCCTCACGCGCCGGCCCCCAGTTGCGGGTGCGGGGGTGGACCAGGGCAGCCATTCCCATCTTGGTCAGCAGGGATATTGGCATGTGCCGCAGCATGCCCTTCACCATCTCGACCATCCAGTCCTGCAGCAGGGCCTGGCCGGTACGCTTCATGAAGCTCTTGACCACACGGCCGTCTTCGATCTTGCCGGTTTCGAACACCTGCTCGCTGAAGATCTCGTCAAAAATCATCGAATGTGATTTCTCGGTGTGGCCTTTCAGCTCCAGCCAGTGGGCGGTGGCCTTCATCACACCTTCCGGCACCACGTCGCGCGGGCAGACGTGCGTGCACTTGTGGCAGGAAACGCACTGCCAGATGATGTCCTTGTCACGCAGCAATTCCGATTCCATACCCTGGCGAATCAGGTAAATCCAGTAGCGCGGATTGAAGTCGGGGTTCAAGGCATGAACGGTACAGGCGTTGGTGCAGGAACCACATTGCCAGCAGCGGTGAATGTTCTCTCCACCCGCCAGGGCACTGATTTCCTCCTCCATGTCCTCGTTGTAGTCGGTGACAACGCGATCCTGAATGAAGGTGCTCCAGTGGCCGGAGACATCGACCCCGTCAACCACCAGGTTTTCATGCTCGAGCAGGTTCTCGGGACGGATCAGCGACTTTTCATGAATCGGCATGGTTCAACTTTCCACGGTTTGTGTTTCAGTACTTCAATCAGCGCCTGCCAGATCATCTTCTGACAGGACATGGGCTTCGCCATCGACGGCTTTCAGGCGGGTGCGGCCGGTATTGGCCTTGACTCCGTCCAGACCCAGCATGCGCCGGGTATGTTCCAGCGGGTCGTGCGGCGCTGAGAAATCGGCCCGCAGATAGACCCCACCCTGGGAAGATATGTAGCCGGCGTAAACCTGCGCCAACAGCAGATCGACATACCAGATGACATCTCGGAACACACCATTTTCTGTCAGGAACTGGCTCAGTTCTTCGCGCAGCACCAGGCAGGTCTGGTAGCCGTCGGGCACCGGCAATGTGATGTTATCGACATTGTCGCCGTACCATATCTCGCGAATAACCCCGGTATTGGCCTTGCCGTCCCAGACCCAGCGATTCATCAGCGGGTAACGTTCCGGGTCCACCTGGTGCAGGATTTCGGTGCCGAGATCACGCACCCAGCGGTGTTTCTTGTTTTGCGGAAACCGCTGGCAGAATGAGTGCAGCCGCTGGTCGGTGGCGCTGGTGTCCGTGCGCGCCTCGAGCAACTCGCCAATGGCAGCGGCCATATCATCAAAACCAGGCTGCTCCAGCCAGGGCCCGACCCGCCGTCGCACGCTCGACATGAACGCGCACAAGCCCTTGAAAGCCTCGAGGTCCAGTTCTGGCGTTTCAAAAGCCTGCTGGAACATGCGGCTTTTCAGCTTCAGCGCGTCGATCCACAGTTCGATTCCGCCTTGCGCCTCGGCCGCTTTGGCCAGCACCTCGAAAGCGCTGCCCAGCAATGGCCCACTCAGGTCCAGGTGCGGACGCTGCTGCGTATCGATGGCTCGCAAATTGGAAACTTTATTGCCCACGGTTCGCCCGGTGTGCCTCAGGCGGCGCTGCTGTGCTGCTGCAGGGCGGTCATGGCCGCTGCTGTGCCCTGGGCGATCGAATCATCAATGGTTTCAGGCCCGGTCGCAGAACCGGCCACGAGCACGCCAGGACGCGAGGTCTGATTCAGCGCGCCGTAGGTATTGCCCTCACCAATGTAGCCATGCTGCTCCAGCTGGACTCCAAAGGTCTTGGCGATACGTGCATTGTCCACGTTAGGGTCCATGCCGATGGCATGCACCACCATGTCGAACGGAATGGTGATGGGCCGTTTTACCAGGGTGTCTTCGCCCTTGACGATCAGGCGCTCGCCATCCGAGGTGACCTCGGCGATGCGCGCCTTGATGTACTTGACCTTGAACTCTTCCTGGCTCTTCCAGTAGTACTTGGTTTCGTACAGACCGAATGTGCGGATGTCCATGTAGTAAATGTATACATGGCAGTCGGGCAGCTCTTCGCGGATTTCCATGGCCATGTTGGCCGAAACCGTACAGCAGATCTTGGAGCACCACTCGCGGCCGATCTGGCGGTCACGAGAGCCCACGCACAGCAGGATGGCCACCCGTTTCGGCGTGCGCCCGTCCGAAGGGCATTTAATACCGGCCCCGGAAGACATCATCTGCTCTACCTGGGTGGTGCTGACCACGTCCGGATAGGTTCCGAAGCCCCATTCGGGCTTGTTCAGTGAGTCGAAATGCGTAAATCCGGTGCACAAAATTGCGGATTCGACCTCGACACTGCCAACCCCGTCGATCTCTGCGGTGAAATTGCCGGGTTCCCCGTCGAAGGTGCTCACCTTGGAGGAGGTGTGCACGGTGATCCGGTCGTTGCCCACGACACGGTCAACCATGCCGCCGATGGCGTCCTTGGCGTGTTCGCCGGAAGGCACCAGCTTGTGATAACCCGACAGGATCGGCGCACCGCCGAGACGGTCCTCCTTTTCCACCAGGATGCAGTCACGACCTACGCTGGCCAGTGAGTGTGCCGCTGCCAGTCCGGCAGGGCCGCCGCCTACTACGAGTATTGGTTTTGCCATGGTTGTAACCCGTTCAGTCTCGTCAATTCGTCAATTCATTCCGCGCCAGGGCGGGGCAGCGCCTTGAAACCAGGGCCGCTGGTAATCGCCAGGCGTGGGTCGTACAGGCTGTCGAACTTGCCTGCTTCGACTTCCTTGAGATAGGCCTCGAACTCGGCTTTCTTGGCCTGCCAGTCGATACCCATTTTATCCATCAGGTCCTCGGTCGCCGAGGCATGCCAGTGGGACTGCACGATGCGATAGGGATGCGCCCCGCATGCCAGCGCCGCGAACTGCACGTCGGCCAATACCGGCAGGCTGTAGTCCTTACCTGCCGCCTTGCCGATCCACTGGTTCTTGTCCAGCGTGGTAATACAGCCCGTGTCGTGTCCGATCATGACATCGGCCTGGGCTTCTTCCACCGCCACCTTGATCTTCCGATCGATAGCAAAGGAGCGAGTGAACTCACGCTCGGAAATAATGTGCCGGAAACCGAAGCCGCAGCAGTCGTACCAGGTCGAGTAATCAATGACCTGGGTGCCAAGTGACTGCATAACACCGGTGGAAACGGCAACCCGGTTGCCGTCCATTACGTCATCATCATAAATTACGTCCTCCGGCACCATCTTGTACACGTGGCAGGCCGGATGGATGGTCGCGCGGATGTTACTCACATCAATGGTCTGACGCTCCGCAATTTCACCGCGCATCATGTGCACCCACTCGGAGTAATGCACCACTTCTTCCGGTATCAAAAGCTTGCCATCGACCAGCCGGCCGAGTTTGCCGAGGATCTTGGTGACCTTCTCCCTCAAAGTGGCCGACTGCAACAGGTAGCCGCGTACTTCCTTGTAGTTTCCAAACGAAGTACCGCAATGCACCAGCGGATAGTAATGACCATCCGGCAGGCCCTGTGCGCGTGCCGAAACATAGGCCTGGTGAAAGTTACGCAGGAACACTGCGGCCAGGCTCTCCAGGTTTCCGATACCGGAGCCATGGTAGTTCCAGGCCGTGCAGGAGGTCTGGTCGGTTTCATCCAGGTAGCTGACATCCATTTCATTCATCAGCCACAACAGTGACGCCGGGTAGCCGGGGATGTTGCCGCACTGGCCGCAAGACTTGTGATGCCAGAGCTGGTTGGTGGGGATCTTCTTGTCCCAGCCATAAATGGTCTTGGCCATCTTCGGCTTGTGTTGATCGCCGATACGGTGAACGACGATCTCGCCGTCCTTTTCCAGGTCCCACATAACGTCGCGCACATCTTCCACGCGATCCTTGTTGGTGAGCATGGAGCGCTTGTTGATGACCTGCTCGACCCAGGCCGTCGCCGTACGGGCGTCGTCCGGGTTCAGGTCCGAGTCACGCCATTCCGAACCGTGTCCGGTAAAGCGTTCACCCGTGTTGTCGCCGTTTCCAGTATTCATGTGACTCTCTTACTCCGTGGGGCCACTGTCTCGCAGCCTCTCAATTCAATCGTCGTCGTCTTCGTCTTCCTGCTCGTCTTCCCAGTCTTCCAGGTCTTCGCGCTTCTCATCCATGATGTCGAGAATCACGTCGAACAGGTTTTCGTCAATGGTCTCGAGCTGGTCAAGCACACCGGTCTCTTCCCAGATCGTGTACAACTCGACCGAGGTCTTCAGGTTGACCTCCCAGGCTGTCTTGGTGGTATTCAGCGTTGGCATCGGGATGGCCTTACGCAATATTTCCAGCGGCGCATCAATCTTGGAAACGTTCGGACCCCAGTCAGCAAAGCCATCCGCGGTAATCATGTCCGGGGAAAGCTGGTTGCCCGTGGATATGAGCTTCAGCATGACCCGGGAGAAAGGCCGCAATACATTTTTGGCCGATTCCATGCCATGCTTGATGGCCGCCTCACGCATCAGCATCACCAGGCCGCCGGGCGAATTACCAAACGGGCAGCGCGCCGCACAGGTATAGCACTGGGCGCAGGCCCAGATTTTTTCCTGCATCGCGTCGTAAATACCCTCGAGGTTCTCGGTCCAGAGCAGCTGGACGATTTCTCGCGGACTGAAGTCATAATAATGCGCCGCGGGGCAGGTGGCGGTGCAAATACCGCAATTCAGGCAACCATTGAGCTCATGGTCATAGCGGATATCCGACTGGATGTCCGCGAATATTTCCTTGAGTTGTTCCCTCCCGACTGCGGGGCTGTCGGAAACCGGATCGCCAATAAATTCCTGTACGCGTGTTCCGTGAGCGTGTGACATGGTGTGCCTGAAACTCCCTTCAGTCAGTGCCTAGTAAGTCAGAACCTTGCAGTCTTCCTCCATGATCTGTTCGATCAGGTGGGCACCACCTACAATTCCTTCGCATTCCGGTATCAGGTCATCCTGGGTCATATCAAACAGATCGAGGTTGGGGGAGCAGCAATAGAACTTGACGCCGGCTTCGTGGGCATCCTGGATGAAGCTGTAAACCGACTTCGGTGAGCCTTCCTTGACAAACAGGGTTTCTGCTACGCCTTTCTTCATCAGGCGTCCGGAGGTGGCCGTGCAAATCACGTCCACGTCGTATTCCATGGCTGCCGCCACGGTCGCCTGGAAAATGGGTGCGCCCAACTCTTCGCCATTGCGCGGGTCCGTGTTGGCCATCACGATAATGAGCTTATCAGCCATGTGTCGTTCTCCTTTTTCGAAACTGCGTAAACCACCCTGTGCGCCCTGCGGGGACACAGTCAGTGGCTCTCAGCGATGTACCGTTCTCCAAATATTACGATAATCTAATTTAAATAGCGAATCTAATCCGCATCAATTACCGGACGCTACGCGCACACCTACTTATTTTCCAGTGTAATTGAAATTCGTCGACTGACCTGCATCAGGCCAGTGACCTGAACCAGTCCGGTCATCATCGGCACCAGGGCATCCTCGATCGCGTGCATCGACAGGCGCAGTTTCTCCAGGGCGGGAACCGGGTCTGCAGGCCCTTCTTCGAACTCCATGATCAGGTCCTCAGCCATGGCCGGTTTGAAGCCCGGGTGCCCTGTGAAGCCGAATGCCTTGTCGCCCACCTGGAAAATTGCCGGTTGGCCATGGTCATCGGCCGCCAGGGTATCCGCGCCTTGCGGCAAAATCGGGCGGTCACGCATGTAGGAAACGTGCGGCACAATTTCAGGCAAAAAACCGTTGAGCGCATCATCCCTGACCCGGCGAGCCTGCCCCACTTCGAACGTGAGCGGTGCGGCCTGGCTGCCTCCGCCCGCCGCCAGGCACAGAATCTGTGTGCCCAGCCCTATTCCGATGATGGGGCGGTTCAGCGCCAGAAAAGCGCGCGTCAGTTCGATCTCCTCGGCCAGCGAGGGCAAATCACGAGCACCGGCCGTGCCCCAGGGACCACCGCCAAGCAATATCAGGCCATCACCGCACTCTGCGGGAGGCGGTATACGACCTTTCTCGGTAAACGGCCGGATGTAGCGGAAGCGAATTCTGCGGCCTTCAAGGTGGTCTTCCATCAGACCGAGATAATCGGCCGAGGTGTGCTGGATAACGTCGAGATTGTTCATCGGCTGGAAATATACAGGATGTTTGTCCCCTCGATCGTGCTAGGCCATGAATAGAACACCCGCCAGGACGAGGCCCGCGATAAACAGGGTTTCGAGCACGATGATGGACACCGGCTTCCAACCTACCTCGAACAGCATCTTGAGCGAAGTTTTCATGCCCAGGGCCGCGATGGCCGTTACCAGGCACCAGCGAGAGGTCTCGACCAACAAGGCCCGAACGGGCTCGGGCGTAACACCGGTGCTGTTCAGCGCCACCAGCAAAACAAAGGCGATGATAAAAGGCGGCAGCAGCCAGCGTCTTTGCCCGTCACCCGCTTTTCCCTTGCGAGTGCGAAAAACCAGGGAGAGCGTGAACACCACGGGAACCAGCATGGCCACGCGCAGCAGCTTGATAAAGGTTGCCGTGTCTCCGGTCTGGTCCGAAACCGAGTAGCCCGCACCAATCACCTGGGCCACATCATGAATCGTCCCGCCAAAAAACACGCCCGCGGAATTTTGGTCGAGTCCGAAATAATTCGCCACCATGGGATACAGCACCATCGCGACGGTGCTCAGGGTGGTCACACCGATCACGGTAAATATGGTGTTGCGTTCGCTGTCTTTGTCCTGCGGCAGGACAGCGGCGATGGCGAGCGCAGCAGATGCCCCGCAGATACCGACGCTGCCTCCGGTCAGAACGCCGAAACGGTTGTCGTTTCCCATGGCTTTCGAAAGGGCGATGCCAAACCCGATGGTCAGGAACACAGCGCCAATCACCAGTGCCACCGGGCCAATACCCAGCGACATGATCTGCTCAAGGGTAATCCGCATGCCGAGCAGCGCAACGCCAAAACGCAAGATGTAGCGTGAAGAGAAATGGACACCAGGAACGCCCTTGCCCTCTTCCGAAACGAAGCGAAAGGCCATCCCCAGCAACAAGGCGAACAGCATCACCGGCGCCCCGTAATGGTCGGACAGAAACATGGCAGCGATCGCCACGGTAATGGCGGCGATCACCCCCGGAAACAACTCCTCTACCCTGAGCTTGACTGCCCTGGCGTGATACTGGAGTACGTAACGCGCGGCTTCGCTGATCTCACCGCGGTCTTCATCGTCCGGCCCGGCTACATTCCGAAGTTCATCGGGTTCCCGTTTGTGGCCGGGTTCCTCCATCAGACGGTTTCCAGGCTCCTGTAGTATTCCCGCAGGATTTCGATGACTTCTTCACGGCCGAACTCTTTAGGCACAGGAGCGCCTTCAGCCAGCATCGCGCGCTGCTGGGTCCCGGAAATGTGAATACGGTCCTCATCCCCGTGGGGACAGGTTTTACCCGTCGCCATGCCGAAACACTTGTTGCAAAAGAAGGTGATATCGATCTTCAGCGGGCGAGTTTTCAGTGCACCTTCCCACAGCGTGTCAAATATGTGGTGTGCATCAAACGGCCCGTAATAGCTGCCGACACCCGCGTGATCGCGCCCGACGATCAGGTGCGAGCAGCCAAAATTCTGGCGGATCAGGGCATGGAACAGCGCTTCCCTCGGCCCTGCATAACGCATTTCGATGGGGTAGCCACCCTGGATGACCGTCCCCGGAACGAAATAGTTGTCGATCATGGCCTGGATGGCCCGGGTGCGCACTTCAGCGGGAATATCTCCCGGCTTCAGCTTGCCCAGGACCTGGTGGATGAACACGCCGTCCGTGACCTCGATAGCGATCTTCACCAGGTGTTCGTGCGCCCGCTGCATCGGGTTGCGCGTCTGGAAGGCCGCCACCCTGGACCAGCCATTTTGCTGGAACAAGGCGCGCGCTTCCGCCGGGGTGTGGTACAGGTCAGGATACTGCTTGGCATACTCCCCTTCGGACAGGCAACTGACGCGTCCGGCAAGGTTGACCTCGCCCTGGTTCAGCACCTTGTCGACACCCGGGTGGGCCGGGTCGGTGGTGCGATAGACGTGCTCGCACTCCAGTTGCTTGTCGGGGCTGTATTTTTCGGTGACTTCCATGATGGCCAGAATCTCGCCGTTTTCTGCGTTGACCAGCGCGACCTCTTCCTCGATGTGAATCTTATCGGCCAAGTCGCGCGTACAGGACAAGGTGACCGGAATCGGCCAGAACAAGCCGTCTTCGAGTTTCATGTCCTGGCAAACACCTCGCCAGTCGGCTTCACCCATGAAACCTGCGATGGGGGTGTAGGCGCCCATGGCCATCATCAGCACATCCGAAACTTCGCGGCTGGTCATGGGGACTTGTCGCAGGCTTTTAGCCCGTTGCAGTTCTTCCGCTCTTTCAGTGGCAGGCAACAGCAGGGCGTTCAGCCCGTTTCCACCATGGGGATCTATCAGGTTTGACATTTATTTGGCCTTTTTACATTGGAACGCCCGGGTGGCACCGATCGCCCGTTCGGGGCCTTATCCAGGCGTGTTTGCAATTGGTTGAAGTGAAGGGCAATATTACCAAGATCAAATATAAAAGATATTAAATAACCCTTATTATCTGATCTGAAACACGAAGATTCACCACCGAGGATGGAAGTCATGTTCACCAGCAACCCTTTCGCCGAAATCTCGTCATGGCTTTCACCCGCGGTGATGCAAGGCTATATCACCGTGATGATTGTGCTCGTCGCAGCAGGCACGATTTTTGATGTAGTACACAAGAAGAGCGCCAGGTACTTCTCGGAGAACATGCGCAAGCAGAAAGCCAATGCCACCCGTTCCGTCGGTGGCGGCGAGGCGGTATCCAACGCCGTCAAAACCGCGGTTGTTGATGTTGCCACCTCCGGGGAATTCTGCAACCCGAAACGCAGGATCGCGCACCTGTTGACCATGTACGGCTTTATCGCCTTTGCCTTGTCGACAGCCGTGATGATTTACGCCTATCCAACCGCAGCCGACACGCCGGCCATCTGGCCCTTGTTGTGGCACATCGGTGCGTTGATGGTCTGTATCGGGGGTTACTGGTTCTGGTTTTTCATCCGCGTGGACGTGGCGGCCGAGGGTAACTCGCCATTCCGGGTGGTCCGCGCCGACATGTTCATCCTGTCCCTGCTGGGCAGCGCGACTTTTGCG
>JAHEFS010000170.1 GCA_024640045.1 Chromatiales bacterium | reverse complement strand
GCGGCAGAGCTACGCATGCAGTACTCGTTGGCACCGGCGGTAAACAGTACCGAGCCCTCGGTATCGTCGGTATTGAGGCCAGCCGTACTGTTGGGGCCATAGTCGTGAATAATGCCCGCTGCAGTGACCACGGTGCGGCTGCCGCACTGCTCGACCCGCTCCAGGTGTCCCACATGGTCGCCCTCCACGCCTGACCAAAGGCCCCGGATATCGTCGGCACCCTCTGGCAGGGGCTCCGTGCACTGGGCCAGGACCGGCAGGGGAAAGTGCGAGTAAGCGCAGCCGGGTGTATTGCCCTTGGGAATGTCGGCCGCCACCTTGCCACCGCCATCAAGCGCCGGGAGTTCGCAGTAATCGATCGTACTGCCATCACCCGCCAGGGTGGCCGGATCAATGGTCAGCGGCGGGCGGGAAGAAAAGTATCCCAGCCAGAAGAGAAAAAGGCACAAGGAAATCAGCAACACGGCCAGGGCGGTGAGCAGTTTCTTGATCACAATACCGTCACTCCTATTTATTGGTTGTTGGGGACATTAAAGGGAACACACATTAAAGGGGGACAGACCACGTTTAAAATCCTTTAAATGCGGTCTATCCCCTATAACCATTTAAACGTGGTCTGTCCCCCTTTAATGTCTGGTCTGCCACCTATAACCTACCCGTTTTTGCCTAACGGCCTGTGAGGTCCAGAATGGCCTGCACACACTGCTGTGGCTGATCCTGTTGCAGGAAGTGGCCCGCGGGGCTGATGGTCCTGTGTTGAACACCGCGGCAGCCGGGCACCCGCTCAAGGAAGGGCTTATCACCACCGGCAGTAACCGGGTCTTTATCAGAAAAAGCACACATGAACGGCTTGTCGAACTTGCGCAGGACTTCCCACGCCGCCTTGTTCTCCTCTACTTCGGGCTCATCATGGAACACCGGCACCAGCCCGGGGAATCGGCGGGCACCACTCATATAGCTCTGGTCGGGAAACGGTGCTGAATAGGCGGCAATTTCGGCTTCCGACAACGGCGTTGCGGCCACCTCTCCCATCAGCTGGCCAATTTCGAGGTCCGGGCTCTCGGCGCAAAATTTACGCCAGTACAAGAAGCCCGGTATGCCCGATGTATCCCGGAATCGCTCACCTAACTCCTCGGCTTTCACCACGGGCAGGGTCTTGTAAGCCTCCTTCAAGGGCTGGGTATACTCCTCAGGAATCATTCCCGTGGGCAACCCGCCATTGGCAAGCACCACCCCGGCAAATCGCTCCGGAAACGCCGCCACCAGGCGCAGGCCAATCAAGCTGCCCCAGTCCTGCAAAAAAACCGTGATGCCGATGAGGTCCAGCCTCGTCAGCCACTCAGTCATCCACGCCACATGGCGGGCGTAGGTATAGTCTTCAGGCCGTGTGGGCTTGTCCGAACGGCCAAATCCCACCAGGTCCGGGGCGATAACCCGGAAGCCAGCCTCAACCAGCGGCGGAATCATGTGCCGATACAGGTAGCTCCAGGCGGGCTGGCCGTGCAACAGCAGCACCACGTCACCGTCAGCGTGGCCCTCATCCAGGTAGTGGATGCGCAGAGTGCCGCCCTCGGTATCGTCCACTGACAGATAGTTCGGGGTGAATGGATAATGTTCCAGTTTCTCGAATCGGTGGTCGGGTGTACGTTTCGCTTCCATATCTCGCCATATCTCCTGTCGATCGCCAATTACTTGTATCCGTTTACCCCGCATCACCACGATTCGGGAGCCCGAACAGCTTGACACCGGAAACCTTATAACATAATTTGTGCCAATTAAATATGGCATCAGCTATGCCGCTATAAATATAAAAGAGGTATTTATGGTCATCACTAAAGTCAAACCGCTCGCAGCCGCTGTGATCCTGGCCGTTTCCAGCTCCCAGGCCCTGGCGCAGTCGGGCGTTCTGGAAGAGGTTATTGTTACCGCCACCAAGCGGGCGGAGAGCCTGCAGGACGTGCCCGTGACGGTGAATGCCATTTCGGCTGACACCCTGCAGGACGCAGGTGTCGTCGACCTGAGGGATGTCGCGGCACTGGTCCCCTCGCTGACCGTCTCCACCAACCTCAGCCCCTTCGCCACCGGTATCCGTATCCGCGGCATCGGCACCTCCCAGAACTCAATCGCACTCGAAGCGTCGGTGGCATTCGTGGTTGACGGGGTCTACATGGGACGCTCCGGACTGGGCATGTCAGACCTCACCGACATCGAACGGGTTGAAGTGTTGCAGGGCCCACAGGGCACGCTCTATGGCAAGAATGCCAACGCGGGTGTGGTCAGCGTGACAACCAAGAGGCCTGACTTCGAGGAAACGCAGGGCTATGTCGAGGCTACCCTGGGGGACTACAGCCTGCAGGACTACACCGCATCCGTCACCGGCCCGATTAATGACCAGCTTGCTTACCGCGTGTCCGGCAATTGGCGGGAACAGGACGGCTGGCTGGAAAATGACACAGGGCCGGACCAGATGTCAGTGGAAGACTGGAACCTGCGCGGCGAACTGCAGTGGTTGGCGAGCGACGATCTGAGCATCGGCCTGACCGCCAGCCATGTGGACCGGGATGACCGCTGCTGCGCCGCGGATGCCAGGCAGACCGGGTTATTCCTCGATCTATTGGCCGCCAGCGGCCTGCCTGTCCCCAAAAACGATGCTTACGACTGGCAGAACAACATCGACCAGAGCAGCGAATTTACCATGAGCTCGGATATGGTCATCGCAACAGTCAATTACGATATGGACAAGGCGCAATTTACGTCGCTCACCGCCTGGAATGAATACGAATACAAGTCATCCGCCGATGCCGACCGCTCGGAATTCGACATCCTGGCCTTTGTTGACGATAAATACACCGGCAACGCCTTCTCCCAGGAATTCCGTCTCGCCAGTGACCTGGATGGCCCCTTACAGTACCTGGCCGGCCTCTACTATCTCCACGAGGAAAACAAGCGGGACAACCCGGAGCCTTTCACCTTTTTGGGTGAAGACATTCTCTCGGTTGGCACGGTAACCTTCGGGCCGGGGCTGGCGCTTGTAGCTGCCCCCGGGGATAACATCGCTGTAAAGGCACAGTATGAAACCGATGTGTATGCCGCGTTCGGCCAGTCGACCTATAGCTTTAGCGAGGACTGGCTGCTGACCGTGGGCCTGCGTTATACCGCTGAGGACAAGTCGGTGAAGGGTTATTCGGAAAACTTCTCCAGCGCGCCCGCCGCAAATATCCCCGGCATCCCCACCTTCGTTGACCTGATCGCCACACCAACGGACGGCGAACAGCAAAAAAACCTTGAAGAGGACGGTTTCACCTGGCTGGCCAGCCTGCGCCATTTTGTCACCGAGGACACCATGGTGTTTGCTTCGGCCGCTACCGGCACCAAGTCACCCGGGTTTAACGACCCGGGCAGCCCGCCGGGCGAAGAAGAATTCAGTGAGGAAAAAACCACTAACTACGAGTTGGGGGTCAAGACCCAGCTACTGGATGACCGCCTGAAGCTCAACGCAACCGCATTCTACTCGGAGTTCGACGACCTGCAGTTCCTGGCTCAGAAGCCGATCGGCGCCGGCACCTTTATCAGTAACGCCGCCAAGGCCACTACCCAGGGCGTTGACCTGAGCTTCACCGCCCTGCCCCTGCCCAACCTGATTCTCGACGGCGGCCTGCAATATCTGGATGCGGAATACACCGAGGGCGACTTGCAGGTGTTTGATGTAGTGTTCGCGCCTGACTGGAGCGGCAGCCTCGCCGCCACCCTGGTCTTGCCCATTGCCGAGGGCAAGGGCTACCTGCGCACAGATTACAGTTTTATGGGGGATCACTACACCAACCCCACTTACCAGGCACCCGATACCGAGCAGGATCGGGAGCTGGTCAATGTGCGGCTGGGTTGGCGCAATGACAGTTGGGACGCGGCACTCTGGGTCAAGAACGCCACTGATGAATCCTATTCAACACTTGCCGCGGCACCCTTCGTGTTGACCGGCATGACCTCACAATTTCTGCAGGCGCCGCGCACCTACGGTGCAACGCTCAGGTATCAGTTCTGACCAGTTGCTCGCGAATCTGCTGGATTTGGATTTGGTCTGACTCGGTTTACAACAGGAGAAAAACCACGGTATGAACGCACTCGTGATTTGGGCCACTGCCGGGCTTGTCTACGTCCTGTTCTGGTGGTGGTATGTGGGATTCCGACCGAGAATCACCCCCGCTGAAGTCGAGCAAACCATGGCGCTTTTCAAACCCGACGGCAGCTGGACCGGGCAACAGCGCGAGAATTTGCGCAATTTCCTCGCCAACGATGACGGCAAAGATTTCGTCATGGTCAATCTGCTGCTGCTGAATCGGCCCCACAAGGAATCCCGCGAGAAGCTGGCGAAATACCAGAAAGTGTTCCTCGGTGCGCTGCTGCGCAAGGCCGGACACCCGGTCATGATCGCCATGGCGGCAAGTGGCAATCTTGAAAATGTCGCCTGCGACCAGGATGAGG
>JAHEFS010000060.1 GCA_024640045.1 Chromatiales bacterium | reverse complement strand
AACATCCAGATGCAGGTGGAGCTGATTGCTCCGATTGCGATGGAAGAGGGTCTGCGGTTCGCGATTCGTGAAGGTGGCCGCACGGTAGGTGCGGGCGTCGTCGCCAAGATCCACGAGTAAGATACCGGGGCAGGCGGTTTACCGCCTGCCAAAATGGAAAAGCTGGCAGCCACAAGGCTCGCCGGCTTTTCTGGTCTGAAGCAGGAGCGATAGGCCAGTAGCTCAACTGGCAGAGCAGCGGTCTCCAAAACCGCAGGTTGGGGGTTCGAGTCCCTCCTGGCCTGCCACTTCTGCACAGACCGGACATGACGGGAACAGTACAAGACAAGATATATGAACAGCAAAGTGGAAAAAGGACAGGCGACGGCGCTGGGTAGTGCATACCTCGTCCTGTCCGTCATCATACTGCTGGGCGGCATCGCGGGTTACTACTACTACCAGGATCTCGCGATCACCCCGGTGCGCGTGGCTGCCCTGATAGCAGTGGCCGGCCTGGCATCGTGGGTGGCCACACTGTCTGAGCGGGGTGCTGCTTTTTTCCGTTTCCTGAAAGAAGCGGATATCGAGCGTCGGAAAGTAGTTTGGCCGTCGCACCAGGAGGCTGTTCAGACAGCTTTGATGGTGATTGTCGTCACGATCCTGATTTCCCTGCTACTTGCCGGTATCGATTGGATGTTGGGCGCCCTTATCCGGGCATTACTGGGAGGCTGATTCATGGCTAAGCGTTGGTACGTGGTGCATGCCTACTCAGGCTTCGAGAAGCAGGTCAAGCGCTCCCTGGAAGAGCGAATCCAGCGCGCCGGTATGGAAGAAATGTTCGGTGACGTGTTGGTGCCAACCGAGGAAGTGGTCGAAATGAAGGGCGGTCAAAAGCGCCGTTCCGACCGCAAGTTTTTCCCGGGTTACGTGCTGGTTGAAATGGAAATGACCGATGACACCTGGCACCTGGTGAAAGATGTACCGAAAGTGATGGGTTTTATCGGTGGTACCGCGGACAGGCCGGCACCCATTACGCAGCGCGAAGCCGACGCCATCCTTAATCGTGTCAAGGAAGGTGTCGACAAGCCACGGCCCAAGGTTCTGTTCGAACCGGGTGAGATGGTGCGAGTAATCGACGGTCCGTTCAACGACTTCAATGGCGTGGTCGAAACCGTGGACTATGACAAGAGCCGCTTGCGAGTAGCGGTATTGATTTTTGGACGCTCGACGCCGGTGGAACTGGAGTTTCACCAGGTTGAGAAGTCCTGAACGGGGACCGGGAACCAGGAACTTGGAACTAGCTGTCGAAAGTCGATACCTAGTCCCCAGTCCCTAGTCTCTGGTTCCAAATTAACGACGGGGAGCCTGGCCGCATGGTCGGCAGGCGATTGAACCCGAGGAGAAAATGTAATGGCTAAGAAAGTTACAGCTTATATCAAGCTGCAGGTTCCGGCCGGCCAGGCCAACCCGAGTCCTCCCGTGGGTCCGGCGTTGGGTCAGCACGGCGTCAACATCATGGACTTCTGCAAGGCATTCAATGCCCAGACGCAGAACGCCGAGCAGGGCATTCCCCTGCCGGTGGTCATCACGGTGTACAGCGACCGTAGTTTTTCTTTTATCACCAAGACTCCTCCCGCTGCGGTTCTGTTGCGGAAGGCAGCAGGTATTGCAAAGGGTTCCGGCGAACCGAATACCAATAAGGTGGGTACGGTAAACCGCGCCCAACTGGAAGAAATCGCCAAGGCCAAGGAGCCAGATCTGACCGCTGCTGACATGGACGCGGCGGTCCGCACCATCGCGGGTTCCGCCCGTAGCATGGGCCTGAACGTAGAAGGAGTCGAATGATGGCCATGATGGGAAAACGTTTACGGGCAATTCGCGAGCAGATCGAGCCGGGCAAGGTTTATGGGATCGACGAAGCACTGGATTTGCTCAAGGACTCCAGCAAGCTGAAGTTCACGGAGTCAGTGGATGTGGCCGTGCGACTCGGCGTGGATCCGAAAAAGTCAGACCAGGCAGTACGTGGTTCGACGGTGTTGCCGAATGGTACGGGGAAAACCGTCAGGATCGCAGTTTTCACCCAGGGTGAAAATGCAGAAAAGGCCAAGGCCGCAGGTGCCGATGTCGTGGGTATGGATGATTTGCACGACCAAATCAAGGGCGGTGACCTGGCATTTGATGTCGTCATCGCGTCGCCTGATGCCATGCGTGTGGTTGGAAAGTTGGGCCAGGTGCTGGGTCCGCGCGGACTGATGCCGAACCCCAAGGTCGGTACGGTTACGCCCGATGTCGAGGGTGCGGTCAGGAATGCCAAGGCTGGACAGGTGCGCTTCCGCACCGACAAAGCAGGCATCATCCACAGCACCATCGGGAAGGCGGACTTCGAGCGTGATGCGCTGAAAGCCAACTTGGCGGCACTGTTGACTTCGTTGGTCAAGCTGAAGCCCGCGTCTGCCAAGGGGCAGTATCTGAAGCGGGTGGCGGTGTCCACCACGATGGGTCCTGGTTTACTCGTGGATCACACCACGCTGGATATTAAATAACGGAATTTGTTGGCTGCTGCTTAGGCGGTGGCCGATAAATGGCGGGCTTTTCCGGTGACGTGAGTAACCGGTTAGACCGTCCAAGACCGCAGGTGCCGTAAAACCCCGCAGGGGCAGAGCGGTTTAAATGTCTCCGGGTAACCGGATTCGGCCTGCGCAGATGGTGGAGCCCCCGCTACTCGAGCGCTTTGGTGCAGAGTGTTCGGGTAGCGGGGTCACCACTGGTGAGTCAACGATGTGCGCCGGGTAACCGGCAAGCAGACTCAGAAGGAGGTAACCAATGGCGCTCAATATTGAGCAAAAAAAGGCGGTAGTTGCGGAAGTGGCCGAAGCGGCCAACAACGCACTTGCTGCTGTCGCGGCGGAGTATCGCGGCCTGACTGTTGAGGAAATGACCGAACTGCGTGTGAAAGCGCGTGAAACGGGCGTTTACCTCAAAGTGGCCAAAAATACCCTCGTCCGCAGAGCGGTGGAAGGTACCGAGTTCGAGTGCATGAGCGAATCGCTGACGGGGCCTCTCCTGTTGGCTTTCAGCATGGAAGATCCGGGCGCGGCAGCGCGTCTCGTGAAGGACTATGCAAAGTCTCATGAGAAGTTGGTCACGAGACTGGTCGCGGTGGGTGGAGAGTTGTACGACGCTTCCGAACTGGAACGTTTGTCCAGCTTGCCGACCTACGATCAGGCACTCGCAATGCTGATGGGCGTGATGAAGGCCCCGGTCGAGAAATTCGTCCGGACCCTCGCCGAGCCCCACACGAAACTGGTAAGAACTTTTGCTGCTGTGCGGGACGCCAAGCAGGCTGCCTAAGCATCATATTTAACCGGCGGACCGAAAGGCTGCCCCTAAGAGATTGGAGAGACGACAATGGCCGTTTCAAAAGAAGACATTCTGGAAACAATTGCCAACATGAGCGTGATGGATGTAGTTGAACTCATCGACGCCATGGAGGAAAAGTTTGGTGTATCTGCTGCCGCTCCGGTAGCCGTCGCTGCTGCCGGCCCCGCCGCTGGTGGTGATGCCGCTGCTGCGGAAGAGAAGACCGAGTTCGACGTAGTACTGGCCTCTTTTGGTTCCCAGAAGGTTCCTGTCATCAAGGTGGTTCGCGAGATCACCGGGCTGGGCCTGAAGGAAGCAAAAGACCTGGTGGAAGGCGCTCCTGCCAATGTGAAGGAAGGCGTCTCCAAGGACGAAGCAGAAGGGATCAAAAAGAAACTCGAGGAAGCTGGCGCTTCCGTCGAGGTCAAGTAAATCTCTCCTGGCTTCGGGAAAGTAAAAGGGAATCGGCTGGGGGCTGCGGCCTCCGGCCTGTTCCTGTTTGTGTTTGAGCTAAAGGTTTCGGGCGGTCGGTTCGACCGGTTCCCGGGCTGAATTTGAATTGACGCGACCCCGTGTGGGTTGCACAGAGGCGATTGTGAAAATGAAGTATTCATTCACTGAAAGAAAGCGTATTCGCAAAGATTTCGGCAAGCGGCAGTCGATCCTGGACGTGCCATTTTTGTTGGAGACGCAGATTCGCTCCTATGCGGAATTTCTGCAGCTGGATATCCCTACTGAAGAACGGCGTGAGCGTGGCCTGCACGGCGCCTTGCAGTCGGTTTTTCCCATCGTCTCTTTTTCCCGTAATGCTGCGCTGGAATACGTCAGCTATGTGTTAGGGGATCCCGCCTTCGACGTACGCGAGTGCAAACTCCGTGGCATGACTTACGGCGCACCTTTGCGCGTTAAGGTTCGCCTCGTTATTTATGACAAGGAGAGCTCGGCCAAGCAAAAGCCGGTGAAATACGTCAAGGAGCAGGAAGTCTACATGGGCGACCTGCCGCTGATGACGGAGACGGGCACATTCATTATTAACGGCACTGAGCGCGTTATCGTGTCGCAGTTGCACCGCTCGCCGGGCGTGTTTTTCGACCACGACAAGGGCAAGACGCATTCCAGCGGCAAGCTGCTGTATTCGGCACGGGTCATCCCCTACCGTGGTTCCTGGCTGGACTTCGAGTTCGACCCGAAGGACTGCATCTACACGCGTATCGATCGTCGCCGCAAGCTGCCGGTGACCATTCTGCTGCGTGCGCTGGGAATGACGGACGAGGAAATCCTCGCCATATTCTTCGAAACCAGCCAGATCTCGCTGTTGAAAGATGGCGGTAAACTGAATGTTGTGCCGGAGCGTCTGCGCGGCGACACCGCGCATGCGGACATCAAGGACAAAAAAGGCAACGTCATTGTCCAGGAGCGCAAGCGCATTACGGCGCGGCACGTTAAGCTGATCAGTGAAGCCGGCATCAAGGCGCTGGAGGTCACCGACGAGTACCTGCTTGGAAAAATCGTCGCGCAGAACATTATCGACAAGGAAACGGGTGAACTGCTGGCAGAGGCCAATGCCGAAATCACCGAGGAACTCCTGGCGAAGCTTCGTGAAGCAGAGATCAAGAAGTTCGAAATTCTGTACGTGAACGATCTTGATCAGGGTCCTTACATCTCCGACACCTTGCGAATCGATCCGTCCACCACCGAACTGGAAGCCCTGGTCGAAATCTACCGGATGATGCGCCCGGGCGAGCCGCCGACCAAGGAAGCCGCTCAGAACCTGTTCAAGAACCTGTTCTTTGCCGATGAACGTTACGACCTGTCTGCGGTGGGTCGAATGAAGTTCAACCGCCGGGTCGGCCGCGAAGCCGTCGAAGGCCCCGGCGTGCTTGACCGTGACGATATTCTCGCCGTGCTCAAAGTGTTGATCGATATCCGTAACGGCCACGGTGGCGTGGATGATATCGATCATCTCGGTAACCGTCGTGTACGCAGCGTCGGTGAAATGGCCGAAAACGTGTTCCGCGTGGGGGTCGTGCGCGTCGAACGGGCAGTCCGCGAACGTTTGTCCGTGGCTGAAAGTGAGCAGCTGACCCCGCAGGACCTGATCAATGCCAAGCCGGTCGCGGCAGCCATCAAGGAGTTCTTCGGTTCCAGCCAGCTGAGCCAGTTCATGGATCAGAATAATCCGTTGTCGGAAGTCACCCACAAGCGTCGCGTTTCGGCCTTGGGTCCGGGTGGTCTGACCCGTGAACGCGCAGGGTTCGAGGTTCGAGACGTGCACCCGACCCACTATGGCCGGGTCTGCCCGATCGAAACTCCGGAAGGGCCAAACATCGGTCTGATCAACTCTCTGGCCGTCTATGCGCGGACCAATGACTACGGTTTCCTCGAGACGCCTTACCGCAAGGTGCTCAACAGCAAGGTGACCAGCGACGTCCAGTATTTGTCCGCCATCGAGGAGGGCGACTACGTGATCGCCCAGGCCAACGCGGAACTGGACAAGAACGGTAAATTCGTCGACGAGTTCATACCTTGCCGTCACCTGGGTGAGTTCACCCTGAAAGAGCCGGCAGACGTTAATTACATGGACGTTTCGCCTAAGCAGATCGTTTCCGTGGCTGCATCGCTGGTTCCTTTCCTGGAGCACGATGACGCCAACCGCGCCCTGATGGGCTCGAATATGCAGCGTCAGGCGGTACCGACCCTGCGTGCCGAGAAGCCGCTGGTGGGAACCGGTATGGAACGTGCCGTGGCCACGGACTCAGGTGTGACGGCCGTTGCGCGCCGCGGTGGCGTGGTCGACCAGGTCGATGCCGGTCGTATCGTGGTCCGTGCCAATGAAGAGGAAGTTCCGGCCGGTGATCCGGGCGTGGACATCTACAACCTCACAAAGTATCAGCGCTCCAACCAGAATACCTGCATGAACCAGCGTCCGCTGGTGACGGTCGGAGACGTGGTGGAGTCGGGCGATGTGCTGGCCGACGGCCCCTCTACCGACCTCGGTGAGTTGGCCCTTGGTCAAAACATGCTGGTGGCCTTCATGCCGTGGAACGGCTACAACTTCGAGGACTCGATCCTGATCTCGGAGCGCGTGGTGGAGGAAGACCGCTATACCACCATTCACATCGAGGAATTGACCTGTGTCGCTCGCGACACCAAGCTGGGTTCCGAGGAGATTACGGCCGATATCCCCAACGTGGGTGAGCACAACCTGAACAAACTCGACCAGTCCGGCATCGTATACATCGGTGCTGAAGTCAGCGCCGGTGACATTCTGGTGGGCAAAGTGACGCCGAAGGGCGAAACCCAGTTGACCCCGGAAGAAAAGTTGCTGCGCGCCATCTTCGGCGAGAAAGCATCGGACGTGAAAGATACTTCCCTGCGTGTGCCTTCAGGCATGGATGGAACGGTTATTGACGTCCAGGTATTCACACGTGATGGTGTTGAAAAGGACGAACGTGCCATTTCTATCGAGAAAGAGCAGTTGCGGCAGGTTCGCAAGGACCTGGACGATCAGCTGCGGATCGTCGAGAACGCCATCTTCCAGCGCCTGGCAAATTCCCTGACGGGCAAATTGGCCGACAAGGGCCCCGGCATCAAGAAGGGTGACAAGGTCACAGCCGCTTACCTGGCTGACCTGGATCACGATGACTGGTTCAAGTTGCGCATGCGCAACGACGAGGTCAACGAATTGCTGGAGCATATGGCTGATCAGATCAAGGAACAGCGCAAGGTATTCGACGCGCGTTTCGAAGAGAAGAAGGCCAAGATCACCCAGGGCGACGACCTGGCGCCGGGTGTGCTGAACATGGTCAAGGTTTACATGGCCGTGAGGCGCCGTATCCAGCCTGGCGACAAGATGGCTGGCCGGCACGGCAACAAGGGTGTGATCTCGATGATCGTGCCTACCGAAGACATGCCGTTCATGGAAGACGGAACCCCGGTGGATATCGTTCTGAATCCCCTCGGTGTGCCGTCCCGTATGAACATCGGCCAGGTTCTGGAAACGCACCTGGGCTGGGCTGCCAAGGGCCTGGGTCATCGTATCCAGGCCATGTTGGATGAGAATGCCAAGACCGAGGAACTGAGAGACTTTCTCGATCGCGTGTACAACTCCGACATGGCTGGCCGGGTCAACATGAACAGCTTTTCGGCTGCCGAAATCCGGACCATGGCTGACAACCTCACCGGGGGTGTGCCGATGGCCACGCCGGTGTTCGATGGTGCGCCCGAGCCGGAAATCAAGCGCCTGCTGGAGTTGGGTGGGCTGCCCACGTCGGGTCAGACGACCTTGTACGATGGCCGTTCCGGCGACGCTTTCGATCGTCCGGTCACGGTGGGTTACATGTACATGCTCAAGCTCAACCACCTGGTGGACGACAAGATGCATGCGCGTTCGACGGGTCCGTATAGCCTGGTCACCCAGCAGCCGCTGGGCGGTAAGGCGCAGTTCGGCGGTCAACGCTTCGGTGAGATGGAAGTTTGGGCGCTTGAGGCCTACGGTGCGGCATACACCCTGCAGGAAATGCTGACGGTGAAATCCGACGACGTCGCCGGCCGCAACCAGATGTACAAGAATATCGTCGATGGGAACCACGAGATGGCGGCAGGAATGCCGGAATCCTTCAATGTATTGGTGAAGGAAATCCGCTCGCTGGGCATCAACATCGAACTTGAAGAGACCTGATTCCGAGGAGATTATCAGTGAGAGACTTACTCAATCTCTACAATCGCCAGCGCCAGCCGCTGGATTTTGACGCGATCCGCATCGGCCTTGCGCCGCCGGATCTCATTCGCTCGTGGTCCTTCGGTGAGGTCAAGAAGCCCGAAACCATCAACTACCGCACCTTTAAACCGGAGCGGGATGGTTTGTTCTGCGCCGCGGTATTCGGTCCGGTAAAGGACTACGAGTGCCTGTGCGGCAAGTACAAGCGTATGAAGCACCGCGGTGTGGTATGCGAGAAGTGCGGTACCGAGGTAACCTTGACCAAGGTGCGCCGCGAACGCATGGCGCATATCGAACTGGCCAGCCCCGTCGCGCACATCTGGTTCCTGAAGTCGCTGCCATCCCGTATCGGCTTGATGCTGGATATGACCCTGCGTCATATCGAACGCATCCTGTATTTCGAGTCGTACGTTGTGCTCGACGCAGGACTGACCTCGCTGGAGCGCGGACAGTTGCTGACCGACGAGCAGTACATCGAAGCGATCGAGGAATATGGTGACGACTTCGACGCCCGCATGGGCGCCGAGGCGGTATTCGAGCTGCTGCGCACCATCGACCTGAACGAAGAGTTGATGAAGCTGCGCGAAGATGTCAACGCGACGCGTTCGGTAACAAAGCTCAAGCGTCTGTCCAAGCGGATCAAGCTGGTTGAGGCCTTTATCGCGTCCGGTAACCGGCCCGAATACATGATCATGACTGTCCTGCCGGTGTTGCCGCCTGATCTGCGGCCCCTGGTGCCGCTGGATGGTGGGCGTTTCGCGACCTCGGACCTGAACGATCTGTATCGTCGCGTGATCAACCGCAACAACCGCCTGAAGCGGCTGCTGGAGTTGAACGCGCCGGATATCATCGTGCGTAACGAGAAGCGCATGCTGCAGGAGTCGGTGGACGCATTGCTGGACAACGGTCGTCGCGGACGGGCGATTACCGGCACCAACCGCCGCCCGCTGAAATCACTGGCCGACATGATCAAGGGCAAGCAGGGGCGCTTCCGCCAGAACCTGCTGGGCAAGCGTGTCGATTACTCGGGACGTTCCGTCATCGTGGTTGGTCCGACCCTGAAGCTGCACGAGTGCGGTCTGCCGAAGAAAATGGCGCTGGAACTGTTCAAGCCGTTCATCTTCAGCAAGCTGCAACGTCGTGGCATGGCTGCGACCATCAAGGCGGCCAAGAAACTGGTCGAGACCGAGCGGGCCGAGGTCTGGGATATCCTTTCCGAGGTTATCCGTGAACACCCGGTCATGCTCAACCGGGCGCCAACGCTGCATCGCCTGGGCATCCAGGCCTTCGAGCCGGTTTTGATCGAGGGCAAGGCCATCCAGCTTCATCCGTTGGTCTGTACCGCATTCAACGCCGACTTCGACGGTGACCAGATGGCTGTTCACGTGCCTCTGAGCGTCGAAGCTCAGCTGGAAGCGCGCGCCCTGATGATGTCGTCGAACAATATCCTGTCGCCTGCTAACGGCGAGCCGATCATCGTGCCGACCCAGGACGTCGTGTTGGGGCTGTACTACATGACCCGCCAGTTGGCGGGTGCTGCCGGTGAAGGGATGTACTTCTCGGATATCGAGGAAGTGCATCGTGCTTACGAAGACCGCAAGGTCGAACTGCACGCCAGTATCGAAGTTCGGATTGATGAAATCATCATTTCTGAGCACGGCGACGAGCGTCATGAGCGTAGCCGCGTCAAGACCACGGTCGGGCGCGCCCTGTTGGCGGAAATCCGTCCGAAGGGTATGCCGTTCCGCCTGCTCAACGAGACCCTGAAAAAGAAGCAGATCACCCAGCTGATCGATTCCTGCTACCGCCGTCTTGGCCTCAAAAAGACCGTGGTGTTTGCCGACCGGTTGATGTACGCCGGCTTCAAATACGCCACCAAGGCGGGCGTGTCGATTGGTATCGATGACCTGATGGTGCCAGAAGAGAAGAAAGGCATCCTGGAATCAGCTGAGCAGGAAGTTGTGGAGATCCAGAACCAGTATGTTTCGGGTCTGGTCACCGCCGGTGAGCGCTACAACAAGGTCGTTGACATCTGGTCGCGCACCAATGAGCAGGTCGCACGCGCCATGATGCAGCGGATGGGCAAGTATGTCGTCAAGACGACCGGTGGCGAGGAGATCGAGGAAGAGTCGATGAACTCCATCTTCATCATGGCCGACTCTGGTGCCCGAGGTTCGGCCGCCCAGATCCGCCAGTTGGCCGGTATGCGTGGCCTGATGGCGAAGCCGGATGGTTCGATCATCGAGACGCCCATCACGGCTAACTTCCGTGAAGGCCTGGACGTATTGCAGTACTTTATCTCAACGCACGGCGCTCGAAAGGGGCTGGCTGACACTGCATTGAAGACCGCCAACTCCGGTTACCTGACGCGTCGACTGGTCGACGTGGCGCAGGACCTGGTCATTACCGAGGTCGATTGCGGTACGACGGCGGGTATCGAGATGCAACCCATCGTCGAAGGTGGCGACGTGGTCGAGCCTTTGCGTGAGCGGGTGCTGGGCCGCATGGTGGCCGAGGATATTCTCAAGCCAGGCAGCGACGAAGTTATTTGCGAACGCAATACGCTGCTGGACGAGCAGATGGTGGAAGCACTGGAGACTGCCGGTGTTGATCATGTCATGGTCCGCTCTACCATTACCTGCAAGACCAAGTATGGCGTCTGCGCAGCCTGTTACGGTCGCGACCTGGCCCGTGGTGAACTGGTTAACATCGGTGAGGCGGTTGGCGTGATCGCCGCTCAATCGATTGGCGAGCCTGGCACACAGTTGACGATGCGGACTTTCCATATCGGTGGTGCTGCTTCGAGAGCGGCCGCAGTCGACCACATTCAGGTGAAACTGGACGGTAATATCCGCCTGCACAATATGAAGTCGGTGGAAAATGCAGAGGGGCAACTGGTAGCGGTATCGCGTTCCGGTGAAATCTCCGTGATCGACGAGCACGGACGCGAGCGGGAACGCTACCGCGTTCCTTACGGCGCCATCGTGTCGCGTCGTAACGACGACGAGGTTGCCTCGGGTGACGTCGTGGCCAACTGGGACCCGCATACCCACCCGATCGTGACCGAAGTGGCGGGTAAGGTGAAATTCCATGATTTCATCGATAACGTCACGATCAACGAGGAAGTGGACGAAATCACGGGTCTTACCAGCCTGATTATCACCGACCCCAAGCAACGTGGCAGCGCCGGCAAGGATCTGCGTCCAATGATTGCGTTGGTCGACGGGCGGGGCAGGGAACTGCATCTTGCCGGCACCAAGATCCCGGCGCAGTACTTCCTGCAGCCTGGCGCCATTGTCGGCATCCAGGATGGACAGGAAGTGCAGGTGGGCGACATTATTGCCCGCATCCCGCAGGAAACCACCAAGACGCGAGACATCACCGGTGGTCTGCCCCGCGTGGCCGATCTGTTCGAGGCACGCAAACCGAAAGAACCGGCGATTCTGGCCATGAAATCGGGTGTGGTGAGCTTCGGCAAAGAGACCAAGGGCAAGCAGCGCCTGGTCATTACGCCGACCGAGGAAGACACCGAACGCAGCAAGCTGAATCCGCTGGAAGGTCAGACCGACGATGGCGAAGCGGCTGAAGAGTTGATTCCGAAGTGGCGCAATATGCTGGTGTTCGAGGGTGAGCACGTGGAGAAGGGCGAAACCGTCGTTGATGGCGAGCCCAGCCCGCATGACATCCTGACCCTGCTCGGCGTCGAAGAGTTGGCGGATTACCTGGTGAAGGAAATCCAGGACGTTTATCGCCTGCAGGGCGTGCGCATCAACGACAAGCACATCGAGGTGATTATCCGTCAAATGCTGCGCAAGGCGGAGGTGCTTGAACCAGGTGACACCCGCTTGCTGCCGGGCGATCAGCTGGACGTGGTCCAGATTCACGAAGCAAACGCCGAAGCGGATCGTGACGGTGGACGCAAGGCCGAATACCAGCGTGTCCTGCTGGGTATCACCAAGGCCTCGCTGGCGACTGAATCCTTCATCTCGGCTGCGTCCTTCCAGGAAACGACGCGCGTGTTGACGGAAGCCGCGGTGCGCGGCACCACCGACTATCTGCGCGGCCTGAAGGAAAACGTTATCGTCGGGCGATTGATTCCTGCCGGAACGGGTATGGCTTATCACAGCTCGCGCAAGCGGACGCCGGAAGCCGAGCCCGAGATCGATTTGGCTGCCTTGACGGCAGCGATCGCGGCGGAAGAAATCTCACAGGAAGCAGACGAGACCGAAGCAGAGTCCTGAAGCTTGAAGCCGGGGATCGGCGAGGTCCCAATAAAAGGCCCGGAACCCACAGGTTCCGGGTTTTTTTATCGTCAGAACGCGTTTTACGTAATGAATCCCGGAACAAGGGTTGCCTTGTGAAGATGGTCCTGTCATAATTGTCCGGCTAAGTTATAGCAATCCCTCCATCAGGAGGGCCGGGCAGAATTAAGTCTGTTTCGGAGAGCCGATGTCGCCGGCGCGTGGGCCGGATTCATGGGCGCCCAATCCGGGTTGTGAGAACCGGGGTTGGGCGTTTGACATTGCTGAAGGGTCTGCTTAGAATGCGCGCCCTTCGACAGGCTGCCCAGGTGGTCTGTCTTTTTGTTTATCAGGGACACTGGATTTATGTCGACAGTTAATCAATTGGTGCGCAAGCCGCGCAAGCCGAAGATCTACAAGAGCAATGTGCCGGCGCTGGAAGGATGTCCGCAAAAACGCGGCGTTTGTACACGTGTGTATACCACCACACCGAAGAAGCCGAATTCGGCGCTTCGCAAGGTGGCGCGTGTCCGTCTGACCAATGGCTTCGAAGTGACCAGCTACATCGGTGGCGAAGGTCACAATCTGCAGGAACACAGCGTGGTGCTGATCCGTGGCGGTCGTGTTAAAGATCTGCCCGGTGTGCGCTACCACACGGTGCGCGGCAGCCTGGATACGGCTGGCGTCAGTGACCGCAAACAGGCCCGTTCGAAATACGGCGCCAAGCGGCCGAAGAAATAAGGGCGTAACAGCCCAGGATTACGGAAACTCGCAATGTCCAGAAAACATTCAAATTTCGCGCGTGACGTGCTGCCCGATCCCAAGTTCGGCAGCGAAATGCTGACTCGCTTCGTCAACATGGTGATGCACAGCGGCAAGAAGTCAGTGGCTGAACGCATCGTTTATGGCGCGATTGAGTCCATCGAGGAAAAGAACAAGAGTGCTGATCCGGTGGATTTGATCGAGAAAGCCCTGGAAAACGTGGCCCCCATGGTCGAGGTTAAATCCCGCCGTGTGGGTGGTGCCACCTACCAGGTGCCGGTCGAAGTGCGGCCCAAGCGCCGCCAGACGCTGGCCATGCGCTGGATCATCGACGCGGCGCGTAAGCGGGGCGAGAAAAGCATGCCTCAGCGGTTGGCTGGTGAGTTGCTCGAAGCGGTCGAGCAGCGCGGCAGTGCAGTCAAGAAGCGCGAAGACACGCATCGCATGGCGGAGGCCAATAAGGCTTTCGCGCATTATCGTTGGTAACAGGATTCGAGGAACAGGACAGTGGCCCGTAATACGCCTATAGAACGGTATCGCAACATCGGCATCATGGCTCACATCGATGCCGGTAAAACGACGACTACCGAACGCATCCTGTACTACACCGGCGTGTCACACAAAATCGGTGAGGTTCACGATGGCGCTGCCACCATGGACTGGATGGAGCAGGAGCAGGAGCGGGGCATTACGATCACGTCTGCTGCGACGACCTGTTTCTGGGTCGGAATGGACAAGCAGTTCGCCGAGCACCGCATCAATATTATCGACACCCCGGGGCACGTTGACTTCACCATCGAAGTCGAGCGCTCACTGCGCGTACTCGATGGCACGGTCGCGGTTTTTTGCGCCGTGGGCGGTGTGCAGCCTCAATCTGAGACAGTCTGGCGTCAGGCTACCCGCTACGCCGTACCGCGACTGGTATTTGTCAACAAAATGGACCGCACGGGTGCAGACTTCCCGCGCGTGATTCGCCAGATCAAGGATCGGCTGGGCGCTCGCCCGGTGCCAATCCAGTTGCCCATTGGTGCTGAAGAAGACTTCGAGGGCGTGGTTGACCTCATCAAGATGCGCGCCATTTACTGGCACAACGACAACATGGGCGTGACCTATGACGCCAAGGAAATCCCTGCCGAGTTGAGGGCTGATGCCGAGGCGGCACGGGATTTCATGATCGAGACTGCGGCAGAGGCCTCGGAAGAGCTGATGGAGATCTACCTGGAAGGCGGCGAGCTTTCCGAAGAGCAGATCATCGAAGGTTTGCGTCTCGGGACGTTGGCCAATGACATCGTTCCCTGCTTGTGCGGTACGGCCTTCAAGAACAAGGGCGTGCAGGCGCTGCTGGACGCGGTAGTGGAGTTGATGCCGTCACCGGTCGACGTACCGTCTATCCGCGGCATCCTCGAAAACGAGGAAGCTGGCAAGCGCAAAAGTGACGACAAAGAGCCATTCGCTGCGTTGGCTTTCAAGATCGCCACCGACCCGTTCGTTGGAACCTTGACGTTTTTCCGTGTCTATTCCGGTGTGCTGAACTCTGGTGACACGGTTTACAACCCAGTCAAGAGCAAGAAGGAACGTGTCGGCCGAATCCTGCAGATGCACGCTAATTCGCGTGAAGAAATCAAGGAAGTACGCGCCGGTGACATCGCCGCCGCCGTCGGCCTGAAGGATGTGACCACGGGTGACACGCTGTGCGCGCTCAACGACGTGATCACGCTGGAACGCATGGAGTTTCCGGAGCCCGTGATTTCCGTCGCGGTGGAGCCGAAGACCAAGGCCGACCAGGAAAAAATGGGCATTGCATTGAGCAAGCTCGCCCAGGAGGACCCGTCGTTCCGCGTTCATACGGATGAAGAGTCCGGGCAGACCATCATTTCCGGTATGGGCGAGTTGCACCTGGATATCCTGGTGGATCGCATGAAGCGGGAATTCAAGGTCGAGGCGAACGTTGGTCGTCCGCAGGTGGCTTACCGTGAAACGGTACGCAAGGAAGTGGAAGCCGAAGGCAAGTTCGTGCGCCAGTCCGGCGGCCGCGGCCAATATGGTCACGTCAAGATTCGTCTGACTCCGGTGGAGTCTGGCAAAGGCTACGAGTTTGAAAACTCCATTGTCGGTGGCGTGGTACCGAAGGAGTACATCAACTCGGTTGACAAGGGTATCCAGGAAGCGCTGGTATCCGGTGTCATCGCCGGTTACCCGGTGGTGGATGTGAAGGCAACACTGTTCGATGGCTCCTACCACGAAGTCGACTCGTCAGAAATGGCCTTCAAGATTGCTGGCTCAATGGCGTTCAAAAACGCGGCTCTGGCCGCCAGTCCGGTTCTGCTTGAGCCCATGATGAAGGTCGAAGTCGTGACCCCGGAAGACTACATGGGTGACGTGATGGGCGACCTGAATCGCCGTCGAGGAATCGTGCAGGGCATGGAAGATAGCCCGGCAGGCAAGATCGTCACGGCCCACGTGCCGTTATCGGAAATGTTTGGGTACGCCACGGACCTGCGGTCGCAGACCCAGGGTCGGGCCACCTACACCATGGAATTCGATCACTACGCCGAGGCCCCGGCCAGCGTAGCTGAGGAAGTCGTCAAAAAAACCGCCTGATCGAGCGGCAGTTAACAGATTGAGGTTATAGGCATGTCCAAAGCAAAATTTGAACGAACAAAGCCCCATGTCAACGTTGGCACGATTGGTCACGTGGATCATGGCAAGACGACGCTGACGGCGGCGATGACGAAGATCTGTGCTGAGGCCCGCGGTGGTGAGTTCAAGGCGTACGATCAGATCGATAATGCGCCGGAAGAGCGCGCCCGTGGTATCACGATTGCAACCGCACACGTGGAGTACGAGTCGGACAACCGGCACTACGCGCACGTGGACTGCCCGGGTCACGCGGATTATGTGAAGAACATGATCACGGGTGCGGCGCAGATGGACGGTGCGATCCTGGTGGTATCGGCGGCCGATGGCCCGATGCCGCAGACGCGCGAGCACATTCTGCTGGCGCGCCAGGTGG
>JAHEFS010000169.1 GCA_024640045.1 Chromatiales bacterium | reverse complement strand
GATCAGCCGAAAGAACTCTCGATCAGAGGCATTTAATCGCATGGGAGCACTCATGCATAAAATGTATATGGTCTGCAGAAAATGTCAAAGGTGTGGGTTAAGAAATGAGCTGCCCCGCGGCAAGCCACGCAGAATCCAGAATTCAGTATCCAGAAGCCAAAAAACTCGCGGACCCATCTGGTTGTCGGGACATATTCCGGATTCTGGATTCTGGGTACTGGATTCCCTCAATAAGGTGCGGACCAAGCGGCAATCAATGCACGGCGCAGCAAGCTACGGTGAATGTACCCTCTCGTCGATTCAAGAAACTATTCCCCCACAGGACAGGCAAACAACTCCACCGCTGCACCCTCCTCGGCCGGCCCGAGCAGATCGGTGAGGGTATGGCACTCACCATCCCAGCAAAGCTGGTAGTCCGCCGTAAAAGTAGAGCGGGTCAGGCGGACACTCTGCAAGGGGGACAAACGGGGTCGGTACTCCCAATAACCATCGTGCCAGACCGCTCTTTCCGGGATTTCCATGCCTGCCCCGAAACCCCTGACCCGAGCCGCCTCGGCAATGAGTTTGTCGCCATCGGTACGGTAGTCTTCTTCCCAGCGGATTTTTTCAATAGAGTGGTGCCACGCCACGGTACAGTGATCAACCGGGATGGACAACTGAATCACGGCCGCCAGTCCAAGGCACAGCCCAGTCATTTGTCCTCCGGCGACAACCTGCGATGCCTCCAGAAATGGATGGCGAAAAACGCAACAGCCAAGGCAAAACCGGCTTCATCAGTGGCCGGCAAGGCAACAACCAGCGAGAAAGCGGCCGCAACGGCCAGGATTCTCTCCGGCCAGTTCAAGCCGGACTTGAGATAACCGATGGACGCCGCCCCCCACAGCCCGATGGCCAAAAGCGTTTTGAACACAATGTAAATAACAGCCCAGAGGTTGCCGTCTCCCTGCAGCATCAGGGCGGGCGAATAAACCGCCATATAGGGGATGACGAAGCCCGCGATGGCAATCCGCAGGCACTGCAAGCCAATTTTCATTCCAGAGGCACGGGCTATGGACGATGCAGCAAACGCGGCAAGAGCCACAGGCGGGGTCAGGTCGGCCATGATCCCAAAGTAAAAAACGAACATGTGGGAAACGATCAACGGCACACCCAGCTTCAGCAGGGCCGGCGCAGCGATCGAGCTGGTGATGATGTAGTTGGGAATGGTGGGAATCCCCATGCCGAGGACCAGGCAGGCCAGCATAGTCAAAAACAGGGACAGGAACAGGCTGCTTGCACCAAGATCCATGATCAGGCCGGCGAAGCTGCTGGCGGCTCCGGTCAGGGTCAACACGCCGATAATCACTCCAACAAGCGCACAGGCCACTCCAACACCAAGGGCGCCCTTGGCGCCGTCAGTCAAACTCTTGCCCATCAGCACGATGGTGCTGCGGCCGCCACGGCTCCACATGTTGGCCGCGGCCAGGGCGCCGATCAGGCAAAGAATCGGTGTAATGCCGTATTGCCGGAAGGCTGAGGCCGCCAGGCCTATGCCAACCCACAGAATAAGGCGTAAAACCTTAACAGTGGTCACGCGAGCCAGGCTGACGCCAAGGATGAGGACCGAAGTCAGGGCTAGACCGACCATTCCCGAGAACATGGGCGTATAGCCGGCAAATAGCAGCCCCACCAGGGCGCCCAGTGGCAGGAGCAGGAACCAGTTGCGGCGCATCGACTGCAAGGCGTTCGGGCACTCCTCTTTGGGAATGCCGAACAGTTTGGCGCGCCCGGCTTCGAGGTGGACCATCCAGAACGCAGTGGCGAAGTAGAGGACCGCCGGAATCGCTGCCGCCTTGACGATCTGAACATAATCGACGTTGAGGGCTTCGGCCATTATGAAGGCGACCGCGCCCATGACCGGCGGCATGATTTGACCGCCCATACTCGAAGTGGCTTCCACGGCTCCGGCAAATTCAGCACGGTAGCCGAACCGCTTCATGAGGGGGATGGTGAACTGGCCGGTGGTGACAACATTGGCGACACCCGAACCGTTGATCGTCCCCATCAAACCCGAGGTAATGACAGCGACCTTGGCGGGACCGCCGCGGGTGTGTCCGACGGTGCCCAGCGCCAAGTCGTTGAAAAGCCCGATCATGCCCGCATGCTCAAGGAAAGAACCGAAGAGGATAAACAGGAAGATATAGGTCGAGGAGACCAGAGTCGGAATGCCGAAAATACCCTCGGTGCCGAGATAAAGCTGACTGATCACCTGGTCGATGCCGTAGCCTCGGTGCGCCAGGGTCCCGGGAAGGAACTGGCCGAAAAGCCCGTAGGCGAGGAACAGGCCACAGATGATAGGCAGCGCAATGCCTACGATGCGCCTGGCCGCCTCGAAGACCAGGACGATGACTACGCCCCCGACGACCAGGTCTGCCATACTCGGATCCCCCGAACGCTGAATCAGTTCGGCCTCGAACACCCAGTGGTAAAAAGCCAGCCCGAAGGCGACGATGCCGAGACACCAGTCATACCAGGCGACCTTCCTGCGCTCGGCACCGGACCAGGCCGGGAAGAGGCAGAAGGTCAACAGCAGCAGGAAACCGACGTGCAACGACCGCATCACCAGGCTGGAGAGAGGACTGAACGCCGCCGTATAAAGCTGATAGGTCGAAAAAGCCAGGGCCATGAGGAAGATAATTGTTCCTGAATGGCCGCCTAGAAGCCGCTGGTGGGCGTTCTCATCCCACTTGCTTGGCTTTTGACTGCTTTGTGCTGCGCTTGCTGGCGCGGTGTGGTCGGTCATGGCATTTCCTCAGCCTGCCGCCTGGGAGAGGGGGCTGATGCAATTTTCGTGGACTGCCTGGGAAGGGCGCGAGGCCGGCAAAAGCCGGCCTCGCGGGTCGTAACCGCTATTTCATCAAGCCGACTTCGCGGTAGTAGCGTTCGGCGCCGGGGTGAAGAGGAACCGGCATGCCTTTGAGGGCATTCTCGAGCTTGATACCCTTGGCCGCGGCATGTGCAGCGACGAACTCGTCAAGGTTGCTGAAAAGAGCCTTGGTGATCGTGTAGACCGTCTCGTCACTCACGTCTTTGCCGGTGACCAGGAAGTTGACCACAGTCGCAGTGGGAGCATCTGTGGTCTGGCCAGTGTAGGTGTTGGCAGGAATGACCCCCGGTACGTAGACCACGTTGCCGGTCTTGGCCACCACTTCGGCTGGAACCGGCACCACAACGATTTCCACCGAAGATGCGAGATCACGCAGAGCTGAAACACCGATGCCGGCGGACTGCAAAGTAATGTCAAGCTGGCGGTTTTTCATCAGCTCGACTGACTCGCCGAAGGAGAGGTATTCGACCTTGGAAAAGTCCTCATAGCTGAGTCCTGCTGCTTTGAGGATGGCCCGGGCATTCAATTCGGTCCCTGACTTGGGCGCCCCGACCGAGATCCGCTTGCCCTTCAGGTCTGCCAGGGTCTTGACCCCTGAATCGGCACGAGCCACGATCTGAATATAGTTGGGGTAGAGGGCGCTGATGCCACGCAGGTTCTTCAGTGGCGCCTTGAAACCGACTTCTTCATTGCCGGCCCAGGCGTCCCCCAGCGAATCGCCCAGGGTGAAAGCCACTTCGCCGCGACCGGCCTGGATCAGGTTGAGGTTTTCCACAGAGGCCTTGGTGGATTGGGTTGAGACCTTGGCATCCGGCAGGGCTTTGCCGACCACCGTCGCGAGGGTCACACCGAGGGGATAGTAGACACCGCTGGTGCCGCCGGTCAGCACATTGATAAACTCGACCGCACCAGCCGGGGCAGCCACAGTCAACGCCAGTACGACGAACAGAGCAAGTAAGCTGCGAGAGACAGACACGACCTTCATGATGGTTCCTCCTGATTTGAGTTGTTTGGTTGGATGCCGTAGGCGTCGCCTGGCAAAATCAGGGAAACGCTGACTGGCGAAAATACGCGATTATATACTTCTGTTTTACGAAATTCTACGGCAATTATTCAGGCCTCAACCACCTGCCAGTGAAGCGTGAAAAACCGTTATTTTTCAGTGGGTGTGCGCGTTATCCGGGCACAATTTTCCGTCCTGCCGACGACGCGGAAGGAGCAGAACAGAGGGGTGAGCCGCGCCTCAAGACGAACGCCGGGAGAGGGAATTCAAAGCGATGCGCTTCGGCAGCAACCATTGACTGCTACCACCATTTGCTACGCCGCGGGTGCACCTGCATGACCATGACACGACGCCCGACGTTCGCAGGTGATTGCCATAACTGTTGGGTAATCTGCGATCAGGAGGAGAATGGAAGGAGAAGCCCGGACGTCTGCAGACCATCAGGCCAGCGATGGTTCGACCGGAGGCCCTGCACGGAGCGGGAAGAGGCCCACAGGTTCCCTCCCCCACGGCCCCTTGCTGGTATCGTCGAGTCTAACCGGTCACCTTGCGCAGCATGGCCCGACCGATGAAACGCACCTTGTCGCCGAGCGGAAAACGCTTGAGGACGGTTTTGACCACGCCTTGAGTGAAG
>JAHEFS010000059.1 GCA_024640045.1 Chromatiales bacterium | reverse complement strand
CAGGTCTTCGGGCCATCGGTCGGCCAGTTTCGAGTAAGGGCCATCGGGTAAGGACACCTCGCCCAGGTTCGTGACCGACCCATAGGGCTCCCACTCGAAGCGTATGGAGCCGGGTGGGCGGCCATCGTCGGATGGGTCCTCAATATCTGCAGACTGCGCGGCTGCCAGGCCTGCCTGCAGTAGAAGGCTGGCAGCCAACAACATGTAAACCGGGGTTTTCATCTCAGGACAATCAACTGACTAACTCAAGATGCGTATCTTACCTACTTCGGCCAATAGATACCCGGATATCATGGGTGCTTGCCGGCAAAGCGCCGGGCAGTCTTGACGCCCATCACCCGCGGCAGGATACTGGTTTTCCCATCCCCTCTTAGGATTCGTCATGCGCCTTCGACCCATCACCTTCGTCGCCGCCTGGCTTTGTGCCAGCGCTGCGTCAGCCCAGATCGTTCCTTCTGCCGAATCGCTGAGCGAGCTCTATCCCGGCAAGGCTTATTCCCCTTATGCCCAGCACAAGTTTCCCAGCCGACCCTTGTGGGGTGATACCCATCTGCACACGGGCCTGTCGGTCGATGCCGGTTTGTTCGGCGCGCGCCTTGGGCTGGAAGAAGCTTACCGCTTTGCCCGCGGCGAAGAAGTGATGGCCTCGTCAGGGCAGCCGGTCAAACTGGGCCGTCCGCTGGACTGGCTGGTGATCGCTGATCACTCCGACGGTATGGGCATGGTCTTCGACCTGATCGACGGCGCACCCAACGTGCTGGAGTTCGAGGAAGGACGGCGCTGGCACGAGGGCATCCAGGCCGGTGGCGAGGCGGCAGCCGCAGCCGCGCTGGACCTGATCACCACGTTTTCCCAGGGCAAGGTTCCGCAGGAATTACTCATGCAGTATTCCCCGGGCGCGCCGAAGTACCGTTCCATCTGGGATGACGTGATCAAGGCCGCAGAAACCTTCAATGAACCTGGCCGTTTTACCGCCCTTATCGGTTTTGAGTGGACCTCGCTGGTTCGGGGCAACAACCTGCATCGCAATGTCATCTTTCGCGATGGCGGAGCCGTGGCCAGCCAGGTCGTTCCCTACACCACCCAGGCGCCGATCGGCTCGACCGACCCGCTGAAATTGTACGAATGGCTGGAAAATTTCGAGGCGAAGACCGGTGGTTCCGCCCTGGCCCTGGCCCACAACGGCAACCTGTCCAACGGCTTGATGTTTCCGGTGGACAAGCAGTACACCGGCCGCAAGCTGGATCAGGCCTACGTCGAGGCCCGTGCCAAGTGGGAGCCCATGTACGAGGTGACCCAGATCAAGGGCGATGGCGAGGCCCACCCGCTGCTGTCGCCGGATGATGCCTTTGCCGACTACGAGACCTGGGATGCCGGCAATCTCGATCTGAGCGAAGCCAAGACCGACGACATGCTGGCGGGAGAGTATGCACGTGAGGCCCTGAAAAATGGCCTGGTTCTGGAAAAGAAGCTCGGCACCAATCCTTATAAATTCGGCATGGTCGGTTCGACCGACTCCCACACGGCACTGGCCGCGGTCGAGGAAGAAAATTTCTTCGGCAAAGCAACCAACGCCGAGCCTTCTCCCAAGCGGATGCAACACCCCTTCACGCGGACGGAAAATGGCGCATTCGAGGGGTATGAACTGGTGGCCTCCGGGTATGCGGCAGTCTGGGCGGAGGAGAATACCCGGGCATCGATCTGGGATGCCATGGCCCGCAAAGAGGTCTATGGCACCACTGGCCCGCGCATGATGGTGCGCTTCTTCGGTGGCTGGAATTACACCGACCAGGATCTGAATAGCCGCCAGCCTGCCGTTCTGGGCTATGAAAAAGGTGTGCCGATGGGCGGTGAGTTGCGGCAGGTTGGCCGGACGGGTTCGCCAACCTTCATGGTTTACTCGCTGCGTGATCCCATTGGCGCCAATCTCGACCGAATCCAGATCGTCAAAGGCTGGCTCGACAAGAACGGCAAGACCCATGAGAAGGTGTATGACGTGGCCTGGTCCGACAATCGTCAGCCGGATGAGAATGGTGACCTGCCTCCGGTTGGCAACACGGTTGACGTGGCCAATGCCAACTGGACCAACACCATCGGCGCTTCTGAGTTGGGCGTCGTGTGGACCGATCCGGATTTCGACCCGGATCAGAGCGCGTTCTATTACGCGCGGGTGCTGGAAATTCCGACTCCGAGATGGGTGGTGTACGACGCCTTCCGGTTCGGTATCGAGATTCCCGAAGGCGCTGAGACGATCCACCAGGAGCGTGCCTATACCTCGCCGATCTGGTACACGCCCTGAGTTTGGCGAAGTTCTCCCGGCCGCCGGTTGGTGGCCGGGATTCCCATCACCTAGAACAACCTGAATAGTGTTAGCATTTAGCACTGATCACACTGCCCGGAAACAGGGAGAAAGTCCATGATGCGCTTACCGATATTCGCCGTGCTGTTCACCTTGGCCGCCTCCCCGGCCGCGGTGGCGCAGGATTTGGGTGGTGTCCACAACCCGGACAATTACCCGCCGCCCTCGTATTCGCCCTATGCGGGCCGCAACTTCCCGGATCGCCCCTTGTGGGGTGACACACACCTGCACACGACCCTGTCTTTCGATGCGGGCGCCTTCGGCAACCGGCTGGGCCCGGAAGAGGCTTACCAGTTTGCCCGCGGTGACGAGATCACCTCGACCGGCGGGTATAAGGTGCGGCTGTCCCGTCCGCTGGACTGGTTGGTCGTTTCCGACCACTCTGACGATATGGGCCTGTTCACCCGGATCTTCGAGAGCCATCCGGATATCCTCGCTGACCCCGAAGGACGCCGGATCCACGACATGATCATGGCAGGCGGTCAGACCGCCGTTGCCGCCACGGTTGAACTGATCGACGCCTTCGCTCAGGGCAAGAAAGTCTCCAACGCATTGTCCGTCGCCCCAGGCACCGAGGCTTTCACCGCGACCTGGGAACGGATCGTCAAGGCGGCTGAAAACTACAATGACCCGGGCCAGTTCACCGCACTCATTGGCTTCGAATGGACCTCGCAGGTGGGTAAAGGTGACAACCTGCACCGGGTGGTCATTTTCCGTGATGGCGCCGAAATTGCTCTGCGCCACGAGCCCTACACCACCCAGGCGCCCTTCGGCAGCCCGGACCCGATGGACCTGTGGGCCTGGATGGACAACGTCGAAGCGACTTCCCGCGGGCGTGTCCTGACCCTGGCGCACAATGGCAACCTTTCCAACGGCATCATGTTCCCGGTTGACCGCCAGTACACGGGCCGCAAGCTGGATGAGCGCTATGTGAAAGAGCGCATCAAGTGGGAGCCCTTGTACGAGGTCACCCAGATCAAGGGCGACGGGGAAGCCCATCCCTACCTGTCGGCCGATGACGAGTTCGCCGACTACGAAACCTGGGCCAAAGGCAACCTGAACCTCAGCGTACCGAAGACAAACGACATGCTTCAGTACGAGTACGCCCGCGAGGCATTGAAAAACGGTCTCGAACTGGAACGGAAATTTGGCACCAATCCTTACAAATTCGGCATGGTCGGTTCCACCGACAGCCACACCTCCCTGGCCACCGCCCAGGAAGACAATTTCTTTGGCAAGCACTCCGGTTCAGAGCCGAGCGCGATGCGCATGGAACACCCCATGGCCAAAGTGGGCGGGGCCGAATATGAAGGCTGGTCCACGGCCGCTTCCGGCCTGGCAGCAATTTACGCCACGGACAACTCCCGCGCTGGCATCTTCGACGCCATGCGCCGCAAGGAAACCTACGCCACCACGGGCTCGCGCATCACCGTACGTTTCTTTGGTGGGTGGGAATTCGACGCATCCGATGCCAATAACCGCCTCCCGGCCAGCATCGGCTACCGCAAGGGCGTTCCGATGGGTGGTGACCTGAGGTCTGCCCCGGATGGCCAGGCGCCAAGTTTCCTGGTCGCAGCCCGCAAGGATCCGATGAGCGGCAATCTTGACCGCATCCAGATCGTCAAAGGCTGGCTGGACAGGCGCGGCAATACCCATGAAAAGGTGTATGACGTGGTCTGGGGCGACGCCGACCGTCGCCAACCGGGCGACGACGGCAAACTGCCCGCAGTTGGCAATACCGTGGACGTCGCCGAAGCTGCATGGACCAACACCATCGGTGATCCGGAACTCATCACCGTCTGGACTGATCCGGACTTCGACGCCGATGAGCCTGCCTTTTACTACGCACGCGTCATCGAAATTCCGACACCGCGTTGGACGGCTTACGAGGCCAGGTTCTATGGCATCGAAGCACCCGAGGAGTCACCCATGACCACCCAGGAGCGTGCTTATACATCACCGATCTGGTACACGCCGTAATGGGCTGAAGACACGGTCGGAAAGACGCAATACGCCGGCGCCCAGTGGTGTCGGCGTTTGCTTTTTGCGGTACCCTTGCCGCTGGTTCAGTTTCCCAAAACACATATGAATCTTCCGAGTTGGCTCAAGGAACCCCTGCTGCACTTCCTGTTGCTGGGCACCATCATTTTTGTTGTTTACGTTAAGCTCAATCCTGCGGGACCCTCGGACAGTCAGATCATCGTCAGCCGTGGCCAGCAGGAACACCTGGTTACAGCATTCACCCGCACCTGGAATCGGCAACCGACGCCACAGGAATTCACCGGGATCGTCCAGGACTGGATCCGCGAGGAAATCGCCTATCGCGAAGGCCTGGAAATGGGCCTGGATGGAAACGACACCATTATTCGCCGCCGCCTCAGGCAGAAACTGGAACTGCTGGCGGAAGATATCGTGGCCCTGGCGCCTCCGACGATGGAAGACCTCGAGGCGTACCGCGTGGCCAACGAAGCCGACTATACGGTCGAGCCCATGTACACGTTGCGGCAGGTGTATTTCAGCGTGGACCAACGCGGAGATGACGCGATACGAGACGCGGAACAGGCACTGGTTTTGCTTGAAACCGATGCCGGCATGGTCGATTTTACCCAGTTCGGTGATCCCATATCACTGCCGAGCCGCCTGGTCAGCGAACGGATCAGCACAATTGATGGATTGTTCGGACAGTCGTTTACGGCCGCGATGGCCGATATCAGACCCGGCAAGTGGGCAGGCCCGGTGCGTTCTGGTTATGGCATCCACCTGGTATTCATCGAGGACTTTCAACCGGGTAGGCCGCTGATGCTGGTAGAAGTGGAGCGGGATGTAAGACGGGATTGGGAGAATGCCCGCCGGATCGAGACAATCGACCGCCTGTACAGTCGGTTGGCCGAGCAGTACAAGATCACCATCGAGAGTTTCGAAGAAACCGGAGAAGCCGATTCATGAGGCAAGGTCTGATTCTTGGGCTGTTGCTCTTCGGTCTGTTCTCGCCCGAGCTACAAGCCCATGAGGTGCGCCCGGGCTACCTTCACATCAAACAGATCGAAGCGGAAACTTATGATGTTTTTTGGCGGGTGCCGGCCCGTGGCGATTTGCGCATGGCCCTTTACGCTCGACTGCCTGATCACTGCGATACCCGTGGCGAGGTGCGCGCCTGGCAGCAGGATGCAGCCCACATCGAACGCTGGGTCAGCATCTGTCCGGGCGGTTTGAACGGTTACGAGGTCCGCATCGATGGGCTGTCGGCAACGCTGACCGACGTGCTGGCGCGATATGAGCGCATGGATGAAACGGTTCAGGTAGAGCGCCTGACGCCCTCGAAAGCGGCATTCACCGCAACCGATGCCGAGAGCTGGCGGCAGGTAGCGAGAGCGTACACCGCTCTGGGCGTGGAGCATATCCTGCTCGGTATCGACCACCTGCTGTTCGTGCTGGCGCTGCTGATGATCGTTGCCGGCTGGCGCAAACTGGTGGCGACGGTGACCGCCTTCACCATCGCCCACAGCCTGACGCTGGCAGTCGCCACGCTGGGGTTGGTGCACGTGCCACAGTCGCCGGTGGAGGCGGTAATCGCGCTGAGCATCCTGTTCGTCGCCGCCGAGATCGTCCACTGGCGCCAGGGCCGGCCAGGCATCACGCGCCGCAAACCCTGGCTGGTCGCGTTTACCTTTGGCCTGCTGCACGGCTTTGGTTTTGCCGGCGCCCTGACCGAGATCGGGCTGCCGGAACACGCCATTCCGCTGGCGCTGCTGTTCTTCAATTTGGGGGTCGAGGCGGGACAGCTGATCTTTATCGGCGCGGTCTTCCTGGTCTGGGCAGTGCTGCGCAGGGTGCCGTTGCCGGACTGGGCCTGGCGGGTGCCTGTCTACGGAATCGGCAGCATGGCCGCTTTCTGGACCATCGACCGATTGAGTGGTTTCCTTCCATGAACGAAGCGAGATGAAGCGCAACGAGTTCGAGACGATCGTGCAGGAAGCCCTGGATAACCTGCCGGACTGGGTGCACGAGGCGTTGGCGCATATCGAGATCAGGGTAGAGGATGAGCCTGGCCCGGAACTGGACCCGGATGACGAAGGTTTACTGGGGCTCTACGTAGGTGTGCCGTTGACTGAACGCAGCGTGGAAGATGTGGGTGAATTGCCCGATCTCATCTACCTGTTTCGCAAGCCGCACCTGGAACTGGATCTGCCGGCCGAGGAATTGCGCGAAGAAATCGCCAAGACCCTGGTGCACGAGATCGCCCATTACTTCGGCATCGAGGATGACCGCCTCGACGAGATCGGCTGGGGTTAGCGGCTGCCGTTACCGTTGCGCCGGCCGCTTCGCCGCCACTGGAACAGGCCGGTAACGCTCAGCACAATCAGGCAGATGGCGATGAAGTCCATGAACCAGACCCCGACCGGCCCGAGTATGCGCCCGCTGTGCGAGTCTGCCAGCACCCGTTCCACTGTGAGTCCCGCACCGCGGTAGTTCGTTTGCAGTGTCTCGATCAGGCTGGCCGGTGCAGGGGTCCCATCAGACCAGTCAATGCCGGTGCCGGACTCGGCCGGGTTATTGAGAAAGCCGGTCACTTCCTCATCAGCGAAGAAGTAAGCCCCTTGGCTCAGGATCACGGCCCGATCGTCTTTTACACCCAGTCGTTGCACGGGGCCCGGTAACGCCAATTCCAGCCATTCCACCAGCTCGCCTTCGGGGGTCAGGAGCGCTGCGGCGTCAGCCGTGGTCAGTACCAGCATCTCATCCAGTGCGACCAGGCCGCTGAGTGTCTCTACCCCGTCAGCGATTTCCGACTCGTCAAAGTACAGACGCTCACCGATCAGGGTCGCCCGGTGTCCCGGGGTGCCAAAGCTGTCCGATGGCCTCGGCGCATCGATACCATACGCGTCCAGCAGCCAGCCCCAGGTCACGTGGCGTTGATCCAGGCGCCAGTCGTGCCCGTGGTTCAGTGCGATACCGGTGAGGGCGAGCAACAGCACGAAAAGGACCGCGATTCCGCCCAGCCAGCGATGGAAGCTGCGGAACCAGGGCCGGGCAGGGCGTTTGTGTCTAACCTGGGGCATCGATGTTGTCATGCAATATCAACGCCACCTTGGCGATGCGGGTGACCGCATTCACCGAGAGCGTGGCGCCGGTGATGCCGTCGATTTCCCGATCGAGTTCGTTGTGTGTCGCGAGCCGCGCCTCCCGGAACTGGTCGGTGAAGAAGGGATAACGTACTTCCCAGCCCCGGCTTTCACGGAATTCCAGCACCTGGATGTTATTGATATAGCCGTGGCGTACGGTGATGCCGATGGTGATCGGCATTTCCTTGCCGATTTCGTCCAGCACCCAGACGCTGGTGGCGCCGTCGAACCAGTATCGGGTCCGCAGCTTGGAGAAACGATGGCCCAGTATCTCCTCGACTTTCTCGCGCAGTTCACCGGCAACCCATAACGTGCTGACCGCCGGCGGGCCGGCGGGGAAGGCGGATTCCAGGTATTCGCCGGTCTCCATGTAGCGGCCGGCCTCTCCGCTGCTGCCTGCAAAGGCAACAGCGGCGGCCAGCCAGGAGGAAAGTATCAGGACCCTGGTCAATTCACACCTGCTCAGTAAAACGCATAGCCGATGCCGAGGTCGATGGCTTTGAAGTCACGGGTGGCCTGTGCAGGCAGGTCGTGTTCACGATCGCGGTAGTCGAACTTGAGCACCACCTCGGGCACTGGCCAGTAATTGAAGCCGAATTCGCTCTGGCTGAACCGGTCGCGTTCGCGGGCTCCATCGAGGTCTTCATAGCGCGCATAAATGCCCCATTTGTCGCTCAGCATCCAGCTGGGCTCGAGGTACCAGCCAGTCTGCCGGTCAGCATCCGCAGCTTCGACGCCATCGCCCGAAAAATCCCAGGCGCTGTACAGGCCCCTCAGGCTAAAGGGCCCGCTGTTCCAGATGGCATGTGCTGTCAGCAGTTGGCCGCTGTCCAGGCCGTCGTTGGCGACCTGGCTCGGGTCTGACTGGTACTGGTAACTGGCGGCCAGTTCCAGCCCGGGTATGCCGGTGTACTTCAGCCGGAACGTGTAGGCGGGGTCGCTGGCCAGGGCCTCGGCGACTTTCTGCCGACCGCTGCGTACCCGGTAGGCGCTGCCGCCGTCTGTTGGCATGGCCAGACCGGAGTGAATGGCTGCGTTCCAGCTCAGGCCGTTTTCGAAGCGCCCGTGCAGGGCAGCGCCCGCTTCCCACCAGGTGCTGGGAATGATGATGTTCTCGACGTCGTTGCGTTCGACGCCATAGAAGGTGTTGGGCTCGTGGGTTTCATTGAGGATGCCCAGTGGCAGCAGAAACAGGCCACCCATGGCGGAGGTGTTATCCGTGAGTACGAAGTCGATATAAGCCTGCTCCAGCTCCACCTCGCCCGGCGCGCCGTCTCCTGCGAGTGAATGTTCTACTTCCAGTTCGGAAAACAGGCGCACCCGCTCGTTGAACTCGTGACCGAAGTACAGCACGAAGCGGTGAAAATCGATTTCGTCTTCGAGGCCGGATGAGCTGTTGTAGTTGTTGTAATGCAGTTCGCCATAGCCGCCGATCGACGTGCGGCTGGGTTCCGATTGGGTTTCCGCGAGGGATTCCACGAATTCACCGGTCGCCTCTATCTGGGTCTCGGTCATCTCCACGCGTTCACTGGTGGTGGCATTTTGCTGTCGGGCCTCTTCGACCTCGGCTTTGAGCGACGCGATTTCGGCCTGCTGCTGCTGGATGATGAGCCACATTTCCTCCAGCGAAGGCGTTGTTTCCTGGGCGTTGGCGGCCGATGCGATCGCCAGGGTTACCAGCGTCACCCAAACTCTTCGGTAAAACATTTCAATATCCTTGAGCGGTCCGTTTGCGTCAGTGCAGGCGAAGCTTATGCGAGCAGAGTACAAATGACAATGATTCTCATTTGCATTTTAAAGATAAATTGATTCAGGTCAAGAATTTCGGGGCACGCCCATGGGTTGGGCGTGGGATGAACAGGGGAATTGGGTTGCCGCTTAGCCGGTTTGGGCGGTTGCCAGTGCCTCGACATGGGCCCGGGCCGAGGTGCCCAGGGCCTCGAGGTTGTAACCGCCCTCGAGAATGGAAATCACCCGCCCGCCGCAGCATTCATCGGCAAGTTGGCGAATCTCCCGGGTGATCCAGGCATAGTCATCCTCGCGTAATTCCAGTTGCCCCAGCGGGTCTTTTTCGTGCGCGTCGAAGCCGGCCGAGACCAGGATCAGGTCCGGCTGAAACGAGCGCACGGCTGGCAGGGCAATATTGGCCCAGGCATCATGAAATTCCGGGCTGCCGGTGCCGGGGCGAAGCGGCAGGTTGAGAATATTGCCGCGGCCGGTCTCCTCGTGAGAACCACTTCCCGGGTACAGCGGTACCTGGTGGCTGGAGACGAAAAATACCGAGGGGTCACGCTCGAAAATGGCCTGCGTCCCATTGCCATGATGGACATCGAAATCCAGGATGGCCACCTTGTCGAGGCCGTGTACGGCCTGGGCGTGGCGGGCGCCCACAGCGACGCTGTTGAACAGGCAGAAACCCATGGCCAGGGCACTCTCTGCGTGATGCCCTGGTGGTCGCACGACGCAAAAGGCGTTCTCACCGTGACCGGCCATGACCTGGTCGATGGCAAAGCAGATTGCACCGGCAGCGCGCAGCGCCGCATTGACCGAACCGGGGCTCAGCACATTGTCTTCTTCGGTGAGGGTGGCGCGGCCTTCGGCCGGTTCAGTCGCGTACACCAGTTCCTGGTAGGCCGGCGGATGCACACGGGAGAGTTGTTCCGGTTCGGCCAAAGGTGCGGGCAGGTATTCCAGCCCGGCCAGGCCCTTGAGCGCTGCCAGCACCGCTTCGATACGTTGGGGGCATTCCGGATGACGGGGCCCTGTATCGTGTCGCAGACAGTCGTCGTGATGAATGATCAACGTGGTCATGGGAAGGGCGGCCCCCGTTCAGGAATGCGAAGCATACCCGTTTAAACGCAAATTCACGACTTGAATAGTGGCAGGCGGGTGGTTTCCTTGACTTCTTCCATCACGACATAGCTGCGGGAGCCGCTGACACCCGGTAGCGAGAGAATTTTTTCGCCCAACAGCCTGCGGTATTCGGCCATGTCCTTGACCCGCGCCTTGATCAGGTAGTCGAAGTTTCCAGAGACCAGGTGGCAGTCCAGCACTTCTGACAACTTGCCGGCTTCACGTCGAAAATCCCGAAAAGCGTCTGGCGTGGTGCGTTCCAGGTCGATTTCGACGAACACCAGCAAGCCGGCCTCGACCAGTTCAGGTTCCAACAGGGCCGTGTAGCCGCGAATATAGCCATCGCGCTCCAGTTTCCGGACCCGTTCCAGGCAGGGCGTTGGCGTGAGGTTGACCTTCCGCGCCAGGGCCACGTTGGAGATGCGCCCATCGGCCTGCAGGCACTCGAGAATGCGCCGGTCGGTTCGATCCAGGGGTTTGCGCTCGCGTTTTCTTCGGACCATTCGTATTCCTAAGCCAATTTTGGATTAAATCTCTGCAATATTCATTTATATAGCATAAAACTCCAAATCCGGACCAATAAAATAGCAATAACAACCCTAGGAGGTCCGAAATGAAGATTGGAGTACCAAAGGAAATTAAAAACCACGAGTACCGGGTGGGCATGGTGCCGGCCTCAGTGCGCGAGCTCACCCAGCGGGGCCACCAGGTTTATATCGAAACCGAGGCAGGTGCCGGGATCGGCATGCATGACGAGGATTACGAAGCCGCGGGCGCAGAAGTTCTGCAGACCGCCGCTGAAGTGTTCGCGGTGGCGGAAATGATCGTCAAGGTCAAGGAACCGCAGGCGGTCGAGCGCGCGATGCTGCGCGAGGACCATACCCTGTTCACCTACCTGCACCTGGCGCCGGATGCGCCGCAGACGGCCGACCTGGTCAAGAGCGGGGCCACCTGTATCGCCTACGAGACCGTGACCGATAGCAAGGGCCACCTGCCTTTGTTGGCGCCGATGTCCGAAGTAGCGGGTCGACTCTCCATTCAGGCCGGCGCGGCTTGCCTGGAGAAGGCGCATGGCGGCCGCGGCGTGTTGCTCGGCGGCGTGCCCGGCGTGGAACCGGCCAAGGTCATGATCATTGGCGGTGGAACGGTGGGACTCAACGCAGCGCAGATGGCGATTGGCCTGGGCGCGCGCGTGGTCATCATGGACCGCAATGTCGAGGTGATGCGCTTCCTGGATGCGATCTTCGAAAGCCGCATCGAGACCATCTTTTCAAACATGGACTCGATCGAGCGCCATCTCGTCAATGCTGACCTGGTGATCGGCGGCGTACTGATCCCAGGCGCGGCGGCACCGAAGCTGGTGCGGCGACACCACCTGGCGACCATGCGGCCGGGTTCGGTGCTGGTGGACGTGGCCATTGACCAGGGGGGCTGTTTCGAAACCTCGAAGCCGACCACCCATGCCGATCCGACCTACGTGGTCGACGACATTGTCCACTACTGCGTGGCCAATATGCCCGGTGCGGTACCGCGGACTTCGACCTTTGCCCTGAACAACGCCACCTTGCCTTTCATTGTTGAACTGGCGGAAAAGGGTTCACGCGAAGCGATGCTGGGTAACCCGCACCTGCTGCAGGGTCTGAACGTGCACCGCGGCATGGTGACTTATGATGATGTCGCTCACGATCTCGGGTATGACTACGTGCCGGCTGTCGAGGCGCTGAAACACTGATCGTTGCGTGATCTGGCGGGTCCCGTCCATGGGGCCCGCCCACTTGGTATCATCAGACCCTGAACTCCGGGAGTAAAGCATTGGAAACCCTCACTCATTACATCGACGGGCGGCGTCAGGCCTCCACCAGCGAGCGCTTCGGCGACGTCTTCAACCCGGCCACGGGGCAGGTCAGCGCTCAGGTGCCGATGGGTACGTCCGCCGAGTTGGACGCGGCCGTCGCTGCAGCCGCCAAGGCGTTCCCCGAATGGTCCACGCAACCGGCCCTGCGCCGGGCGCGTTGCATGTTCCGTCTGAAGCAGTTGCTGGAGGAGCACGCGGAAGAACTGGCGGCCTTGTTGTCCAGTGAGCACGGTAAAGTGCTGGAGGACGCGCGCGGCGAAGTCACCCGGGGTATCGAGGTGGTGGAGTTTGCCTGCGGGGCCCCGCAATTGCTCAAGGGTGAATATTCCGACAGCGTGGGCACGGGGGTCGACAGCTATAACCTGCGCCAGCCGCTGGGCGTGGTGGCTGGTATCACCCCGTTCAATTTCCCCGCCATGGTGCCCCTGTGGATGGTGCCTATGGCGCTGGTTTGCGGCAATACCTTCGTGCTCAAACCCTCCGAAAAGGACCCGTCCTCATCGATGATGCTGGCTGACCTCGTGACCCGGGCGGGTGTGCCTGCGGGCGTGTTCAACGTGGTGCATGGCGACCGGGAGGTGGTGGATGCCATCCTGGCGCACCCCGACATCCAGGCGGTCAGTTTCGTGGGTTCGACCCCGATCGCGAAAAAGATCTCCGAAACCGGCACCGCCAATGGCAAGCGTGTCCAGGCCCTGGGTGGAGCCAAGAACCACTTGGTGGTGATGCCCGATGCGCCGCTGGATGCAGTGGCTGATGCCCTGATCGGTTCGGCCTATGGCTCGGCTGGAGAGCGTTGCATGGCCATTTCGGTGGCGGTTGCCGTGGGCAACGACACAGCCGATGCGCTGGTGGCGAAGCTCAAACCGCGCGCCGAGGCCCTGAAGATCGAGCCGGGTGATGTACCGGGCGCCGAAATGGGGCCCCTGATCACCGGTGAACACCGGGCCAAGGTCAGTTCCTACGTGGACCTGGGCGTGGAAGAGGGTGCTGAGTTAGTGGTCGACGGACGTCAGTTCCGGCACCCGGACCAGCCTGAAGGTTTCTATTTCGGCGGCACCCTGTTCGACCACGTCACCCCGGCCATGCGCATTTACCAGGAAGAGATTTTCGGTCCGGTGCTGGTGGTCGTGCGGGTCGGCTCCTTCGACGAGGCGGTGGACCTGATCAACGCCCATGCTTTTGGCAATGGCGTGTCGATCTTCACGCGTGAGGGTGATGCGGCCCGGACCTTCGTGCAGCGTATCCAGGCCGGTATGGTCGGGGTCAACGTGCCGATCCCGGTACCGGTGGCTTTCCACAGCTTCGGTGGCTGGAAGCAATCCCTGTTTGGCGATCATCACATTTATGGCCCGGAGGGCATCCGCTTCTACACGCGCCTGAAGACGGTGACACAGCGCTGGCACCGAGGCGCGCGCGAAGGCGCCGATTTCTATTTTCCAAAGCTGGGCTGAATTCGACCGGGGCGAACCCGGAGGAGAAGCAACATGTCTGGAAAGGTTATTTTGAGGGCAAAGACCCTGGCCGCGATGGCAGGTGTGCTCGTATTCACCCTGGCGCAAGCTGAATCACCGCCCGTGCCACTGGGCGCTGAACTGCTCAAACCCTTCAAACAGCAACTGATGGGCGCGCTCAAGGCCGGCCTGCAGGAAGGCCCCGACCAAGCCATCGAGGCCTGCAAGGTCAAGGCGCCGGAGATTGCCGCCAGTCTGTCCCTGGACGGCGTGGAGATGGGGCGAACCAGCCACAGGCTGCGTAACCCGGACAATGCCGCGCCGGAGTGGGTCAAACCCGTTCTGCATGACTACCTGGACAATGAGGCCGAGGTGCACCCGGTGGAAGTCAGCGCCGGCGAAGGCCGCATGGGTTATGTCGAGCCGATCAGGATGCAAGCCACACCCTGCCTGATGTGCCATGGCGAAGTGTTGGCGCCTGCTGTGGCGGAGAAAATTGCCGTGCTGTATCCCGAGGACCGGGCTACCGGGTTCGGGGACGGCGACCTGCGCGGGGTGTTCTGGGTGTCCTGGCCGGAAGGTTGAGGTCGACGGCTGGTCACGGGCGTGACTGATGGCTGTCGTGAGTAATCGGTTAGAGCGCAGGAGGGTGCTATGAGACGCGGTGCGTACTTCGGTTGGATTGTGCTCGTTGGTGTGGGGTTGCAGGCTTTTGCGGCGCCCACCGTGGCCTATGACATTGTCCTGCGGGGCGGCACGATCTACGACGGCAGCGGAGATGCACCCTACGTGGCCGACCTGGCGATCGAAGGTGACCGGATTGCCGCCATCGGCGATCTCGGAGCGGCGCCGGGTGCCCGGGAGATCGACGTCAGCGGCCTGGCCGTTGCGCCCGGTTTCGTCAACATGATGTGCTGGTCCAATGAATCGCTAATCGAGGATGGCCGCTCACAAAGCGATATCCGCCAGGGGGTGACCCTGGAGATCATGGGCGAAGGCGATTCCATGGGCCCGCTGAACGAAACCATGAAAAAGCTCATGGTCGAGTACCAGGGCGATATCCGCTATGACATCGAGTGGACGACGCTGGCGGAATACCTGCAGTACCTGGAACGCCGCGGCGTGTCCCCCAATGTCGCCTCTTTCATCGGCGCGGCCACGCCGCGCACCTACGTCATCGGGGAAGACGACCGGCCGGCCACGCCGGAGGAACTCGCGCAAATGCAGGCATTGGTCCGCCAGGCCATGGAAGAAGGCGCGCTTGGTGTCGCGTCTTCCCTGATCTATCCGCCCGGGAGCTTCGCCAGCACGGATGAACTCGTGGCCCTGTCCGAGGTGGCCGCAGCCTATGACGGCATGTACATCTCGCACATGCGCGACGAGGGCGCCAACATGCTGGCGGCGCTGGATGAATTGATCAGCATTGCCCGTCGGGCGGACGTCCGGGCCGAGGTTTACCACATCAAGTCCTCCGGCCAGCAGAACTGGCACCTGTTCGACCAGGCCGTCGCGATGATTGAGCAGGCCCGTGCCGACGGGCTGCACATCACGGCGGATGTCTACACTTATCCCGCCGGCGCCACCGGCCTGAACGCAGCCATCCCGCCCTGGGTGCAGGAGGGCGGATTCGAGGCCTCGCTGGAACGCATGCGTGACCCGGAACGACGTGACCAGATCGCACAGGAGATGCTGGAGTCCTCGGGCGACTGGGAAAACCTCTACCTCGGTGCAGGCACCCCCGACAATATCCTGCTGGTCGGCTTCAAGAGCGAAGCACTCAAGCCCCTGACCGGAAAGACCCTGGCAGAGGTTGCCGCCATACGCGGGACGGATCCGCGTTATACGGCAATGGATCTCATCGTGGAGGACAACAGCCGGATCGGCACCGTGTACTTCACCCAGTCCGAGGACATCGTGCGCAAGGCCGTTTCACTGCCCTGGGTCAGCTTCAATTCCGACGCGGCGTCGATGGCGCCTGAAGGCGTATTTCTGAAAAGCAGTGCGCACCCCCGGGCCTACGGCAGCTTCGCACGGGTACTGGCCAAGTACGTGCGGGAGGAGAAAGTTCTCACCCTGGAGCAGGCCATCCGCAAACTCGCCGCCCTGCCGGTGGACAACCTGAAGATCGACGAACGGGGTTATCTCAAGAAAGGTTTCTACGCCGATGTGGTGGTGTTCGACCCGGCAACCATCCAGGACCATGCTACCTTCCTGGAGCCGCACCAATACGCTACCGGCATGCAGCACGTGTTCGTCAACGGCGAGGCCGTGATCCGGGATGGTGAACACACCGGCGCCACACCGGGTCGGTTCGTGCGCGGGCCGGGCTGGAAGGAACCGGTTTCTCCCTGAACTGACCCGGCAACCAGTGCGATTCTCTCCATCAACACCGGTGTAAGGCGTGGAGCAGTGGCCCCGAGCGTTACAGCAAGGCCATGGTCACGCCAATCAGTGTACCGATCACCAGCGCAATATTGGCCAGCAAGGTAAGGCCAAAGCCGGGCCCGCGCTTGGCCGGGTCCTTCATATAGGCGCTGGAGTACAACAGGCGACCGAGCAGGAACAGCGCGCCGGGAACCAGCACCCAGAG
>JAHEFS010000058.1 GCA_024640045.1 Chromatiales bacterium | reverse complement strand
CAGGGGCAGAAGAAAAACTCACAAATCTGGCAGTGCCAAGCAGTAAAAACAGCTTTTCTTCGCGTAATTCGCGTCTGCTCTTCATTGACTAAACAGCAATTGGAGCGCGAATCGCTTCATGTGACTGGTAACCGACCAGTTCGAAATCCTCGTAACGAAAATCAAACAGCGACTTCACCGCCGGGTTCAGCTTCATTTGCGGCAGAGCATAAGGCTGGCGCTGCAACTGCGTCTGCACTTGATCCATGTGATTCAGGTAGATGTGAGCATCACCGAAGGTATGTATAAACTCCCCCGGCTGCAGGCCCGTGACCTGGGCGATCATCTGGGTCAACAAGGCGTAAGAGGCGATGTTGAACGGCACGCCCAGGAAAGCATCGGCGCTGCGCTGGTACAACTGGCAGCTCAACCTGCCGTCGGCGACGTGAAATTGGAACAGCGTGTGACACGGCGGCAGGGCCTGACGCCCTGCCGAGGCATTGGCCTGCGGGCTGAGAGACTCGTCTGGCAACTCCGCTGGGTTCCAGGCGGATACGATATGCCGCCGCGAGTCGGGACGATTGACGAGGTCTTCCAGCAAAATACTGATCTGGTCGATGTGCTGACCATTCGGCGCTGGCCAGTTGCGCCACTGCGCACCGTACACAGGTCCGAGAGCACCCTCGTCGTCGGCCCACTCGTCCCAAATGGTCACACCGTTTTCGTTCAGATAGCGAATATTGGTATCACCCTGGAGAAACCACAATAACTCGTGCACGATCGAGCGCAGGTGTAGTTTCTTGGTCGTGACGGCGGGAAAACCCTCTGCCAGGTTGAAGCGCATCTGGTAACCGAACAGGCTGACGGTACCGGTGCCGGTACGGTCCGACTTGCGCGTGCCGCGCTCGAGAATATCGCTGAGAAATTTGAGATAGGTTTGCATACTCAACCTTCTGTGTTTTTGGGTCCTGGAATCGACTCACCGCGAACGTGCGCCAGCACCATGATCGTAACGCCCGCCGCAACCATCGGCAGGGACAGTAGCATGCCCATGGTCAACCAGTCACCGGCGAGGAAACCGAGATGTCCATCCGGCTCCCGGAAGAATTCAACGACAAAACGGAAAACGCCATAGCCCGCCAGGAACAGGCCCGAAACCGCTCCTGCCGGCCTTGGTGAGGCCGCATACCACTGCAGGAGGACAAAAAGCGCCAGGCCCTCCAGTCCAGCCTGGTACAACTGGCTGGGATGGCGCGCAAAGGAATCCAGCATACCGGTCCGCCAGGCTTCCTCCAGCCCCTGTCCGCCGGTCGCTCCCGGGCCAAGCGACGAAGGAAAAATCATCGCCCAGGGCACATCGGTCACCCGGCCCCACAGTTCGCCGCCGATGAAGTTACCCACTCGCCCCAGTGCCAGCCCGATGGGCACCAGTGGCGCGACGAAATCGGCGATCTGCCAGAATGTACGCCCCGTCCGCCGGCCGTACCAGGTCATCGCCAGGATCACCCCGACCAATCCGCCGTGAAAGGACATGCCGCCATCCCAGACGCGGACGATAAACAGGGGGTCTTGAAGCAAACTGTCAAACCCATAGAAAAACACGTAGCCCAGGCGCCCTCCCAGGATCACGCCGAGCATTCCATAGAAGAGGAAATCGCCAACCTCCTCGGCTTTCCATCCCGACCAGGGACGCGACTTGGCGAATCGACTGCCCAGGCCCCAGAACGTCAGAAATGCCAGCAGATACATGATGCCGTACCAGTGCACACTCAGCGGCCCGACCGAAAACGCAACCGGATCGAAATCAATCAATGGGTAAGCGGGGGTCATGGGAACACTTTGCGGGACAGGCAGTTGCAGGCCAGGTTGTTATGGATTGTCATCCTGAGTAGATTTCCTGGAGAAACGGTACAATTCGCGGTCCGGCTGAGCATATGCCAGCCGCCTATCGCCCGCAAGCAGATCACCCGATCCCGGCCTGTGGCCGGAAAACCCCTTTGACGCAGAAACCGCAATCCGGAACAAACTATGAATCGACTCACAGAATCGACCAGCCTGTACCTGCAACAGCACGCCGGGAACCCGGTCGACTGGCATCCGTGGGACGACGAGGCGTTGGCCATGGCGCGCGCGGAACAGCGTCCGATCCTGTTATCCATCGGTTATAGCGCCTGCCACTGGTGCCACGTGATGGCGCACGAATCCTTCGAAGACCCGGAGACGGCGCGCTGGATGAACGCCCTGTTCCTTAACATCAAGGTAGACCGGGAAGAGCGGCCGGACCTGGATCGCGTTTATCAGTTGGCCCACCAGTTGTTGACTGGTCGCGGTGGAGGCTGGCCGCTGACGGTCTTCCTCGACCCCGACGACCTGACGCCATTTTTCGCTGGCACTTATTTTCCGCCGCAACCCCGGCACGGGCTGCCCGCATTCGCCGAGTTGTTGAAAAAAATCCGGGAATGGTTCGATACGCGCCGTGACGAAGTCAGGGAACAGAACCAGCGCCTTACTGAAGCGGTGGCCAGCCTGCAGACCGGCTCGGATGAGGGTGACCCCCCCGGCCAGGAGATCTTCGAGGCGGCCACGGAACAGCTGCGCAAGAATTATGACGCGCTGCATGGCGGTTTCGGTAGCGCGCCAAAATTTCCGCAGGCCCCGCTGCTGGGCCTGGTGCAGTCCATCGCTCGGCACGACGCATCTGGCGATCCCAGCGGTGCCGGGCACATGCTGCACGACTCGCTCACCCGCATGGCACTGAGCGGCCTGCGCGACCACCTCGACGGCGGGTTTTTCCGCTACACGGTGGACGGTTCGTGGACCATTCCGCACTTCGAAAAAATGCTGTACGACAATGCCATGCTGCTGCCGCTCTACGCCGAAGTCGGGGCCCAAGCCAACGATCCTTTTCTGGCAGATGTCGCCTCGGGCATCGTCAGCTGGCTGGAAACCTGCATGCGGCATGAGCAGGGCGGGTTTGCCGCCAGCATTGATGCGGATGCCGACGGCCAGGAAGGCGGATATCACGTGTGGCAACGCGCGGAAATCGAAAGCCTGTTGAGCAGCGACGAGGCAGGCATTGTCATCCCCATGTTTGGGCTGGACCAGCCGCCCAACTTCGAAGGCCAGGCCTGGCACCTGATACGCGCCGACGGCGACCCCCTGACCCATGTCCCGGCCGAAGCGCTCCGTAAGCTGACCAGCGCGCGGAACCTGCGCGTGGCGCCAACCACCGACACCAAGCGGCTCACGACCTGGAATGCCCTTTGCATCGAGGGCCTGGCGCGAGCCGGAATGGCCCTGGATCGCCCGGAATGGCTGGATCTCGCCGAGGAAACCCTGCGTTTCACCCGGGAGCAACTTTGGCGGAACGGCCGTCTGTATGCCGTCTTTGACGACAACGAAGCTCGCTTTCCGGCCTACCTCGATGACCATGCTGGCTTGCTACACGCCACCTTGACGCTGCTGCAGGCCCGCTGGAGCGAAGCGTCAATGAAATTTGCTGCGCAACTGGGCGACGCGCTGCTGGCGTTGTTCGAAGACGGGGACCGGGGCGGTTTCTTTTTTTCCGCAGACGGCACCGATACGCCGATTGCCCGTCTACGGCCGCTGCAGGACGATGCCCTGCCCGGCGGCAATGGCGTCGCGGCGCGCGCACTGTTGAAACTGGGCCATCTGGCCGGGGATGCCCGCTACCTTGATGCCGCCCGCAAGACATTGAGCGTGGCCCGCCGGGAGATCGAGGGCTACCCCCTCGCGCACGCCAGCCTGGTGCTCGCGCTGAACGACTACCTGGAACCGGCCACGCAGGTCATCGTCACTGGTACCGACGCAGTCCGGGTCCAGGAACTGGCGCTCACCGCGCGTCAAGCAATACGCGGCCCTCATCAGGTAAACTGCTACGCCATTGGACCTGACAGCGGGGGATTACCTGGCATTCTCAGCCACCTGGACACAGACGAAGCGGCGGCCGCTTTCGTGTGTCGTGGACTTGAGTGCCTGCCGCCGGTTGAGGGAATCGAAGAACTGAACCGCTTGCTGACCGAAGCCAAATAAGATGTTCGAACTCGCGCTGCCCAATCTGCATGCTCTCTCCGTGATGGTGTTGATCGTCGTCGCGCTGGTACTGTTCACGCGCGAGGAAATCCCCCTGGAAACCACCAGCCTGGTGGTGCTGGTCGTGCTGGCCGTTGGCTTCCAGCTGTTTCCCTATCAGGGCGAGACGGAAACCCTTCAACCCAGTGACTTCTTCCTCGGTTTTGGTAACCGTGCGTTGATCGCGGTTTCTGCCCTCATGATCGTTGGCCAGGGTATGATCACCACGGGCGCGCTTGAACCCGTGGGCCGTTTTCTCGCCCGCTTGTGGCGGCGAGGTCCCGCCATCTCCCTGATTCTCACCCTGTTGATCACAGCAATCCTCAGCGCCTTCATCAACAACACGCCCATCGTGGTGCTGATGCTGCCGATCCTGATCGGCGTGGCGGTCAAAACGGGCAGTTCACCCACGGGAACCCTGATTCCAATGGGCTTCGCCAGCATCCTGGGCGGCATGTCCACGACCATCGGCACTTCGACCAACCTGCTGGTTGTGAATGTTGCGGCAGATCTGGGTATGGACCGGTTCAACATGTTCGACTTCCTGGGCCCTGCCCTGATAGCTGGAGGCGCGGCGGTCCTGTACCTGTGGCTGGTAGCGCCGCGACTCATCCCGGAACGGCAACCACCCATGAGCCGGGGCATCTCCCGATACTACACGGCCCAAATCCGGCTGAACGCAGATAGCCCAGTGGTGGACAAAACCCTGGCTGAAGCCCTCGCGCGGGTGGGTGAAGGGATGCGCGTTGAGAGTATTCAACGCGACCGGGGCGTTTTCCTCCGCACGCTCCCGGATGTCAAGTTGAAAGCCGGGGACCGCATCACCACCAGTAACACCCAGGCCAACCTGCGTGAATTTTCCCGTTTGCTCGGCGGCACGCTGTATTCCGGCGACCAACAGGTCGACGACAAGCACCCCCTGACCCAGAGCGGAGAACAGATCGCTGAGGTGGCGATTACGCCCGCGTCGCGGCTCAATGGAACGCGCATCGGCAATGCGCGCCTGTTCCGCGACTATGGTTTACGCCTGCTGGCCTTCAACCGTTTCGAGGGGATGGAGGAACGCGAAGCACCTGGTCTGGACGAGATCAGGCTGCGCACCGGTGACGTACTGCTGGTCCAGTCCAGCCTGCAGAACCTTTCCAAACTGAAAGGTTCGAGCGAGTTCCTGGTCCTGGACGGAAGCATCATCCTGCCTCGAACGAGTAAAGCGCCGATCGCTATGGCCACGATTATTGGCGTAGTGGCGTTGGCGGCGTTCCGGGTAATGCCCATCGAAATCAGTGCCCTGCTGGGCAGCCTCGTGCTCATCCTGACTGGCTGTCTCAACTGGAAAGATGCCATGAACGCGTTGAGCACGCAGGTTATCCTGATCATCGTCTCATCGCTGGCCATGGGTGCTGCGTTGCTCAAGACTGGCGGCGCTGATTACCTGGCGAACCTGTTCGTCTATGTCACCTTCGGCGCCCCGGCTTCGATCGTGATGATGGGCCTGATGTTGATGATGGGCGTGCTGACCAACGTGGTATCGAACAATGCCGCAGCCGTCATCGGAACACCCATTGCAGTGGGTATCGCACAGCGCCTGGGCATGCCCCTGGAGCCCTTCGTGCTGGCAGTCCTGTTCGGCGCCAACCTGAGTTTCGTCACCCCGATGGCCTACCAGACCAACGTCATGATCATGAATGCGGGCGGTTACAAGTTTGGCGATTTCGTCCGCGTCGGCCTGCCCCTGAGCATCATGACATGGCTGATCCTGAGCGGCGTGTTGATCTGGGCCTATGAAATTTAAAACTACCGGACCCAGGTTGGGTCCGGATATGGCCCTTCATTACATTTTGGTTTCATCACTGGACAACGATTCATGAACTCTGCAAACACCACAACCGGCCCAGTCAGAATGGGCGCTTACCCTGAACTGACCCCGACCGCGGTCCTGGTGGGTTATTTCCTGGGGGCCATCATCTCCGTCAGCATCGGCTATGCCGCGCTGATCCTCGGATTCTCCATCGAGGGTTCGGAACTGGCCGCCATCCTGGGTTTCGCCATCCTGCGGGGTCTGCTGCGCCGCAACAGTATCATCGAGAACAACATCGTCCAGACCGTCGCCAGCGGCGTCAACGGTGCTTCCAGTGGTTTGATGTTTTCGGTACCGGCGATTTTCATCCTGGGATACGGCATGGATTTCAGCCCGGTGCTACTGACCTTCGGCGCCATAGCGGGCGCTTTCCTGGGCATCGGTTTCATTATTCCCCTGCGCAAGCAGATGATCGACTACGAGCGCCTGACCTACCCGGGCGGCGTAGCAGTGGCCACCATCCTGAAATCACCTGGCGCCGGCATTCGCAAAGCCATGTTCCTGCTGGTCTCGGCCGCCATCAGCGGCGGCGCGCACTTCGCCAGCCAGTTCAGTGGCGTGGAGTACTGGGATCTGGGCGGGCTGCTGGGCTGGCCGGAATATATGAATGGCATCTGGTACCTGTCACTGCTGTCGGTGGGTGTAGGCTATATCGCAGGCAAAGGCGGTGCGGCTTTCATCATCGGCGGTTACCTGTGCTACTGGCTGTTGGCGCCATTGCTGAGCGGTTTCGGACTGTTCCCGACGGACCCGGCCACCGGCGAGGTGACCCGTGACCCGGAGGCTTTGCGCCTGCTGCTGTTCCGCCCGGTGGGCATCGGCATGCTCATCGGCGGTGCGGTGGCCGGGGTGGTAATGGCGTTTCCGATGATTATCTCTGCCGTGCGCAGCATGCAGGACGCGGCCAAGGCCGAATCCACGGTCTCGAAGGACGAGATGCCCATCAAATTGCTCTACATCGCCATTGGCGGAGCAGCCGTCCTGCTGGCGATTATGGCCGTTTTGTCCACCGACAAGATGGGGCTGGGCCGCGGCATCACCATGGCCGTGGTCGGCACGCTGTGGATCTGGATCGCCGGCGTCATTCTTTCGGAGGCGATCGGACGGACCAACTGGTCGCCGCTGTCCGGCATGACCCTGATCGCCGTGACCATCTTGATCTTTATTTCCAGCGGTTTGGGCGATACCCAGGCAGCGGTGGTTTCCGCCATCATGGTCGGCGCCGCAGCCTGCGTGGCCATGTCCCAGGCCACTGACCTGATGCTCGACCTCAAAACAGGGTACCTCGTAGGTGCGACGCCGCGGATGCAGCAAATGGGTCAGTTCCTTGGTGCCTGGCTGGGTCCGATCCTGATCGTCATTCTGATTTTTGTTCTGCATGAAGCCTACGGGCTCGGCAGTGACAAGCTGCCGGCGCCGCAGGGTCAGGCGCTGGCCAGCATGGTCAACGGAATCGTGGGCGGAGATGTGCCGACCCAGAAATATCTGGCCGGGGCCGGGCTGGGCGCCTTGCTCAGCATTGCCCAACCGGGGCTTGGCATCACCGTGGGCCTGGGCTTTTACCTGCCGTTCAGTATCGTGCTCACTTATTCCATCGGCACCCTGTTGCGCGTGGTTACCGACCGGAAACTCGGCCACCGGTTTGCCGAGGACGTCGGCATTCCGGTCGCTGCCGGCCTGATCGTCGGCGAGGCACTGGTCGGCGTCGGTTTTGCAATCTACATGATCATGGGGGCCGTATGAACATCAAGAGTATTTCACTCACCCTCGTCATGGCTGCTTTTCTGGCTGGCGCTTTCGTATCCGTGCTCGACCCCACCCAGATCGACTGGTACTGGATGGCGCCCATCCTGCTGGCGGGCGCCGTCGGTCTGTACCTGTTTCGCAAGGCCAGTCACAGCGAGGCCAGTGCGGGCCACCGCCTGAGCGGCAACATGGACACGCTCAGACAAAGCCTGGCCAACGTGGAGCGCAACCTCGAAGCCCTTTGTGCGCGCAAGGACACTCTGCCGGCCTACGAGGCGCGATTTGAAATCGACCGTCTCTTCCGCGAGGACCTGAACGATTTTGCCGATGCACGTAAATCCATGATTCACGTCTTCGGCATGCAGAATTACGCCGACGTGATGAGTGCTTTTGCTGCGGGCGAACGGTATATTAACCGGGTATGGTCGGCCTCAACGGACGGCTACCTCGAAGAAATTCACGAGTACCTGGAAAAGGCACACAACCAGTTCGTCGATGCCAACGGGCTGTTTCGCCGACTGCAGGACAACCATGACACGCGTGCCGACGCTTTGCCGGCACGGGACAACGAGATTTGAGCAAGGAATACCGGAACCACTTACCTTGAATGTTCATTCGACAAGCCACCTGCTCGCCGACGAGGCGGTAACCGTGGAATCCGCCTACCCCCTGATTGGGCCAGGCGATCCCGAACCTTATTCGGTTTACAACCCCGAGGGCAAAGCCCCCGTGTTGCTGGTGTGCGATCATGCCAGCAAGGCCTTTCCACGGGCCATGAATCAGCTCGGACTGGCGGACTGGGTTCTGGAAAAGCACGTGGCCTGTGACATTGGCGCAGCAGCGGTCACACGCTACCTGTCCGATCGCTTCGACGCACCCGCCGTGCTGGCTGGTTATTCCCGTCTCATTGTCGACCTCAATCGAAAACTCGAGGGCGAGTCCGCTTTCGTCAAAGTGAGTGACGGCATAGCGGTCCCGGGCAACATGGACATCGGTGAAGAGGAGAAGGCGGAACGCGTCGCTTCCTTCTTTGAGCCTTATCACGGCGCCATCACGGAGCAGCTTCAACGGTTCCAGCAACGGGGTATCCAACCCGCCTTCATCTCCGTTCATACGTGCACGCCCGTATTCAACCAGGTGGTCAGGCAGATGCATATCGGCGTCATGTGGGACCAGGACGCGAGGATACCGGTGCCCCTGATCAGAAATCTGGCGGCAATGGATGGTGTCTGTGTCGGCGACAACGAGCCCTACTCCGGCCGCCACCCTCATGATTTCACGATCGACCATCACGCGGAACGTGACGAGCTGCCGTGCGTGGGAATCGAGGTGCGGCAAGACCTGGTGAGTGACGACGCGGGCGCGCACAAGTGGGCGAATATCCTCGCCGATGCCCTCGAGGCTGTGCTGAGCGATGTCGTGGGCCTGGATACCGGCCCAGGTCCGGTCAACAAGCTCTGAAATCAGGCGTGACAGATCGTTCACCACGCACCCATTAGCCACAAACGCGTTATTTTCAGGTGGATTTGTAGTATTTTAATAAGAGAGCGTAAGTACGCCCTCACTGGCGGTCCCTGGCCAGGTGGAGACCCGCGTTGCAGGCACAAGACACCTTTGGCGCCGACAAACATCCTCCTGCGGCAGACATTGGTAATTGACCGTTCGGTGTGTTGTGGCTAGAGTGTGCATTCACAGTAATTTCAGACCCTTTTTCAATCCAAAAAATCGGGAACAGGCATGTTAAATAGATTGACTCATAGCACCCTGGCAGCGAAGTCTGCGCTGGTGGCAATTCTCGCGCTTGCCGGATCATCGGCCGCATTGAACGCAGCAACGATCCAGGAAGTGACTGATGCCGGTGAGGCACGGGCTGACGCAGCGGCTGCCGACCAGCAGCGTGTAGATCAGCTTGCCAACCAGATCGATCAGTTGGTGGTCGACTACCAGACCGAGGCCAAAGTGGTTGACGGCCTGAAGGTCTACAACGGTCTTTTGCAACGTCAGGTAGACAACCAGGTCGCCGAGATGGATGCCTTGCGCGAATCCATCGACAACGTAGCCCTGATCGAACGTCAGATCATTCCCCTCATGACACGGATGCTCGATGCCCTGGATGAATTCGTGCAACTGGACACGCCGTTCCTTGTCCAGGAGCGCAACGACCGCCTGGGGCGTCTGCGCGACATGATGGAGCGCTCTGACGTCACGGCGGCAGAAAAATTCCGGCGCGTACTTGAAGCCTACTCGATTGAAATGGATTACGGGCGCACCATCGAAGCTTACAAAGGCAGTCTGGAAATCGCTGGACGTACGCAAGAAGTCGATTTCCTGCGTATCGGTCGCGTTTCCCTGACCTACCAGACCGTCGGTGGCAAAACCACCGGTGCCTGGGACAGCAGCGGCAATCAGTGGGTGGAACTACCTCCTGAAACCTACAAGGCTCAGGTCGCAGCCGGCCTCAAGATCGCCCGCAAACAGGTCGCTCCGGATCTTCTTGTTATCCCGGTCGCCGCTGCAAAGGGGGTAGCACAATGATCAAGCACACTCGGAAATTCATTTTTGCGCTGGGCATGGGATGCCTGATTGTCGGAACCGCACAGGCAGCCACTCCAGTAAGCCTCGACGAATTGCTGCAGCAGGTCAAAACCGGCCGTGTCAAGGATGCTGAAGAAGCGCAGGCACGCGTCGAAGCATTCCGCAACGATCGCTCCAGCCAGCAACGCCTGCTCACGGAAATGCGCAACGAAAAGGCCCGCGAGGAACAACGTTCCGAACGCCTGGAAAACACTTTTGAGCAACAAGACGTACAGATCATCGAACTGGAACGCGCCCTGCAGGAACGTCTGGGTGACCTGAAAGAATTGTTCGGTGTGCTGCAGCAGGCCTCGGGCGATGCCCTTGGCCAGTTCAGCGGCTCGCTGACTCAGGTTCAGTTCGGCGACCGCAACCAATTCCTGACTGAGTTCGCTGCCAAGATGGGCAACACCAGCCGGATGGCATCGCTGGAAGAAATCGAACGCCTGTGGTTCGAATTACAGCGCGAAATGGTTGAAACCGGCAAGGTCGTCAAGTTCCCGACGACAGTCGTGACCTCGGACGGCGAAGAAGTGACGCGAGAAGTGACGCGCATTGGCGTATTCAACGTCGTTTCCGATGGCAAGTACCTGGAGTTTGTTCCCGAAACCGGCCGGCTGGTAGAACTGCAACGTCAGCCGCAGTCGCGATTCACCAACCGCGTTGATGAGCTTGAAGGTGCGTCCAGCGGCCAGCACCCCATCGGTCTCGACCCAACCCGCGGGCAACTGCTCTCCCTGTTGGTTCAGTCACCCAGCCTGACCGAACGCATCGCACAGGGTAAGACCGTGGGCTATGTGATCATCGCCATCGGTATTGTGGGCATTATCGTCGCCATCTGGCGCCTGCTGGCACTGTCCGCAATAGGCGCGCAGGTCAACAAACAGATCAAGAACCCAGGCAGCCCGGGCAACAATCCGCTGGGCCGCGTACTCAAGGTTCATGCAGACAACCCGAATACAGACGTCGAGTCCCTGGAGCTGAAGCTTGGCGAGGCCATTCTCCGCGAAACTCCGGGATTGTCCTCCATGCTGCCATTGCTGAAGATCATTTCCGTCGTGGCACCCCTGCTGGGTCTGCTGGGTACGGTAACGGGCATGATCGTTACCTTCCAGGCTATTACGCTATACGGAGCGGGTGATCCCAAACTGATGGCCGGCGGTATTTCAACCGCTCTGGTGACCACAGTGCTCGGTCTGGTCGTGGCCATCCCAACGGTCTTCCTGCATACGCTGGTATCCAGCCGGGCACGCCGCCTGACCCAGATTCTGCAGGAAGAAGCGGCCGGCATCCTGGCCGAACGCGCCGAACAGGGCAGCTGATCGCAGGTTTAAGCCATGGATCTGATCTACTATTACTTCCCGTTTCTGGAAACTATCCGGGACTTCATTGAGCTCGGCGGGGATGTGTTGCTGGTGATCGGCGTTCTCACTTTGTTCATGTGGGCGCTGATCGTCGAGCGACTTGTCTACCTGCGAATCGGTCACAAGAAGGCTGTGAAAATGGCTGTGCAGATTTGGGAGAACCGCGACGATCACTCGTCATGGAACGCTCACCAGATTCGCACGCGCCTGGTTTCCGTCGTCGGCAGTCACATCGAGAAGAACATCGGGCTCATCCAGACTTGCGTGGCCTTATGCCCGTTATTGGGCCTGCTCGGGACAGTAACGGGCATGGTCGAGGTGTTTGAAGTCATGGCGATCTCGGGTTCTGGCAACCCGAGATCTATGGCTTCGGGTGTGTCCAAGGCCACGATCCCGACCATGGCCGGCATGGTGGCTGCACTCTCGGGAGTAGCCATGAGCACCTACCTGCAACGCAAGGCGGAGCGGGAACGGGAACTCGTCAGCGACAACCTCGTTATCCATCATTGAGCGGCGTCTAGCCGGAGAATCGGAATGAAGCAGTTTTTTAACCAAGTTCAACAGGAAGAAGAATCGGAAATCAACATTACGCCCATGCTGGATGTGGTGTTCATCATGTTGATCTTCTTCATCGTGACGGCAACCTTCGTCAAGGAAGCCGGAATCGATGTTAACCGGCCGGATGCTGCCACCGCCGTCAAGCAGGAAAAAGCCAATATCCTGATCGCCATCGGTGCGAACAACGACATCTGGATTGACCGGCGCCAGGTCGACATCCGATCGGTGCGGCCAAACATCGAGCGACTGCACGCGGAAAACCCCCAGGGTTCCGTCGTCATCCAGGCAGATAAGGAATCCAAGACGGACACCCTGATTCAGGTCATGGATGCCTCACGACAGGCGGGCGTTTACAACGTTTCCATCGCCGCCCAGGACCAGTAAGAGGGCTCTGAACTCATGGCGAGCACCACGATTAATGAAACACTGGGCGCCGGAACGGGCCCCGGCATCGGCCGCATCCTGCTGGGATTGGTAGTCGGTTTCGGCGTCACCCTGTTCCTGTTCTGGATGATGCAGTACATGATCGAAACTGCCGACCGTTCGTTGGATGAAGGGTCACGTGGCAGCCTGGTCGATTTCGTCCGCGTACAGCGTGATGAATCCATTCAGCGCCGGCAACTGAAACCGAAGAAACCGCCACCACCAGCAGACGCTCCACCGCAGCCGCCGACTCCGCAACTGGAAAACCTCGACCCAACCGCTGAAAAAATCGCGATTTCAGCTGTTCCGGTTCAGACTGAAATTGAAATGTCCGGCGGATTCAGCCTGGGCGTTGGCGAGGGCGATTATCTGCCCATCGTGAAGGTGGCACCCATCTATCCGCAGCGCGCATTGTCCCGCGGAATACAAGGTTACTGCGTTGTCGAGTACACGGTGACGCGTCAGGGCACCATTCGCGACCCGTTCATTATCGAAGATCAATGCACCTCCAGCCTGTTCCATCGGGCATCCCTGCAGGCTGCCTTGAAGTTCAAGTACAAACCCCGAGTTCTCGACGGCGAAGCAGTGGAGGTCCCGGGCGTTCAGAACAGGTTCACTTACGAGATCACCGAATAAGCATCCATGACACGAATTCGACGAAATACTGCCCACCCGCTGACACGCTTTGTGAGGGCCTCGCTGGCCGCACTGCTGGCATTCTCATTGGCCGTGCCTGCCCTGGCCCAGGACGACGAGGGTGGCCGCAAGACCAAGCAAACAGTGGCCATGAGCCAGAAGGTATTCGAAAAGCTCTCCGAAATTCAGGAATTAATGGAGGCCAAACAGTACGCGCAGGGCCACGCCATCGTTCGGGAATTGCTGCAGGAATCCAAGCTGAGCCCGTACGAGACAGCGCAGATCCATAACCTGACGGGTTATGCCTACTACCTCGAAGAGAATTACCCCGAAGCGATCAGGGCCTATGAGCGCGTGATGCAGCAGCCGGAGTTACCCGAAGGCCTGCAGCAGAGCACACTGAAAACCCTGGCCCAGCTCCAGTTCACCATTGAAAACTACGACGAAGCGCTGGCGACCGTGCGGCGGCTGATGGCCATCGTGGCAGAGCCGAGCGCCGACGTTTACATGCTACTGGGCCAGGCCCTGTTCCAGAAGCAGGATTACAAAGGTGCTTTGGAGCCCATCGAAACCGCCATCAACATGTACCAGGAGCAGGGCCGTATACCCGCCGAAAACTGGTTGCTGCTGCTCCGCGTCTGTTACTACGAATTGGGTGATTTTCCCAATATGATTGGTGTGCTGGAGCAATTGATTCTGCACTACCCAAAAGACACCTACGTACTGACCCTGGCCGGCGTCTACAGCGAGTTGGGTAACACCAAGAAGCAGTTGGCCCTGGTGGAGGCCTTGTATGAAAAAGGGTTCCTCGACAACCCGACACACATCATCAACCTCGCCAATCTCTATCTGCTGCATGATACGCCTTACAAGGCGGCCAAGCTGCTCGAACAGGAAATCGGTAGCAAACGGGTAGACGCTGATGTGCGTAACCTGCGCCTGCTTTCTCAGGCCTGGTACACCGCCCGCGAGGACGAAAAGGCGATTCCACCGTTGAAACAGGCTGCCGAACTGTCCCGTGATGGGGAACTCTACGTTCGATTGGCGCAGTCACACATCAACCTGGAGCAATGGGCGGAAGCGTCTAAAGCCGTGGAGACCGGCCTCGCCCTCGGCGGCATCGACCGTGAAGACACGGCCAATATCCTGCTGGGCATGGCTTTGTTCAACCAGAAAAAATTGTCTTTGGCGCGCAAGGCTTTCGAAAGGGCCGCACCCGACAGCCGCAGCCGCCGTGCAGCGCAGCAGTGGATTGCCTACGTGGAAAGTGAATTGAAGCGCAATGAACTCATGTCACAGGACATGCCTCAGTCAACGCCTCGCGACGTGGAAGATATCCTGCAATAAACCCGGACGACAAACTGAATGGAAGCGGGGCCCTTGCGGCCCCGTTGCTTTATCCGTAACGGCCTTCGATGTAATCGGCCGTTTCCTGGTGCCGAGGCGTCACGAACATTTCTCCCGTGTCGCCGTGCTCAATCACCTTGCCCATCAGCATAAAGATGCACTCTTCGCTGGCCCGCCTGGCCTGGGCCATATTGTGCGTGACGATAAGAATGGTGTATTCGCCACGCAACTCCCAGATCAGTTCTTCTACCGCTTCGGTGCCCTTTGGGTCCAGCGCCGAACAGGGTTCATCCATCAGCAACACGCTCGGCTTGACCGGTAGCAGGCGCGCGATACACAACTTCTGCTGCTCTTCCAGAGAGAGGGCGGTTGCGCGGGCGTCGAGTCGATCTTTGACCTTGTCCCAGAGCAACACTTCTCGGAGGCACCGTTCCACAATTTCGTCCTGCTCATTCTGTGGAATGCGCCCGGAATCGACATGCAGACGGTGTCCGAACAGTACGTTTTCGCGCACCGAGATGGGCAAGGGATTCGGCCTCTGGAAAACCATGCCGACCTGTTTGCGCACCTGCACCATTTCCACTTCCGGCGCCAGGATGTTTTCGCCCATGACGTCAATCGTTCCGGTGGTGCGCACATATCCGAGTCTTTCATTAATCCGGTTGATGCTGCGCAGAAACGTACTCTTACCGCAGCCCGAAGGGCCGATCATGGAGGTGATGATGCCCTGCTTGATCTTCAGGTCGACATCGAACAAAGCCTGGAAGGTCCCATACCAAAGGTTGAGTTTTTCCGTGGCGATGGCGAACTCAGGCCCGTGTGGCTTCGCCTGGGTCATCCGAAGCGGCCCTCTACGTAGTCACGGGTGCGCTGGTCACTGACTTCGCCCGTGAACAGATCTTCGGTCGGCGCCACATCGAGACATTTCCCATCAAGAAAAAACGCCGTGCGGTCAGCCAGCCTGCGGGCCTGCTGCACCAGGTTGGTGACCAGGATGATGGTGAGTTCCTGCTTGAGCTCCCGCAACACGTCCTCGATCCGCATGGTCGTCACCGGGTCCACCGCAATGGAGAACTCATCCAGCATGAGCATTTCCGGCTCCTGAGACAATGCGCGTGCGATGGTCAGGCGCTGTTGCTGTCCACCGGACAACAGACTGCCCAGCGAATTAAGGCGATCCTTGACTTCGTCCCACAGCGCTGCCCGTCTCAGGCACCGCTCAACGATGACATCGAGTTCGGCTTTTACGCGCTGACCAGCCAGGCGCGGCGCCAATGCAACATTGTCGTAGATTGACAGAGGCAAGCCCACCGGCAAGGGGAACACGACACCGATGCGCCGTCGCAGGCCATAGACGTTCCTGACCTTGTTTACGTCGACGCCGTTGAAACGGATGTTGCCTTCGACAGACATGCTGCTGTCGAACATATCCATGCGATTGATGGCTTTCAGGAACGATGTTTTCCCGGCATTGGCGGGTCCAATGATCCCGAACACTTCGTGCTCGCGAATCTCCAGATTGACACCCTCGAGCGCGGTATGACTGCCATAGCTGATGACCAGGTCGTTGACCTCGAGCATATTCCGCACAGCATGCTCCACCGTTGGCTTCCGCTGTTCACCCACTACCATTTCTTCTTGCCCCGCAGGTACATGCGCA
>JAHEFS010000057.1 GCA_024640045.1 Chromatiales bacterium | reverse complement strand
CTACGCCTCAAGCAACTGCGCGAAGACCTGATGGTGGCAGTCATCGAGAAAGGCGCCGAAGTGGGCGCGCACATCCTCTCCGGCGCAGTGATCGAACCCGAACCGCTGGATGAATTGCTGCCGGAATGGCGCGAAAATCCGCCTCCAGTCTGTGTCGATGTCAAAGGCGACGAGCTTTGGTTTCTGCGCGCCAACGGGCGCACGCGCCTGCCCACGCCCCCACAGCAGAAGAACCACGGCAACGTGATCGTCTCACTGGGCGCCCTGTGCAAGTGGCTGGCCGATCATGCAGAAGCGGCGGGCGTAGATATTTTCCCGGGCTTCGCTGCGGCGGACATTCGCTACACCGAGGACGGCAAGGTCGGCGGTGTCATCATCGGCGATATGGGTGTCGGGCGCGACAATCAACCCAAGGACAGCTACGTCCAGGGCATCGAAATTCATGCCAGGGTGACGATACTCGCCGAAGGCTGCCGTGGACACCTGAGCAAACGACTGATCCAGCGCTTCGAACTCGACAAGAGCGCCGATCCGCAGACCTACGGCATCGGCATGAAAGAGCTCTGGCAGTTGCCGCCGGGGCGCGTCAAACCTGGCCTGGTTCAGCACACCATGGGCTGGCCCTTGGACCCTTCTCTCTACGGTGGCAGTTTCATCTATCACCTGGAGCAGGATCGGCTGGCTATTGGCTTCGTCTGCGGGCTGGATTACGCCGACCCGGAATTCGTTCCTTTCGAGGCCTTCCAGCAACTCAAGCATCACCCCATGATCAAGGCCTTGCTGGAAGGCGGAGAAATCATCTCCAGCGGCGCGCGCGCCATCTCCGAAGGCGGCTACCAGTCCCTGCCGCGCGTGGAAATGCCCGGTGCAGTCCTGATTGGCGACGCCGCCGGCACCCTGAACGTGCCCAAGATCAAGGGCACGCACCAGGCCATGCGCTCTGGCATGCTGGCCGCTGAGCATATCGCGGAGCGTACCGCGGCCGAGGGCTTCGACCAGCGCCTGCGCGCCTCCCCCGTAATGGAAGAGTTGTACAAGGTTCGCAACATACGGCCAGCCTTTCACAAGGGGATGTGGCGTGGGCTGATCACGGCCGCCGTCGAGACCCTGACCGGCGGACGTCTGAAACGGACCCTGAAAAATCATGCCGACCACGCGACACTGAGCCGGGTGTCGGACTACCAGGCGCCGGACCGGCACTGGAAGGAGCGTGATCTGCCGCCGCGCGACCGGCTGGCATCCGTGTATTTTGCCGCGACCGAGCACGACGAGGACCAACCCGTTCACCTGCAGATTATCGATCCCGAAGTCTGCACCACCCGCTGCGGCATCGAGTTTGACCACCCCTGTACCCGGTTCTGCCCGGCCAATGTTTACGAGATGGTCGAAGAAGAAGGTGACCTGAACCTGCAGATCAATGCGGCCAATTGCGTCCATTGCAAAACCTGCGACATCAAGGACCCTTACCAGGTCATCAACTGGGTGACGCCTGAGGGCGCCAGTGGCCCCAACTACCAGAACATGTAACACTCGAGGAATAAGGACAACTCCATGAAGATACTGGTCGGAATCAAGCGTGTGGTGGACTACAACGTCCGCATCCGCGTGAAGAGCGATGGCAGCGGCATCGAAACCGATGGCGTAAAGATGAGCATCAACCCGTTCGACGAAATCGCGCTGGAAGAAGCGCTGCGGACGCGCGAGGCCGGCCATGCCAGCGAGGTGATTGTCTTTTCCGCCGGTGGTGACGAATGCCAGCAGCAGTTACGCACCGGGCTGGCCATGGGGGCGGACCGCGCCATCCAGATCAAGAGCGACCAGCCATTGCAGCCGTTGAGCTGCGCTCGCGCGATTCTTCAGTTGATCGGGCGAGAAGATGCCGGCCTGGTCATCCTGGGCAAGCAGGCCATCGACGATGACAACAACCAGACCGCCCAGATGCTGGCCGCATTGTGGGACCGGCCGCAAGCCACTTTTGTTTCCAAAATCGACCTGGCCGGTGGCAAGGCAAAAGTCCTGCGCGAGGTGGATGCTGGCCTGGAGTCGATGGAAGTGACGCTGCCTGCCGTGATCTCGGTCGACCTGCGCCTGAATGAACCCCGGTTCGTCAAGCTGCCGGACATCATGAAGGCCAAGCGTAAGCCGCTGGATGTGGTAAGCCTGGAAGAACTCGGAGTCCAGCCGGAAAACGATCTGCAAGTCAGCAACTTTACGCCACCGCCGGCCCGCGGGCGCGGCATCAGGGTCGAAGATGCTGCCCAACTGGCGGCAGAACTCAAAAACCGCGGCCTGCTGTAAGGAGACGATCATGAGCCGGATACTTATTCTCGCCGAACACGATGGTTCCCGACTGAACCCCAGCACCGCCAAATGCGTCAGTTGCGCCGCCAGCTTTGGTGGTGAAATCGACGTCCTGCTGCTCGGGGATTCGCTGGGCGAAATCGCCGCAGAAGCCGCTGGAATTGAGGGCGTGGGCGCCGTCATCACGGTCGAAGCCGAACACCTGGCCGCACCACTTGCCGTGTGCCATGCGGTAGAGCTTGTCGCCCTGGCCGAAAGTTATACGCACGTCCTGGGCCCCTCGACCACCTACGGCAAGGACGTCTTGCCCCGCGCGGCCGCCCTCTTGGGGGTGAACCAGATCAGCGACATCATGTCCGTGGAAGGTCCCTACCAGGTAAAGCGTCCGGTTTACGCCGGCAATGCCATCGTCGATGTCTCGGCCCCGGAATCAGCCAAACTGGTGGGAACCGTGCGCGTCGCATCCTGGTCATCCGCCGCAGATGGCGGGCAGGCGGAAGTGCGATCATCAACGCCGAACAGCCAGGCGACGGCGGACACGACCTGGCTGGGCCTCGAGTCCGGTGGCAGCGAACGGCCCGACCTGCAGACGGCGCGCGTCGTCGTATCGGGGGGCCGGGCGCTGGGTAGCCAGGAGAATTTCGAACTGATCTACCAGTTTGCCGATCAACTCGGCGCGGGCGTGGGCGCTTCGCGCGCGGCCGTGGATGCAGGCTACGTGCCCAACGACATGCAGGTGGGGCAAACCGGAAAGATCATCGCTCCGGAACTGTACTTCGCCATCGGTATCTCGGGCGCGATTCAGCACGTGACCGGCATCAAGGACGCGGGCACCATCGTCGCGATCAACAAGGACCCGGATGCACCAATATTCGAAATCGCGGACATCGGGCTGGTCGGCGACCTGTTCAAGGTATTGCCGGAGTTGCAGGCACAGTTCGGCTGAGAGCGCAGCGAGGTGAGCGAGGCCCTGTGGACACCGAGTGCGGAACGCGTCGCACGGGCCAACATTACCCGTTTCATCCAGTGGGTCCGAACCGGGGTCGACCCCACGGTCGTGGATTACCCCAGCCTGCATGCTTTTTCCCTCCGCTCACCGGGAACCTTCTGGCGCGCGGTCTGGGAATTTTGTGGCATCGTGGGCCAACCCGGCCAGGTAGCGCTGGAAGATGGCGGGCACATGCCCGGGGCGCGCTGGTTCCCGCAAGCACGCCTCAATTTTGCCGAGAACCTGCTGCGCTACCGCGATGACGAAACGGCCATCATTTTCGAGTCAGAAACCGGCCTGACCCGAACAATCAGTTACCGTGACGTCTATCACCAGGCCGCCGGCATTGCCGCTGCGTTGCGGGCATCCGGCATCGGTCCGGGAGATTGCGTGGCTGGATTCCTGCCCAACCTGCCGGAAACCGTGATCGCGATGCTGGCCGCGACCAGTATCGGCGCCATCTGGTCGTCCTGTTCTCCCGACTTCGGCACCCAGGGCGTGGTCGATCGCCTGGGGCAGATACAGCCCAGGGTTCTCTTCTGCACCGATGCCTACAGCTACAACGGCAAGGTTCATGACTGCCTGGGGCGTGTTCGCGAAATCACCGCGGCGATCGACAGCATTGAACAGGTCGTGATAGCACCTTACCTGGGGCAGGGACACAGCGGCGAAATCCCCGGCGCAAAAGACTGGGCGGAGTATCTGGATCCGAACGCCACGGAACTGAAATTCGAGGCCCTGCCCTTCGACCACCCGGTTTACATCCTCTATTCCTCCGGCACCACCGGTGTCCCCAAATGCATCACCCACGGCGCCGGCGGCACGCTGCTGCAGCACGCCAAAGAACTGATGCTGCACACTGACCTGAAACGCACAGACAAGATCTGCTATTTCACGACCTGCGGCTGGATGATGTGGAACTGGCTGGTCAGTAGCCTGGGCACCGGCGCCACGCTGGTGCTTTATGACGGCTCACCTTTCCACCCCGAACCAGACCGGATGTTCGACCTGGTGGACGCCCACGGTGTGAGCGTGTTCGGCACGGGGGCCAAGATGATTTCGGCCTGGGAGAAGGCCGGACTCGGCCCCGCAAAAACACACCAGCTGAAGACACTGCGCACCCTGCTCTCGACCGGCTCACCGCTGGCGCCGGAAAGTTTCGATTACGTTTACGAGCGTATCAAGCCAGACCTGTGCCTCTCTTCGATTTCCGGGGGCACCGACATCATTTCCTGTTTTGCGCTTGGCTGTCCGGTTTTACCCGTTTATCGCGGCGAACTGCAATGCCTGGGACTGGGGATGGCCGTGGCCATCCTTCGCGACGACGGCAGTCCGGCCCCGGTTGGCGAAACCGGCGAGTTGTGCTGCCTGGCGCCGTTTCCGTCAATGCCGGTTTGTTTCTGGAACGACGAGGACGGCAGCAAGTACCGGGCTGCCTACTTCGAACAGTTTCCCGAGACCTGGGCCCATGGCGACTTTGCCCGCCTGACCAGGCACGGCGGCATGATCATCTTTGGGCGGTCCGATGCCACCCTGAACCCCGGGGGCGTGCGCATCGGAACGGCTGAGATCTACCGCCAGGTGGAACAGTTTGACGAGGTACTGGACAGTATCTGCGTCGGCCAGGACTGGGAAAACGACGTTCGCGTGGTCCTGTTCGTTCGCCTGCGGCCGGGTGTGCAACTCGATGAGGAACTTCGCGATCGCATCCGGTCGCGAATCCGCAACAATACGACCCCGCGACACGTGCCCGCGCGAATCGTGCAGGTCGAGGACATTCCCCGAACGGTCAGCGGAAAAATCGTCGAACTTGCGGTGCGCAATGTGATCCATGGGCGCGCGGTCAAAAATGTCGACGCGTTGGCCAACCCCGAGGCATTGGCCCTGTATGCTGATTTGCCTGAGTTGAGGACATGATGAATCCCGTATTACAGGTCAGTTACGAAAAAAGGGGCGTCGATGCCGCGCTGCAGGACGATTCTGTGCTTGCGGTATTCGGATTCGGGGCATCTCCGCTTTCCGCCACCGAGGCACGGCATGTGCCGGTGGCGCTGGCGCAACTCGACCCGGAACCCGTGGTGGAAATCTGGCGCACATCCGGCGTTGTGCGAACGGGTAGCTGGGAGCAACTGACCTGGGCGCGCTGCGACAAGATGACCATGGGCCACCTGGCCCTGGACCTGCGGCTTTTCGATGATATGCACCATGCCAGCCGCCGCGCTTACGAAATCGTTCAGGATTTCCTGCGCCAGTCACCGCACCACTGCCCGATGAAAATCTGGAACTACGTTCCCGGGATCAACGAAGGTGAGGGCGACGAGGAGTGTTACCGCCAGTTCTGCGTGGGACGCGCAGAAGCACTGGCCGCCGACCTGGCCGAGCAGCCACCAATGCCGGCAGCGACGGCCATCGGCGCACCCGCATCCGAACACGCTTTGCAGATCTACCTGTTGGCCACCGCGTGGCCCGGGATCAACGTGGAGAATCCGAGGCAGGTCAACGCCTGGCACTACCCCCGCCAGTACGGTCCGCGCAGCCCACTGTTCTCGCGCGGCACCCTGATGCGGGCCAACGGCGCCCGCCAATTCCTCATATCAGGGACGGCCAGCGTCATCGGGCACGAAACTCAGCACGACAACACCGCAGACCAGGTGCACGAATCGATGCGCAATGTGAACAGCCTGCTGGCCGAGGCGCGGCGCCTGTTGGGCAGCACGCACCCGGCCCTGGGAGATGCCGGCGTGTTGCGCGTCTACGTGCGCGATCCACTTGAGTTCGGACAAGTCAAACGTGTCCTGGAAACCCTGATCCCGGACGACGTGCAGCGTGTTTATCTGCAGGGCGACATCTGTCGCATCGATCTGCTGACGGAAATCGACGGCATCATCGCCTGCGACGGCGCCTGATCTCGCCCCGCCAGACCGGGATCAGTAATCCGTTCTTCGGCGCAGGTAGTTCAACAGGTCCAGCCGGGTGATCAGCCCGAGGAACTCTTCGCCACGCTGCACGATGGCCACGTGATCCTGGTTGAATATCGGCAGCAAGTTGCGCGGCGGTTCTTCGACCTGGATGACGGTCAGGTCCGTCACCATCACCGAACGCACCGGCTCCTGGAAATGATTACTCTTATCCAGCACGCCCAGCAGCAGGTCGGACTCGTCGATGATACCGACAATGCGATCCCCTTCCATGACCGGCAATTGCGACACGTCGTAAAGCTTCATGCGGCTGTAAGCATTGGCCAACGGCTCCTCCGCCCGCACGATGACCGTGTCGTGGGTGACATAGGGCCGTGCAATCAGGTCGCGCAGATCTCCGTGTTGCTCAGACTCGATGAACCCCTGGTCGCGCATCCAGAAATCGTTGAACATTTTGGACAAATAGCGGTTGCCGGTGTCGCAGGCAAAAACCAATACATTCTTCGGTTCGGATTGCTCGCGGCAGTATCGCAAAGCGGCCGCCAGTAGAGTGCCACTCGATGAACCTGCCAGGATGCCCTCTTTCTCCAGCAGCTCACGCCCAGCCAGCAAACTCTCCTTGTCATTGATCGCATAGGCCTTCTTGATCCGGCTGAAATCACTGATGACCGGCAGGAAGTCCTCGCCAATCCCTTCCACGAGCCAACTCCCACTTTTGTCCGACAAGGTGCCTTCGTTAATGTACTCGGTCAGGATGGAACCCACCGGGTCGGCCAGGATCAATTCCAACTCCGGCGCAACGCGCGCGAAATAGCGCGACAGGCCGGTTGCGGTGCCGCTCGAACCTACGCCGAGCACCAGCGCGTCGAGTTGACCATCCATTTGCCGCCAGATTTCCGGGCCGGTCATTTCCTCATGTGCGGCCGGGTTGGACGGATTGGCGAACTGGTTGATGAAAAATGCGTTGGGCGTTTCGTTGGCGATGCGCTGGGCCAGATCCTGGTAATACTCGGGGTGCCCCTTGGCGACGTCCGAACGAGTCAGCACGACATCGGCGCCCATGGCCCGGACATTGGAAATTTTCTCACGGCTCATCTTATCGGGGATCACCAGGATCAGGCGGTAACCCTTCTGCGCAGCGACCAGCGCCAACGCCAGACCGGTATTGCCGGCTGTACCCTCCACCAGGGTCGTCCCCGGACTGATCAGGCCAGCCCGCTCTGCATCCTCGATCATTTTCAGTCCGATTCGATCCTTGATCGACCCTCCGGGATTCTGCCCTTCCATCTTGACGAACAGTTGGCAGGGCCCCGTGTCCAGGTGATTGACACGGACGATGGGTGTCTCGCCGATCAGTTCAAGAACGCTATCAAAAACTTCCATTGACCCAGACTCCAGTCGGGTGCGCGAATGCATCAAAGTCCGCACACTTCAGTTCGTCAGTTTGTGCAAACCGACTTCGCCGGCACACAAAGAAACGGCCGGGTTTTGCCCGGCCGCCTCCTGAACAATTAAGCCATGAACTAAACGGAAGTAGAGTCCATGATGGCAGCCAATCGATCCTTGGCCCAAAGCTTTTCTTTCTTTAACTGGTTCAACGCCAGGTCTTCCATGGGGGCCGTACCGAGTTCCGCCGCAGTCACCCGCTTGTCCAGTTCCTGGTGGCGGTTGAAGATGCGGCGGAAATCTTCGTCTTCTTTCATTAACTTTTCCATGACTTGCTGACGGTGTTCGAACATCAGATTACTCCTCTGGAACTTTCCCAACCCGCACGAAATCGCCCCGCCCACTCGCGTGGCGAAGCACAGGTTTTGATGGATATAGATGGATAGGGCAGGTGTGAGAATCCGGTTTCAACGCGCGCACGCCGTGAGGACGTCGCTGCCATCATCCACGGATTCCGATTGAAATTAGGGTGATTACCATGGTTACAAGCCAACCCTAGCTCAAACTTCAGGCGCTGGCAAGAGGGAAACTCTAAATCTGCAATATAAAGAAATTTTATACACGAATAATTATTCGTATATTTTCGAATTTAAGCTAGTTATTACTGTTCATCCAGCAGTATGACATCCACGCGACGGTTGCGTGACCTGCCCTCTTCATCTTCATTACTGGCAATCGGGAAATCTTCCCCCAGGCCAACCGACACCACGCGACCAGCGTCCAGACCCAGTTTGATCAGGGCCGCCATGACGGCATCGGCTCTTTTTTGCGAAAGGTCCAAATTTGCCTCGGCGCTGCCGACCGAATCCGTGTGCCCCTCGATCCGAATCTTCTTGTCCGGCTCACTCTGCAAAAGATCAACCACCTCGACCAGGCTGGACTGTGAACTGTCAAGTAAAACCGACTGCCCGGTTTCGAACAGGACATCACCCAGTGTGACCACCACACCACTCTCGGTTTGCCGTAACTGGAGATTTTCCAGCTGTTGGCGCAGTGTGTCTGCCTGTTGTATCGCCAAGTCGGCCTCGCGCCGCGCCAGATCCACTTCCGAAGCCCGGGATTCCGCCAGGCGCCGGGCCTGCTCGGCCTCTTCCATCGCCATTTCGGCATTACGGGCCTGTTCGGCCCCTTGCTGCAGGGCAGCCTCCTTCTGCTGCCGCTCTCGGGCGGCTTCTTCCTCGGACGCGGCAAACAGCATGCGGGCCTGCTCAGCCTCGGCCCTGGCGCGCTCAGTTTCCAGTTGTCCCGCCTTGATCTGCATGGCGGTACTGTCCGCCTCAAGCGCGTTGTATTCTTTGACTAGCTGTTCGCGCTGGGCGATCGAACGGGCTATTTCAATCTGGCGGTTGGCCATGTATACCAGGTGGGTGCGCAGGTTTTCCTGGCCGGTCGATTGTTCCGCCACCCTAAGCGCCCGTTCCGCTTCACCCAAGGCCATCGGAGCGTAACCTTTCAGCTCATCGTCCGCCTTGAGTTGCTCCAATTGAGCCCGGGCCCGCTCCAGGGCCAGGTCTTTCTTCGGCGCGGTGGTGCACGCGGCCAGCAGGGCCGGTAAGATCAACATGGCCAGGTAACGGGGCTTCATTCGAAATCCTCCCCGTAGTTGGCGCGCAATTCCTCACGCCGAATTTCGTTCTCACGCCGCAGCTCATTGACTTTGCGGCGTTCCAGCGCACCGCGCGATTTTTCGATCGCCAGTTCCGAGTTGATCTCCGATTCCTCGATCAGCCACAGGGCGATGTCATATTGTTTGCTTTCCATGCCCCGTCGGGCATTGTCCAGTTTCTCCCGGGCAAAGCGAAGTTCGACCGGAGCCAGTTCTTCGGCGCCGGCACGTTCAGCAGCTGCAATGGCCTCCTCGGCCGCATTAAAAGCCGAAGGATCAGGCTTGGTCGCGGCACAGGCTGACAAACCAAGCAAAAGAATCAACAGGAGTATCTTACGGAGCATGCAATATCACCCGGTTGGTGGACATTCAATTATGAACGATCGGACTGAATAAGGTAAGGCATTCACCCCGGAACCGCATCGGCCTGACGCTCCGGCGCTGCCGCCACGAATGCCGCATGTTCACGGCAGAGCGCGGTGATCGACCGTATCCTGGGAAATGGAGACAGGTCACAACCAAAGCGCTCCGCATTGTAAACCTGTGGAACCAGGAAGCAATCGGCCAGACCCGGCTCTCCGCCCTGGCAATAGATCAAATCTCCCGGGGCCATCGCCAGGATTTCCTCGAGCGCGGAGAATCCTTCACACATCCAGTGGTTCATCCAGTCCCGCACGGCATCCTTCCCAACCCCGAGTTCCTGCTTCAGGTACCGCTGGACCCGAAGGTTGTTCAATGGGTGGATGTCACAGGCGACGGCCAGAGCCATGGCTCGGGCCCGGGCTCGCAAATGTCGATCATCCGGCAACAGCGGCGCATGCGGAAAGGCTTCTTCCAGGTACTCGCAGATCGCCATCGACTGCGTCAGCACCCGGTCTTCGTGAACCAGCGCTGGCACCAGGCCCTGTGGATTCAGTCGACGGTAGCCGGGCTGATGCTGCTCACCGCCGTCACGCACCAGGTGCACCGGCCGCTGTTCAAATGCCAGTCCTTTCAGATGCAGCGCGATCCGTACGCGGTAGGCGGCCGAACTCCGCCAGTAGTCGTACAGGACCAGGCCCTGTTCAGGGCTCATAGCGCTTTATCACCTGTTCAATACGGCCAAAGATCGAATCACCCTTGTGATCGAACATCTCGATCGCGATGGAATCGCCGAAGCTCATGAACGGTGTGCTGGGCTGGCCATCGGCAATGATCTCGAGCATACGCTTTTCCGCCAGGCACGAAGCCCCGAGGCGGGTGTCCTGGTTGGCAATGGTGCCCGAACCAACGATGGTCCCCGCCGCCAGGGGCCGGGTTCGCGCCGCGTGCGCAACCAGTTGGGCAAAGTTGAACTGCATGTCGACACCGGCTTCGGGATGTCCGAACGGTTCGCCATTCAGCGTGGAGACCAGGGGCAGGTGCAGTACACAATCCCGCCAATGCCCCCCCAACTCGTCCGGGGTCACCAGGACCGGCGACAGGGCCGACCTCGGCTTGGACTGCAAAAACCCGAAGCCCTTGCCCAATTCGCCCGGGATCAGGTTGCGCAGGCTGACATCGTTCACCAGGCCAATCAACTGGATGTGGTCTGCCGCCTCGGCAGCAGAAACCGCCATGGGTACGTCATCGGTGACGACCACCACCTCAGCCTCGAAATCGATGCCGTGGTCTTCGCTGACTGCAGGCACCGGGTCACGCGGTCCGAGGAAGCCGGCAGAAGTCGCCTGGTACATCAGTGGGTCGGTATAGAAACTCTCGGGCACTTCCGCCCCCCGTGCTTTCCGAACCCGCTCGACATGCGGCAGGTAGGCACTGCCATCAACGAACTCGTAAGCACGCGGAAAAGGCGATGCCAGTGCAGTCATCTCCAGCGGCAGGCTTTCGACGGCGCCTTGGGCCAGCTGCTCCGCCAGCGCATTGAGCCGCGGCGCAGTGGCTTCCCAGTTGTCCAGGGCAGCCTGCAGCGTAGGCGCTATCTCCCCGGCTGCGACGTATCGGTCCAGCGCGCGGTTAACCACGATCAACGTGCCGTCCCGGCCGCCGGTTTTCAAAGATCCCAGTTTCATGAATTGTATTGTCCGTTTGAAATTCGTTTCACCCGCCCCGTGTTTCCTTCACCGGCCGGGCCGGTTTCTCTCGATCAAACAGCACCACTGCGCGTGAATGATCTGCCCGGCAGGCGAGGGCCTAAAGGCGGAATAAATGTAAGCTCAGGAACCCCCGCCCCAGGAGTCGACATAAGCGGGCCACTCCACCGACTCGGCGCTCTCGGTAACCTGCAGCGCATCACGGGTATCGATCATCACGGCCACCTCGTTGGTACCCGGCGCTTTCTGTTCCAGCGCATTCAGCAAGGCTTTGGGGTGCGGCCCATGGGTGAAACCGCAGGGGTGAAAGGTCACCATCCCGGGATGGATGTTATCCCGGCTGAAGAACTCGCCCTGGTGGTAGAAGATGACTTCATCGTAGTCGTCATTATTGTGGAAAAATGGCACCTTCAGGGCTCCCGGATCTGTCTCGAACGGGCGCGGCACAAAGGTGCAGACAACGAAGCGGTTGGCCACGAACGTTGTGTGTGCCGACGGCGGCAAATGGTAGCGATGGCTCATCAGTGGGCGGATGTCCCGCCAGTTGAGCCGCACCGGCATCAGGTCACCGTGCCAACCCACCGCATCCAGCGGGTTGAAGGGGTAGATCACGGCGGTGATCTCACCGCTACGCTTGATCTGTACCTCCCAGTCGGTCTCGTCCTGCTGCGCGAGGAACGCATCGTCGATTCGCGGGTAATCCAGCACGGCCGGATCAAAGATCGCATGGGGACCCAGGATGCCCTTGTCCGGCAGCTGGTAGCTGGCGTTGGTGGCTTCGATCAGCAGCAGGCGCATCGGCTGTGCGGACTCCAGGCGCCACATGGTGCTGCGCGGCAAAACAATGTAATCCCCTTCACCCACTTCAAGGTGTCCATAGTCACAAAACAGGTGGCCGCTGCCGCTGTGTATGAACAACAACTCGTCACCGTCCGCGTTGCGGGCCAGGTGTTCCATCGACTCGGTCATTTCCCAGATGCGCAGCCGGCAGTGCGCGTTGTGCAGCAACTCGCAGGCCTGCCACGGGCTGGCTGCAAACTCACCGAAGTGGGTCGTGTCAAAAGCCCGAGGTTTAAGCGGGCCCTCGAATCGCCGCCAGGCAGTAGGAGGATGGCGGTGCACCATGTGTGCGGATGGACCAAAGAAACCTTCCTTGCCCAATTCCCGCTCAAAAGTGCCATCTGGCAGATCGCAATGGGCCTGGCGCGAAGCCTCGCCCTCGACCCGCGGAGTCGAAATCCAATTCCTGGCCATGATCGTATCCTTTACAGTACGCCGCGGCGCATCTGGTCGAGTTCGATGGACTCGAACAGCGCGGTGAAATTGCCCTCTCCGAAACCCTGGTTGCCCTTGCGCTGGATGATTTCGAAGAAAATCGGACCAATATTGGTCTGGGTGAAGATCTGCAGCAAGAGTTTCTTGTGCGTTTCTTCATCTGCGTCAACCAGAATCCGATTCCGTCGCATCCTTTCGAGGTCTTCACCGTGCTCGGGGATGCGGCGCTCGATGATCTCGTAATAGGTGTCTGGCGTGTCGAGAAAGCCAACGCCGGACTGGTGCATGGCTTCCACGGTTTGGTAAATGCTTTCGGTGTACAGGGCAATGTGCTGCACGCCTTCCCCCTTGTACTCATCCAGGTATTCGTTGATCTGACTCCTGGGGTCTTCCGACTGGTTGATGGGGATACTGATCACACCGGTCGGGGAGGTCATGGCACGTGATTTGAGACCAGTCTGCTGGCCCTTGATGTCGAAATACCGCACCTCGTAGAAGCCGAACAGGCGCGAATAGAAGTCCGCCCATTGGTCCATGTTGCCGAAGAAGACGTTGTGCGTGAGGTGGTCGATCGACGTCAGACCGAAACCTTTCGGGTTGGGATCGGCCCCTTCCAGAAGATCGTATTCTTCAGCCAGCATGCTGCCGTTGAGGCTGTCGGTCAGGTACAGAAGTGAGCCGCCGATCCCACTGATCCTGGGGCAATCCAGCGCTGTGGCTGCGATATCGGTCATCGATTGCGCACCGCGGGCCAGGGTGAAGTCGTAGGCAACACACGCCTCGTCAACGCGCAGGCCAAAACCCGCGCAGCACGGGCCATGCACATCAGCGAACCGGCTGGCGAAGGAATCCTGCTGCTCGTTGACGAGAAAGGTGATCCCACCCTGCCGGTAGAGTGTGATGTTCAGATCGCGGTGCCTGGCTACAGCAGTAAAACCCATTTGCCGGAACAGGTCGTGCAGCAAACGGGCATCAGGTGCAGCAAACTCTACGAATTCGAAACCCGCTACGCCCAGCGGGTTTTCCCGTGTATCGTTCATGTCTGGTCTCCGGACTGGCGCACCGCTGGCGCCTCGTGATCATTCGTTGATGCCATGACCACGCGGCCATTGCATTCGCAGCCCCTTTATAGTTACATTTGCAACTAAATGCAAGATGAGCCCCATTCCATGAAGCCAGCCGCATCGGAAAACGAACTGGAATCCTTCGAACTCGAAGGCTTTCTGCCCTATCGCCTGTCGCTATTGAGCAACACCGTCAGCGAAGGGATCGCGACCACCTACCGCAAGGCGCACGGCCTGAGCGTCACGGAATGGCGCGTGATCGCCGTGCTGGGGCGCTTCCCCGGTCAGACCGCAAGTGAGATCGTCAAGCGAACCGCGATGGACAAGGTCACGGTCAGCCGCGCGGTGAAGAAGTTGCTTGAGAAAACCCTCATCGAGCGCAACGCGCTGGACGAGGACCGCAGGCGGCAGCCACTCAGGCTGACCCGGCCAAAAGGCTGGCGCCTCTACCGCAAAATCGTGCCCAAGGCTCTGGCTTATGAGGCAGAGCTGGTCGCAGCTTTAACCGTGTCCGAACGACGATCCCTGGCTGTCATGGTCGGTAAACTGCAGGCAGTGGCGGAATCGCTCAAGCCGGAAGACTGAACCACGCGGCGACCAATCAATATTTCGCGCTTGTTTTACAGAAAATTAATCTATTCAGGCGCATAATGCCGCCCCTCGCGGTCACTTCGGATTCAAATAGAGATGCTGGGTCCATTCAGAACCCCTCTGCGCATGGCTGCGCTACTGCTGATCGTGTTCAGCCTTTCACGGCTCGCGCTGTCCGGCTATTACTGGGGTCGTGTGGACGCCACCGGGGGGCTGCCTTTCATCCTGTTGCAGGGTTTGCGCTTCGACCTGGTGCTGACCGGTCTGCTATTCGGCCCCTGGCTGATTCTCACCCCGTGGTTCAGCCAGTACCGGTCGTTTCATGGCCTGGTCAGGGTCTGGTTCATCGTGACAACCCCCCTGGCCCTGTTTGTAGAACTGAGCACGCTGCCCTTCATCGAGCAATACGACGTTCGCCCCAACTACCTGTTTGTCGAGTACCTGGCCTACCCCAAAGAGGTTTTGTCCACGCTGCTCGGGGAATTTCCCTTCGAGCTATTTCTCACCACCACGCTGGCCATCACAGGTGCATGGCTCACCTGGCGACTGAGCCGTCCGCATCCGGCACAGTTGCAGCGCTATCCCTGGCTGCTCAGGCCCGTGCTGACCTTCATCCTTTTGCTGATGGTGGTCGCCATGGTCCGCTCCACGCTCGACCATCGACCGGTCAACCCCAGCACCGTTGCGTTTTCCACCGACGCTATGGTCAACCAGTTGCCCCTGAACTCCCCCTACACCTTGCTCTACGCCGTGTACGAACAGCAACGCGACCAGGCGGGTGACGACAGCCGTTACGGTGATATCGATGAGCGGGAAGTGCTCGAGGTGGTGCTCGCGGAAGCGGGTCTCGACAACCACCTGGTCGCGGACGGCAGCCCCAGCATGCATCACCAGGAGGCGAGGGAGCATCCCCAGCGCCCTCTCAACATCGTCATCGTGCTGCAGGAAAGCCTCGGAGCAGAGTTTGTCGCCAGTCTCGGCGGGCTTGATCTGACACCGAACATTGACCGCATGGCTTCGGAAGGCATCTGGTTCGAACAGTTATACGCCACGGGCACCCGCTCGGTCCGCGGCATCGAAGCCGTGTTGACGGGTTTCACCCCCACTCCCCGTCGCAGCGTCGTCAAACTGGCCGACACCCAAAATCACTTTTTCACCCTGGCCAGCCTGCTCGGCAACCAGGGTTATCACACCAGTTTCATTTACGGCGGCGAAGCACACTTCGACAACATGGCACGCTTCTTTCTCAATAACGGTTTCCAGCAGGTCCTCGATGAGAAAGACTATGAAAATCCCGTCTTCTACGGTTCCTGGGGCGTGTCCGACGAAGACCTGTTCAACCGTGCGCACCAACGCTTTAAGGAACTCGGCAACCAACCCTTTTTCAGCCTGGTCTTCACCTCCAGCAATCACTCTCCGTTCGACCTACCGGCCGGCCGGGTAACACCCGAGACGGGGCCCGAGGCCGGGCGGCACACGGCGATCAAGTATGCCGATTACGCCGTCGGAAAATTTTTCGATGAAGCACGGAAAGCCGCCTACTGGGAAAATACGGTTTTCCTGCTGATCGCGGACCACAACTCCCGAACTTATGGCGATGCACTGGTACCGATCGAGCGCTTTCACATCCCGGGACTGATCCTGGGCGGCAACATCGAGCCGCGGCGGGTGCCGGGGATCACCAGCCAGATCGACATGCTGCCTACCCTGCTCTCGCTGGCCGGGATCGACAGCGACCATCCTGCCATCGGTCACGACCTGACCCGGCCGGAATACGCCGACGGCGCCGGGCGCGCCATCATGCAGTTCAACGGTATTCAGGCCTACATGGAACCCGGGCGTGTCGTCGTACTGCAACCGGACCTGCCACCGGCTTCGTTCCTGTATGGCGAAGAAAAGATTCTGCAGCCGGATCACTCGCCCAATTCCGACCTGGAGCGCAAAGCGCTGGCCTACGCGGCCTGGGGGCCGCTGATGATCAAGAACCACTATTACTTCGACAAGTCTTCACCGACGTCCAGCCAGAACATCAACCTGCCCTGAGCGCTTGTCAGGTCAGGC
>JAHEFS010000168.1 GCA_024640045.1 Chromatiales bacterium | reverse complement strand
GATGCCATCGGACTGGAACTCAAGGAACGGCTGGCCTACCTGCGTGAGCATCAGCAGCTGGTGGAAGCCCAGAGGCTCGAGCAGCGCACCCGCTATGACATGGAAATGATGCTGGAACTCGGCTACTGCAACGGTATCGAGAATTACTCACGACACCTGACTGGCCGGGGACCGGGCGAGGCGCCGCCAACCCTGTTTGATTACCTGCCGGCCGATTCCTTGCTGATCCTGGATGAATCGCACGTGATGGTGCCGCAGTTGGGCGCCATGTACAAAGGCGACCGTTCGCGCAAGGAGAACCTGGTCACCTATGGATTCCGCCTGCCGTCGGCGCTGGACAACCGGCCCTTGCGCTTCGAGGAGTGGGAAGAGCGAACGGGGCAGACGGTCTTCGTCTCGGCCACGCCGAGAAAGTATGAACTCGAACACTCCGGCGTAGTGGTCGAGCAGGTCGTGCGGCCCACGGGGCTGATTGACCCCGAGGTCGAGGTGCGACCAGTTGGCAACCAGGTCGATGACCTGCTGTCGGAGGTCAACGAGCGCGCGGGGGTGGGCGAGCGCGTGCTGGTGACCACGCTGACCAAGCGCATGGCGGAAAACCTGACCGAGTATCTGGCCGATCACGGGGTGCGCGTCCGATACCTGCACTCCGATATCGAAACGGTCGAGCGGGTGGAGATCATTCGTGACCTTCGCCTGGGCGAGTTCGACGTGTTGGTGGGCATCAATTTGTTGCGCGAGGGGCTGGACATGCCCGAGGTTTCCCTGGTGGCGATTCTCGACGCGGACCGGGAGGGTTTTCTGCGTTCCGACTCCTCCCTGATCCAGACTATTGGGCGCGCTGCGCGAAACCTACACGGCAAGGCCATCCTTTATGGCGACAAGATCACCGGCTCGATGGATCGGGCGATATCGGAAACGAACCGCCGCCGGGACAAGCAGAAGGCCTATAACAAACTGCACGGGATCACCCCCAGGACGGTGCAGAAACGCGTCGCCGATATCATGGAGGGCGCGCGCGATACAGCGCCTGGCCGTGGGCAGCGGCGGGCTGTGGCGGAAGAGGCGGCGCGTTATCGGGCCATTTCGCCAGCGGAGCTTGGAAAATCGATCGCTGAGCTGGAAAAACAGATGCACCGACATGCCGAGTTACTGGAGTTTGAAGAAGCCGCCCAGGTTCGGGACCAGATACGGAAGTTGCGGGACGCGGTGCTGAAGCAACCGGAAGTGCCAGTGGCCGCTGACTGAGCTTTATTCCGGGTGCGCAGGCACGCGCAGATCGACCCACACCAACCTGTGATCTGAAAACCCGACCGCCACGTCACCCGGCTCTCCCCTGGCTGGCCAAAACACCCCGCAATCGACAACTTCCAGGTCACTGGACGGGAGCACGTAGTCAATGCGCAGGTTACCAACGGTCTCGTCATTCATGTCAGAGGTATCGGCGGCCGGATCGCCCCGGTGGGTGCGGTTGCTGCCTGCCTGGTTTTGACTGGCCTCAGCCCCGCCTGTACTGCGCGGTACGCAGTCCGTCTGGATCCGTTCGTGCTCCAGTAATTGCAGAATGGCCTGGCCGGTGGAATCGCCATCGAAAGGGTCGGCGTTTTGGTCCCCGGCGATCACGAAGCTGGCCTCTGCAGCCAATCCTCCTGCACGACCGGAGTCGTCGACCAGGTAGTCGCCGGCGTTTGGGCGGACGTAGTCGGCCCAGAGGCGGATTTCATCGTGATTTCGACGCCCGTTGCGGTCTTCGGGGCCATCGAAAACCGGCGGCGTGGGGTGGCTGGCCAGCAGGTGAATGGTGTCGCTGCCAATGGTGACGGGAATGTCCCAGTGGCTCTTTGAGCTGAGGCGGATTCGGGACCAGGTGTCCGGGCGGTAAAACGGGCTGCCGTCCGGGTTAACGGGCTGCAAAGCCCCGGGCATGTCACACCAGCGAAACAGCCGGAAACCACGTGCCTCGTCCGTTGCCAGGGGGTAACGGGACAGGATCAGCATGCCGTACTGACCCGGAAACCGCCCAAAGCCCCAGGCATCGCCGGGCTCACCTAACCTGCCGTTGCCGTCGAGATCCAGGCCGCTGTCGACGCCGGTGTTGACAGGTGCGGAATAGTGGTAGGGATAGTCAATGGGCTCCAGCCCGGACTGCGACCTGGACAGATAGTGCTGCTGTAGCAGTGCTGCCACGTTCACATTTTCCTGGTAATCGATTTCGTTGAGCAGGACCACGTCTGGCCGCACCCGTTGCAGAATTTCCGACAGGTTCTGCAGCCCGCGGTCACGGCCGGTGGCCAGGCGACGTGCGAGTTCCCCTTCTTCGGCCAGGCCCATGGCAGCGTTGAGCGTAGCGAAGCGAATGGTCGGGCGTTCTTCCGCAGCAATGGATATGTTCATGACGGATACCAGCGAGGCGATGGCCAACGCTAATTTAAGCAGGAATTGACCGGGCATGGCATGACCTCTTTCAGGAGCCGTTATCATAGCTGACTAGAATCCATTGAACTGGTGTCAGTATGGCGTTCATCAAGGTCATTCACCCGCAAGAGGCTGAGGGCAAGCTGGCGGAAATCTATCGGCTGGTGCGAGGGCCTGGCGGTCAGGTCGACCAGGTGCTGCAGATACACAGTCTCCGGCCCCATACCTTGCAGGGGCACATGGCGCTGTACAAGGCAAGCCTGCACGATACGCGCAACACCTTGCCGGTATGGTACCTCGAGTGTTTCGGGGTGCTCGTGAGCCGGTTGAATGAATGCGCTTACTGCGATGTGCACCACGGTACCGGTTTAAAGCGCCTGCTGCGGCGTGAAAAGCTGGACTACGCGGCTTACGACGCAGCGATCGAACGTGTTCGATTGGGTGAAAAGGGGACAAGCCCATTCACGGCCCGGGAGCGGGCAGGGCTGGAGTACGGCCTGAAGCTTACACTGGACCCGGGTGCCGTTACGCAGGCGGACATCGACCGCCTGCGCCGCAAGGAATTCAGTGATGGGCAGATCCTGGAAATCAACCAGGTGACGGCCTATTTCGCCTACGCAAACCGTACGGTAACCGGTCTGGGTGTCAGCACGGAGGGTGAAAAGCTCGGGCTGGCACCACCTGACACGGAGGAGTCAGACTGGCACCACGAGTAGTGCGGGTGCTACGAGGCGCATTCCTTCTCACTGTCCTCTGGGAGTGAGTAATTATCGGGTCCAAGGTGCTTTTGCAGGATATGCAAAGCGGGTTCCAGGGTGCGCCAGAGCTGGTCACTGGCCGTCGGGTCAAAGCCCGCGACCTGATCGTCTTCGCCGCTGTAGCGCCAGGTCCTGACCGTCACTCCGAGTGGCCCCATGGCTTCGATGACATCATCGAGATTGCTGCGCTTGTCGTCAGCCATGACGATCGCGGCAGGCATCTTGGTCCCGGTTCGTTCCAGCAGTTCCAGCAGCATCTCGCCCTTGTGCTGACCGGCCGTCAGGAAGACTCCGTCTTCGTAGCGGGCAGGGCGGCTGCCGCGTTTCGGGACGAAGTTTTCCGGCCAGCCGGTTGCGGGCTCGAGCCCGGTACGGCGAAAGTCGAAATCGTTTCTACGTAGTTCGCGGAAGGTTTGCAGTCGGAAGTCCGCGCCGCGCGACGTCAGTGCGATCACTGGAATTCCGGCTGTCTGAATCTCCCTGGTGAGGCTGGCGGCGTCTTCCTGGGTTGGTCGCATGGCGCTGGCAAAGTAGAGCGCGCCCTGCACGGCAAGGCGGTCCGACACGACCCTGGGGTCACAGGGGTGCTCTGCCGAGAGTTCCTTTTGCCATTCGTACCACTGGTCTGCACCGAGCCCCTGTTCCATGGCCAGTATGGTGTTGTCGATGTCGAACACGACCAGGACATTTTGCGGGCCCAGTTTTTGAGCGAGTGCCAGCGCATCGTTCGCAACAGCCCCCAAGTCCTTCGTTTCGCGATCCTGCGAGTCCGTCTGGACCGTGGCGCACGCGGTCAGGCCCATGATGAGCAGACAGGTGAGAAAAGCGAGTACCGGCCGGGTGAGGTGGGTCATACCAAAATTCCCTTCAACATGAGCCGAGACTTTGCCATTCCCCGGTAGACATGGCAACGTTTTCGGTGTCAGTCAGCCGGTCCTGTGGCCACCCGTTGCATTGATCGGACAGGCCCCTTCACCTACAATTGCCGACCCCGACCGGAACCCGTTCCGGGGGCCAGGTTTTGGAGAGGTGTCCGAGTGGCTGAAGGAGCACGCCTGGAAAGTGTGTATACGTTAATAGCGTATCGAGGGTTCGACAAAATCGCCGGGAGCGATTTTGAACGAGACCGGGCGCAGCGCGGCGAGCCCGAAGGGTCAGGTGCAGGAGGCACCTGATAATCCCGACCGATGAAGCGGTTGGTGAATGTAATAATTTGATACCAGGTTTTTGGAGAGGTGTCCGAGTGGCTGAAGGAGCACGCCTGGAAAGTGTGTATACGTTAATAGCGTATCGAGGGTTCGAATCCCTCTCTCTCCGCCAAATGACAAACCCGCCTTCCGGCGGGTTTTTCTTTTGTCTCCGAGCTCGGGATTCTGATTGTTGAGTCGCTGCGCGACTGCATGATTTGCGAGGATACTGCCTCGCAGCACC
>JAHEFS010000167.1 GCA_024640045.1 Chromatiales bacterium | reverse complement strand
AGGAGCCGCCGCTGATTGCGAAGATCCGCGTGCATGGTCGCGCAAGGCTGGAATAGCGGCCGAGGCCCGGGCGTCGCCGGCGGATTCGCAGCAAGTACCGAAACTCCCCTAAATCCCATGGGTTGCAGCCCCAGGGTTGCGCTCGGCCAATGGTCCCTGCCTGGCTGTTACTAGCCAGACATCGACGCCCGATGAGCTGGCCCCATCGTATTGGGGCAATCATTCTGGTCCTTACAGGACAGATCAAGCTGCCTCACTCCGTTCCCGATACTTGCTCGAATCAAGCAACATGTGCTTTATTCTTACTATTCGCCATGAATTTATGGCTGTTCCGGATTCGGTAAAGAAAGTGGGCGTGATCTTCGGTATCGGTCAATTCGTAACTCGGCCAAAATGTGTTTCATCGCGAGAATCTGGCCTTGATTGCGGCAAACATCAGTAATGGCAACCCTACCAGCGCACCTGGAATCAACACCAGGATGGCGGCAAAAAGCAACCCACTGGCCGAATTCCCGTAACCGGGCATCGCAAGAAAGAAGATCACCATAATCCAGACCAGGACTGTGACTGTCCATATCCAAAACAATCGCCGTTTGGTGATTTTGGCCCGTTCGATGTCCATGTATCTGTTTTTCTTCGCTTGGACCACACAGATTATCAAGTAGATAAATGACACGAGTATTCCAATCAAAAAAATCGCAAAAGCGATATAGAACGGGAGAAACAAGTATATTAAGCCCTCCGTGCTCCTTCCGGCCCAAGCTGCCACGGGCATGCAAAACACCCAGGCCAGAGCCCATGAGGCCCGTGGTTGGATTACCGATCGTTCCAGGTAGATCATTTCGCCCTCCTTCCTAGGGAGCCATCAGAAAAAGAAACAGGTTGAATGTAAGGCTGACCAAAAAAATGGCGATGATGATTCGCAGCATATCGGGTAGCTCACGAAACCCTGGGATGTGCTCGAGCGGGCCAAAGTTTTTTCGCATGTTTTGTTTCACAATCAGCCTACGAAGGGATTCGTGCAGGAGTTGACGAAGATCACGGTCGATTGCCAATACTCCAAAGGCCGCAACCATTGCCCAAAGGGGGAAAATCGCCAGCCCAATGGCTGCCTGAGCGTCCGCTGCCAAATCATAGTCTTTGTTGCAATACCAAATAAGTGCCGTTACCACGAGTAGCGCCAATGTCCAGAGCAATCCTGGTTTTTCTCTACGCCGCAGCGCCCAAATGAGCGGAACAGCCGGCGTCGAGTACATGGCATGGGAAAAAATTAGACCGGGAACGAGCCATCCCTCGTCGGGCAGGTATTGGGCCACCCAGTCGGTTCCCCCGGGCAACCTGCTGAGGTAAGGCAATGCATTTACCCAGGTCACAACAGCGATGGAAAGAAGAAGACGATTCCGGTTCGCACTCATAAATGCTTCCTCCGCGGTCGACTGGCAATATGAGTGTTGGAGCATAACAAATTCCTAAGCTGTTGCCCGGAGCGCAGAAGGGATCATTCAAAAAGGCACTTTGGGCCGTTACGGCGCGAACCGTAACACAGCATAAAGCGGTCGCCAGATTCCGGAGGCCGCTCCTGCGATTATAAAGATAATTGGTTCCTGTCCTTACAAAGGTATGATGGGCGTGAAATCAACTTTTTCGGGATGTCATTCATGCAGTTTATTCTCGCCGTCGTGGGCGGAATCCTCGGGGCGATCATTGCCAGCTCAGGCGGTCACGAGATAGTTGGACTGTTTGCAGGCCTGATCATAGGCGTCCTGTTTGCCCGCCTGAATTCCATGGAACAACGGACTCGTCAACTGGAGTCCGCCGTCAGAGCACTGAAGCGTGGCGCTGGCGAGGCCGAAACCGGGGATGAGAAGCCCGACCGGAAGCCGATCCCAAAACCCTGGCCAAGCGCAGAACAAATCCGGTCCGACTCTGACTCCCCCCGTCGATACATGGATTTCATCGAAGACCAGCCTTTTGAAACCCCGTCCGAAGCGGAATTCGAAACATCCCCGGAACTTCGCACACGAACAATCGACGCAAGTCGCGGAGAGGGGCTCAAGGATGACTGGACAGCGTATCGGTCATTTGCTTTTGACATGCTGATTTCAAAAGTGAAAGACTGGCTGACAACAGGAAACGTCCCTGTGAAGGTCGGCGTGATTGTATCTTTTATCGGCGTTTCGTTTCTGCTCAAGTACGCGATTGATCGTGAGCTCATCTCTGTTTCTCTGGAGGTCAGGTTGCTAGCCGTGGCCCTGGCCGGCGCGGTTCTGGTCACCATTGGCTGGCGCTTGCGTCATCGGATGAGAACATACGCACTCAGCCTGCAAGGAGGCGGCCTGGGCATTCTTTTTCTGACCATCTATGCTGCACTCCGGATTTGGCATCTGCTTCCTGCGGGGTTGGCGTTTGTCCTGCTGGTGGTATTGACTGCTTTCATGGGGGTGTTGGCGCTTGTTCAAAATGCACGCTCCCTGGCTATACTGGGCATTATCGGTGGTTTCCTGGCGCCGGTTCTTACATCTACCGGCCAGGGAAGCCATGTCATTCTGTTCAGTTACTACCTGGTGCTTAACTGCGCCATTCTCGGAGTTTCCTGGTTCCGTGCCTGGCGCAGCCTGAACCTGATCGGCTTCGTATTCACCTTCATCATCTCCAGTCTGTGGGGATACCAGTATTTCAAGCCGGCCCTGTTTACCAGCACAGAGCCTTTTTTGGTTTTGTATTTCCTGTTCTACCTGGCCATCTCCATCCTTTATGCGCTGCGTCAACCACCGGAACGCCTGGGTACCGTTGACGGCACCCTCGTTTTCGGCACTCCGGTGATCGCATTTGCGCTTCAGTCCCAACTGGTGAGCGACACGGAGTATGGCCTGGCCATCAGTGCAGCCTGTGTTGCCGTGTTATACGCCGCCACGGCAACCTGGCTGTTTCGCAAAAAGGGGGTTTATCTCAAATTGATAACCGAGTCGTTCCTTGCGCTTGCAGTGGCATTTGCAACCATTGCCATTCCCCTTGCACTGGATGCGCGTTGGACATCTGCGGCCTGGGCGCTCGAAGGCGCGGCCCTGGTCTGGATTGGCGTTCGGCAGGAACGGCACCTGGCCAATTTTGCAGGCATGCTGTTGATGATTTCCAGCGGATTTGCCTTCCTGCTGCACGGTTGGCGGCAGGATCTCGGGCTACCGGTATTGAACGGTAATGTTCTCGGCGGATTAATGATCAGCGCAGGCTCGCTGTTTGCCTCCAAACAGCTGGATTCCTTCAAAGTTAAAAAATTCGGGATTCTTTACCAGCGCGCCTCCTTTGTATTATTCGCCTGGGGCATCCTCTGGTGGCTCGCCACCGGTTGGCTGGAATCTGCAGACAGGTTGTTGCCGGGCCCGCAGCGCATGGTTTTCCTGTTATTCATGGTCTTCAGTGCAACCCTGGTTGTTTCAATCGGGCGGTTTCGTTCCTGGAGTAAATTGCAGTCATCCACGCTCCTGTTCCTTCCGCTTTTCGCATTGCTGGCGCTCGATGGCTTGGATCATCACCGCCATTTGCTGGTCGGACTGGGCTGGGCAGCCTGGCCTGCGGCAATTTTCATGCAGGGACTCTTGCTGCGACGGCTGGATTCTCGACGTGCTTCCCTCGCCAGCGAATGGCACGTTGCAACCCTGCTGTTAACCACGGCCATGTTTGCGATTGAGGTAGATTGGTGGATTGCCCGGATCGCCTCTGATGCATGGGCGCATGCTGCGGCCATAACGACCGTGGGTATCATCGCGCTGATCATCTGGCGCTTTCACAATAAAGCGGCATGGCCCGTCCGGGATCATGCAGGGGAATATCTCGGGAGTAGCGTCGTGCTGGTTGCTTTCCAGGCCGTCAGCCTGGCTTTTCTGGGCGTCCGGTTTCCGGGGAACCCGGCGCCACTGCCCTACATACCTTTGCTTAACCCGTTCAGCCTGGCCATGCTTTTCTCAATGTCCACCGCGGCACTGTCACTCAAAGCGATTCGCCTTGGCTCCAGAAATGGCATCACGGTAATCCCCGATGTGTCTGTCTATCCTTACCGGATTCTTCTGGCGGCTGCTTTCTTCATCATGACGACCGCGGCACTGGTGCGGGGTGTTCATCATTACGGCTCTGTTCCCTGGCACTTCGATGCCCTGTTTGCTTCTGTAATGGTGCAGACGGCCTTGTCCATCTACTGGGGCGTGCTGGGTTTCAGCGGGATGATATTGGGCGCACGCACAAGGCGACGCTTGATATGGGTGGCCGGGGCGGGCTTCATGGTACTCGTTGTGATCAAACTGTTCCTGGTCGACTTGGGGAACAGCGGCACTGTAGAGCGCATCATCTCTTTTATCGGCATTGGCGCGCTTTTGATTCTGGTCGGTTACTTTGCGCCTGTGCCTCCCAAGGAGGTCACCACGTCTGCCGCAGATGAAGAAAATGGGCAAGGTTAGAGATCTAAAGCACCATTAAAGAATGACCGGCACCGCCCACAGGTGGGCAACCGACGTTCATGAACCCCGGGGTGTGCCGTTATCCAGGTGCCGGTGCCGGGATACACTCAGCGCGACCCTCTTGAAATTCCACATTGGTAATGGCCAAGTCTTCCGCCTTCTTCGCCGCAAGACTTAACATTTCCTGAC
>JAHEFS010000056.1 GCA_024640045.1 Chromatiales bacterium | reverse complement strand
GGAAGACTGACCCGGGCCTTGCCGTACCTTGCCAGCAAAGGACCCAGGCAGAGGATGCTGGCACGCATCTTGCGAACGATATCGTAGGGCGCAACGGGATCTACGCAAGCCGTGACTGACACGGAGACGCAGTCTCCCTCCCGCCGCATTTCGCAGCCAAGATGCTCCAGCAAGTAAGAAGTGGAGTCGATGTCTCTCAGGCAGGGTACGTTGTGAAAACGGTGCTCGCCGTCGGCGAGCAGGGAAGCGAACAACAGGGGCAGCGCGGCGTTCTTGGAACCCCCCGTCGTGACCGTTCCGGTCAGAGTTACGCCGCCTTTGATGACTATCCTGTCCAAGGGCCTAATGGTACGGCATTCGGAGTGGGTGTTGAAGCGTCATTGTGGGCGCGTAATCGATCGATTTCCTGCACCATGTCATGCAATCCACCGCTGGGGGAGATATATTCCCCGTACCTTGGTTCCCCAAACCTGAAATCGGAATTCCTTTCCAATGAATACGCTCCCGGAAACCTCAACACTTCGCGTCAATCCCGTCCTTAAAGACTTCGTAGAGCAGGAACTTCTGCCTCTGCTGGATTTGGAGGCCGAGGCCTTCTGGGTGGGTGTTGAGCGACTCTTTCGCGATTTGACGCCAGAGAACCGGCGCCTGCTGGCGCGGCGCGATGAAATTCAGGAGCAAATAGACGCTTACCACCGGGAGCACACTTCGCAAAACTGGAATGGAGCTGAATACCGCGCTTTTCTTGAGCGAATCGGTTACCTGGTGGAGACTGGCGAAGCCTTTAGCATCGATACCAGGGATGCCGATGACGAAATCGCGACCATTGCCGGTCCGCAACTGGTCGTGCCGGTCAGCAATCCACGATTTGCCCTGAACGCGGCGAATGCGCGCTGGGGCAGCCTGTACGATGCGCTTTACGGGACGGATGTGATTTCCCGCGACAAGCCGCTGGAGCCGGGCCGGGCTTACAACCCGAAGCGCGGTGCGGCAGTGATTGAGCAGGCCATCGGGTTCCTCGATCAGGCTTTTCCACTGGCAGCCGGTTCGCACCGGACGGTGAAGGCATACCGCGTGGAACCCGAGGGGCCAGGCACCCGCTTGAACATTGAACTGGCCGACGGGTCCCGGACCGGGTTGCGCAGTCCGGAGCAATACGCGGGCTTTCGCCGGGAAGGTGACGTGCTTGGCATTCTGTTGCGTAACCACGGATTGCATGTCGAGCTACGGATCGACCGCGAGAGCACGGTCGGCAAGGACTCACCAGCCGGTGTCAGTGATGTCCTGGTGGAATCGGCCATCACGACCATCCAGGATTGCGAGGACTCGGTAGCGGCGGTTGATGCCGAGGACAAGGTGGGCGTCTACCGCAACTGGTTGGGCCTGATGCGGGGCACGCTGGAGGCCACGTTCGAAAAAGGCGGTCGCACCATGACCCGCTGCCTGGAACCCGATCTCGTTTTTACCGGTCCGGATGGCAGTCCGCTCGAATTGCCGGGCCGCAGCCTGATGCTGGTGCGCAATGTCGGGCACCTCATGACCACCGATGCCGTGCGGGACGCCACGGGAGAAGAAGTTTTCGAAGGCATGCTTGACGCCATCATGACAGTGGCTTGTTCAGTGATCGATCTGCGCGGCCATGGCCGCTTTCGTAACAGCCGCAAGGGCAGCATCTATATCGTCAAGCCGAAGATGCACGGCCCTGAGGAAGTGGCGTTCACCGATCGCCTGTTTGCAGCGGTGGAAGATTTTTTCGAGCTCCCCCGGTACACGCTGAAAGTGGGCGTCATGGATGAGGAACGCCGGACCACGGTCAACCTGGCGGAATGCATCCGGGCGGTACGGCACCGGCTGGTTTTCATCAACACGGGATTTCTGGACCGTACGGGTGACGAAATCCATACGAGCATGGTGGCGGGCCCGATGCTGCCGAAAGAAACGATCAAGCAGCAACCCTGGATCCTGGCCTACGAGGACCGGAATGTAGATGTCGGTATTCGGTGCGGATTGCCGGGCCGGGCACAGATCGGCAAAGGCATGTGGCCCAAGCCTGACGAGATGCGCGAGATGGTCTCGACCAAGGCGGCCCATCCGCAAGCCGGCGCCAACTGCGCCTGGGTACCATCACCCACGGCGGCGACCCTGCATGCTTTGCACTATCACCAGGTCGATGTACGCGCCCGCCAGCAGGTTTTGGCCCAGCGAAAAATGGCCTCGCTGGACGACGTTTTGACACCGCCATTTTGTGACCCCGAGACCTTGAGCCCGGGCGTGATCCAGTCCGAGCTGGACAACAATGCGCAAGGCATTCTCGGCTACGTGGTCCGCTGGATCGACCAGGGGGTTGGCTGTTCGAAAGTACCTGACATCGATGATGTGGGCCTGATGGAGGACCGCGCCACGCTGCGGATTTCCAGCCAGCATATTGCCAATTGGCTGTATCATGGCGTCTGCAGCGAGGAGCAGGTCCTGGGCACGTTCCGGCGTATGGCCAAGGTTGTGGATCAGCAGAACTCGGGCGATTCTGCCTACCTGGCCATGGCAGCCGACTTCAACACCAGCGTAGCATTTCAGGCCGCCTGTGCCCTGGCGCTGGAAGGGTCTCGGCAGCCCAATGGGTATACCGAGCCCTTGCTGCACGCCTACCGTAAAAAGCGCAAGGAACCCCACTGAAATGAAAACCATCATCGAACCTTTTCGGATCAAGTCGGTCGAGCCCATCCGCATGACGACGGCTGAAGAGCGGGATCGTTGTATCCGCGAAGCGCATTACAACCTGTTTAACCTGCATTCCGATGATGTTCTGATCGATTTGCTGACTGATTCGGGAACCGGCAGCATGAGTTCCCGGCAGTGGGGCGGGGTGATGGAGGGCAACGAGGCCTATGCGGGCAGCCCTTCCTTTTATCGATTCGAGGCTGCCATCAAGAACCTGATGCCGTTCAAATACCTGGTGCCTACGCACCAGGGCAGGGCGGCGGAAAATATCCTGTTCACGGTCGTTCTGAAGCCGGATTCGGCCGTGCCCAACAATACCCATTTTGATACCACACGGGCCAACGTCGAGTCGCAGGGCGCCGATGCCGTGGACCTGGTGATCGCCGAAGGCGTGGACCCGGATTCGGGCCACCCGTTCAAAGGCAACATGGATATCGCGGCGCTGGAGCAATTCATCGAGGAGCGGGGGGTGGAAAATATCCCGCTGTGCATGATCACGGTCACGAACAACTCCGGCGGCGGTCAGCCGGTGTCGATGGAGAATATTCGCCAGACCCGCGAGGTGTGCGATCGCCACGGCATTCCGCTCTTCATTGACGCCTGCCGCTTTGCCGAAAATGCCTGGTTCATCAAGCTGCGCGAGCCGGGCTACGCGGACACATCCGTCCCGGATATCGTGCGCGAAATGTTTTCCTATGCTGATGGTTGCACCATGAGCGCCAAGAAAGACGCTCTGGTCAATATGGGTGGCTGGTTGGCGATGAACAACGAGGAATGGGCGGTCGAGTGCCGCAATCGCCTGATTCTGACCGAGGGTTTCGCGACCTATGGCGGTCTGTCCGGCCGTGACCTGGAAGCGATTGCGATCGGCCTGGAAGAGGTGGTCGATGAGGATTATCTGAAATACCGGATTGCCTCAACGCAGTACGTGGCCGAACACCTGGCCCGGGAAGGTGTGCCGACCGTCCTGCCAGCGGGTGGCCATGCCGTGTACATCGATGCGCGCCGGTTTGCGCCGCATATTCCGCCGCTGCAATATCCAGGCCAGTCCCTGGCCGTGGAGTTGTATCGGCACGGCGGCATTCGCGGCTGCGAAATCGGAACCGCCATGTTTGGTAAGCGGCCCGATGGCAGTGAAGCCCCGGCACGCCAGGACCTGGTGCGCCTGGCAATTCCGCGGCGAACCTATACCCAGAGCCAGATGGATTACGTGGTGGAGGTAGTGCAGGAGGTTTTTGCCCGACGTGAGCAGTTACGCGGTATGAAATTCACCCGGCAACCCCGCGCTCTGAGGCACTTTACCGGCCATTTCGACTACGTCGACTGAGCCGCCCTCAGGCAATCACGGGCCCGCTGCTCGATGTCATCCCAACGACTTTGAGCCAGGAAAGCCGGCTCAAACAGGCTCGCGACGAAGCCGACGCCGAACGCACCCGCGGCAATCCATGCGGCCGCGTTGTGGTGATCTACGCCGTTGGTGGGTACGATTTTTAAAAACGGCATCGGTCCCAGGATCGCCTTGACATAATCCGGTCCGCCAGCCGGGGCGGGGAACAGTTTGCAGAAGGTGGCGCCGGCTCGATGCGCGTGCAGCATTTCCGTGGCGGTATGTGTTCCCGGCATGGTGGCTACGCCCAGCCGGGTTCCGGCCGTAATCACCTCGGGATCCACCACTGGTGACACCAGGTAAACCGCACCGGCCTGGACGGCGCGCTCCGCCTGGTCGGGGTCCAGGACGGTACCTGCGCCCACCACCAGGTCTTCCCGTTTCGAGAAATCCTCGATGAGTTCGTAAACGCCCGGCACCGTCAGCGTAAATTCAATGACTCGGAAGCCAGCGCGGACCGCTGCCTCCATGGCCAGCGCAGCCTTTTCCTGGCTGTCGGTACGGAGAATGGCACTGGCCTTTTCGCGGCCCATGAGTTCGGTAAATGTCTGGATGTCCATCCGGGAAGTTTCTCAACAGCGGGTCCGGTGGGCAAGTGTTTTTGTGCTGGTCAGCTTGTATCGGGGAATGGCGCGCAGTGACAATAGGTGGTGATGAAGCTGAACCCGAATCAACAGGCAATGCTGGAAGGCGCTGACGGTCCGGCCTGTGCCATGGCGATGCGCATATTGTGTGCGATGGCTGCGGTTGAAGCAGCACCAGGACTCATCGAAATCGAATCCGCCCATATCGACGGTTGTTTGCTGCACGGCGCGAGCGGCGTGGGCTTTGCGGAGAAACTGGTCGCGTTGGGCGCGCGCGTTCGGGTGCCCGCTTCGCTCAACGTTGGAGCGATGGATTTGCGCCGACCCGACAATGTGCACCTGGAGGAGCCCGAGCGAAGCCTGGCCGTGCGACTGATGAACGCTTATGTTGCCATGGGTTGCATCCCGAGCTGGACCTGTGCCCCTTACCAGGTGGGTTTTCGCCCGGCCAAAGGAACGAACGTCGCCTGGGCGGAAAGCAACGCGGTGGTGTTCGCCAATTCCGTGCTGGGTGCGCGCACCAATCGTTACGGCGATTTCATGGACATTTGCTGCGCCCTGACCGGACTGGCACCCGATTCCGGCCTGCACCGCCCTGAAAATCGCCTGGCGACTTTGCTGCTGGATGTCGGCGAAATTTCTGCTGAACTGCAGCGCCTGGAGGTTTTTTACCCGGTTCTGGGTGCCTGGCTGGGCAGGGTGGCAGGCGGCGAAGTGGCGGTTATCGACGGCCTGCGGGTCAAGCCGACCGAAGACCAGCTCAAGGCCCTCGGCGCCGCTGCGGCTTCGACCGGCGCAGTCGGTCTGTTCCATATCACCGGAGTGACACCCGAGGCGCCTACACTGGCGGCGGCGCTGGGTGGGTCTTCGCCGCGGCGTTCCTTGACGCTGACCCGCGAGCGCTTGGTGCTGGAGCGTGATCGCCTGAGCAGCGCGCGGGGCGAACAATTGGACGTGGTGGCGGTGGGCAGCCCACATTTTTCCCTCGATGAGTTTAGTGAATTACGGGCTTTGCTGAACGGGCGCCGGGTGTGTGTACCCTTTCATGCCTGCACCAGTCGCCAGGTGTACGAGGGCTTGGAGTCATGTGGCTGGCTGCCCGGATTGGTGGAGCTCGGCATCAACCTGGTCACCGACACCTGCGTGGTGGTGACGCCCGTGATCCAGGCCGAGCGGGGTGTGCTGATGACGAATTCCGGCAAGTTCGCAAACTACAGCGATTCCCTGATCGGGCACCAGGTGATTTTCGGCAGCCTGGCCGAATGTGTAGAGAGTGCCGTGGCCGGACGAGTGATCCGGGATGCGAGTAGTTGGGGCAGTGGGCCATGAAGGCGCGTGTCCTGGTGCCGGGTTCTGCGACCGGTGACCTGTTGTGCCTGGGTGAGCCTGTCAGCTTCTGGGGTGGCATCGATCCCCGCAACGCGCGCGTGATTGCCACCGGCCACCCGCAGCACGGTGCGGTCATCAGCGGCCGGGTACTGGCCCTGGAACGTTCCGTCGGGTCGAGTTCGGGCAGTTCGATTCTTCTCGAATTGCTGGCCCGCAAGATCGGGCCAGCGGGGATCATCCTGGCGGAACCTGATCAGATTCTGACCCTCGGCGCTGTGGTGGCGCAGGAAATGTCCTACGCCCGTATACCCGTACTGCAGCTTCCATTGGACCAATTCAAGCACCTGCCCGGGCGATTGGCTATCGATGAAAACGGCAACATCACCTGAGGTCCAGAAGTTCCTTGAACCCCCGATTTGCTTGCGGCACAATGCCCATCCCCCGGGAGTCATACGTGTCAGCCGGGGGCTATGGTGGCCCCTGTCGGTCACCCCGCAGCGACAAGTTGTGAACCCCGTCAGGCCCGGAAGGGAGCAGCGGCAGCAACGGACTCGGGTGCCGGGGAACGGCGGGCAGGGGTCGCCACCCACCTTCTGCTATAGTTATCAATTTCCAGCTTTCAGTAGGCAAATGCCGCATTTCGAGACCTCATGAGCTACCAGGTACTGGCGCGAAAATGGCGCCCCAAAAATTTCGAGCAAGTGGTCGGCCAGGAAGCCGTCAAACAGGCGCTGGTTAACGGGCTGGACAACGACCGTGTACATCACGCCTTTCTCCTGACCGGCACGCGCGGTGTGGGTAAAACCACATTGGCTCGAATTCTGGCCAAGAGTCTGAACTGCGAAACCGGTGTCACCTCGACACCCTGTGGCGAGTGCGGCAGTTGTGTCGATGTCGACGAGGGCCGTTTTGTTGACATGATCGAGATCGACGCAGCCTCCAAGACGGGCGTCGACGATATCCGGGAGTTGATCGAAAACGCCCAGTACTCACCTTCCCGTGGGCGGTTCAAGGTGTACATCATCGACGAAGTGCACATGCTGTCGAGGAATGCATTCAACGGTCTCCTGAAAACCCTGGAAGAGCCTCCGCCGCATGTGAAATTCGTGCTGGCTACGACGGATGCCGACAAGATTCCTGTGACCATTCTCTCGCGTTGTCTGCGATTCAACCTCCGGCGCTTGCTGCCAGAGCAAATCGGCGGATACCTGGAACAACTGTTGTCTTCCGAGGGAATCGAGGCAGAGGCCAGTGCGATCGAGCGGATCGCCCGCGCGGCCGACGGCAGCATGCGTGATGGACTCAGCCTGCTGGACCAGGCGATCGCGTACGGTGGTGGCAAATTGCAGGATGCCGAAGTGGCTCAGATGCTGGGCAGTGTCGACCATGCCCACCTTGCGGCATTGATCGACGCGGTGGTTGCAGAAGACGGTGATCGCCTGCTGGAAATTGTCGGCGAGTTGTCGGCACAGGCACGGGATTTGGAGGCGGTGCTGATGGGCATGGCAGAGGTACTGCACCGCATTTGTCTGCTGCATTGCGCTCCCGCTTATCGCGACCCGGAACGAAGTGACTGGGAGTCCATCTCTCAACTGGCTGAGCGTGTCAGTGCCGAAGATGCGCAGTTGTTCTACCAGATAGCCGTCCAGGGCGCGCGTGATATCGGTCTGGCCCCAGACCCCCGCACCGGGTTGGAAATGGCCTTGTTGCGCATGTTGGCATTTCGTCCGGCAAGCGCTGCTTCGGGGCCGGTTCCGGTTCCGGGCAAGGCCGAGAAGCCTGTTCGACAGGTGCCCGCCGGGCGTTCGACGCCCTCGTCGCAGTCGGCTGAGCCACCTTCGAAGGGGCAGGTTGAGCCGGCTTCAGCGGCACCAACGTCGACCTCACGAGCGAAACCAACGAAGGCCCCGACCCTTTCCATGGAAGGGGATGATTGGCACGGCTTGCTGGAAAGGCTCGACCTCACAGGGCCAGTGCGAGAGTTGGCGCGGAACATCGAACTGGAGTCGCGTGCCGGCGAGCAATGGCGTTTCGTCATTCCCGAAACGGTCAGCCATTACGGTTCCAAAAATCTTGTTCAGAAGCTGGAGACGGCCTTGTCCAGCCAGCTGGGTCAGACGGTCAACCTGGTGTTGAGTACGTCGGCACAACAGGTGCGGACCCCCGCCGCGGTAACTGAAGACGCCAGGGGCAAGGCTGTCAGCGAGGCTGAACGTGCCATCGAACAGGATCCGACGGTGCGCTCGCTGAAAGAAACCATGGGCGCTATCGTCGTCGAAGATTCGGTGCAACCGCTGCAGTAAAGCGGTTGCCTGTACCCCCGTCAGCAATATCAGGAGTTTTCATTCGTGAAAGGTAATATCGCCGGGCTTATGCAGCAAGCCCAAAAAATGCAGCAGGAAATGCAGCGGGCCCAGGAGGAATTGGCCAAGCTCGAGGTGACGGGTCAGGCCGGTGGCGGCATGGTCGAGGTGACCATGAACGGCAAGCACGCGGTCAGCCGTGTGAAAATCGATCCGACCCTCGCCGATGACCTGGAAATGCTCGAAGACCTGATTGCCGCAGCTGTCAACGACTCTGTGAATCGGGTGGCGGACGCGACCCAGGAACGCATGTCCGGCCTGACGCAGGGACTGTCCCTGCCGCCGGGAATGAAACTGCCGTTTTAGTTCCGCCCAGCGGCCTAGTTCATGAGCGGTCAGTCTCTGCTGGAACAATTGATCGACGCCCTGAGGTGTCTGCCGGGCGTCGGACCCAAGTCGGCGCAGCGGATGGCGCTACATTTGCTCGAACGTGAACGCGACGGTGGCTTGCACCTGGCTGAAATCCTTGAACGCGCGATGCAGGAAATCGGCCGCTGCCAGCAGTGCCGCGATCTGACCGAGCATGAAGTTTGCGCAATCTGCTCTAACCCGGCGCGTGATCGATCATTGCTCTGTGTGGTGGAGTCACCGGTCGATGTGCTGGCGCTGGAACAGGCAACGGCCTATCGGGGCTTGTACTTCGTGCTGCTGGGCCGGTTGTCGCCGCTGGACGGAGTCGGGCCTGCAGAGCTTGGCCTTGACCAATTGGAGCGAAGGCTCCAGGAACGTCCGCCGGAGGAGCTGATTATCGCGACCAACCCGACCGTCGAAGGTGAGGCAACAGCTTATTACGTGCAGCGTATGGCCCAAAACCTCGGTATTCCAGTTTCGGTTATTGCCCACGGCGTACCGCTTGGCGGTGAGTTGGAATATACCGATCAGACAACCCTGGCACATGCTTTTGGCAGCAGGAGAGCCGTCGCACCGCAAGCGGATTGACGGCTCCCTTGCGTCTTGCTCAGCCGCCCTTGCGTACCACGGCCGGTTGTTCCCCCAGTGATATGTTTTCGCGGTTCAGGTCCACGGTCCGCAGGCCGATGCCTTTGACGTTGACCAGTTCGTCGATGTGCCTGAAGTTGCCGTGAAGCTCACGGTACTCCACGATGGCCTGCGCCTTGCTCAGGCCCACGCCCTTGAGCGCCTCGGAAATTTCTTCGGCAGTGGCTGCGTTAATATTGACGGCTTGTGCGGCCCAGGCACTGAATGCCAGCAAGCTGCTGATCAGAAGTGTGACAATACGTTTCATCAGGTTCCCCCTGTTGGTGATTGAATGAAGGTGTCTCAGCGACGATGAAAGTCTAGCGACCGTCCGGTTCTGTCGGAAATAGGAAGATCCGGGTAAATGCTGTGGGAAAAGGCGGAAAATTGTTTTTTGACACTCTCAGGTTTTGAGAATGTGGTGTTGTTCAATAGCCTCGAGTCAACCGCAATCTGAGTCGAGGAGTAAGGCATGGAACTGATCGGAAAAACCATTTCGGGCGTTATCGCGGTGCCGGGCAGTGAAGACGGCACGCCCAACCGTATCTGGCTGCTGCAGTTCACCGATGGCACGCACGTGGAGTTCGTTTCGCCGTCCGCGCGCCGTAAGTTGAGCCGCCTGGCAGGGAGGCGTGGCCAGGCCCGCCGCCAGTCCTTTGACAGTCCGCAATTGTCGCTGGAGGTGGCCTGAGCACGTTATCCACAAAAGCTGTGGATAACCCTGTGGGCAAGCCTGCCACGGGACAGCCATGGCGTAGTGCCTTCCAGATTGGTCAAAATTTGACCAGTCAATTAAAAACAAAATAAAACAATTAGATACGTGTCAATGCAACAATTCAGGGGCACTGAGAGCGCGGTCATAAAACTGTCATGTGGTCAATCAGTGACTTGTGCATAAATTGTTCGAATCACAAGTAGGTTATGGCGTTAAGTGCTTGATTTGGGGTTTTGTGATGAGGGCCTCGGCATCGGCGTTGTGCGCTTCAACGCCAGGCAAAGCACGCGACGTTCCAGCACTTCGCGCCAATCTCGGGTTTCCTGCAATTGCATCCGCTCCAGACAGGCGCGAAACTCACCTGTAACTCCTCCGCCTGGGCCCAATGCGGCCAGGATCAGCCGTAGCTGACCTCCTTTTCGTGATCCCTGTTGACGGAGATGGAGCAGCGCGCGTGCAAGCCAGATTTCCTCAGCTGTGAAATCGCTGCCGGTCGGGTAATCGACCAGCACACCACGTTGCCGGAATGGTGCCAGCATGGTTTTGACTTTCGTGGGGGAGTTATCCCTGAAGGCGTGCGGAATACGCCACGCGGGGCTGAGCTTGTGGTGTGCGACGGCCGTCGTTCGCAGTTCCTCCTGCCAGCGGCTGTCGGTGATGCAGAGCAAGCGCTGAATGGTCTCCTCGTCGCTGGTTCCGCGCAGGTCCGCGACGCCATACTCACTAATGACAATGTCGCGCAGATGCCTTGGGATCGTCGCATGAGGATATTCCCACACGATGTTGCTTTGTTCATGGTGCTGGCTCCCACGGGTGCTGCGTAACATGAGCAACGATCGGCTACCGTCCAGCGCATGCGCCATGGCGACGAAATTGTATTGCCCGCCGACGCCACTGACCACCTGGCCATCGGCCAGTTGATCCGAAACGGCGGCGCCCAGCAATGTTGCTTTCATGGTGGTGTTGATGCAACGTGCATTGAGCCTTTGTGCCCGGTCCAGTTCTTCGCCGCGGTACAGCTGGTTGATGCGGCTGACGCGAGTCATCCGGAATAACCGGCGCTCCTCGTCAGTCATCCCGTTGAGACGGTCATACATCCAGTGTGAACCGAGAAAAAACGCCGCGTGCAACAGGGCACCGTCCCGCAGTTGTGTCCCGAGCGCTTTGCTGGCGAGCGTGGTGCGAACGGCCGGGTCATGCAGTCGATTGTCCAGTATTGAACCGTCAGGGCAGTACAGCTTGTCGTCCGCCAATTGCAGGCCCTGGTCGACGACGCCAAAACGCTGCAGCCAGCCCAGTGAGCGTTCATCGAGCGCGTGGGGCAGCAGGCCACGCTCCCAGAGCACCTCGAGCGCATCAGATCGCAACTGTTCACTCAGTGCACCTTCGTTCAGCAAGGCCTGCAGCCCGGCATGGTCATAGACCCTGCGTTTCAGTACCCCGCTGTCGTAGAGATGCAGAAAGCCGTCCATGAACATTTCACTGGCAGCATACAGACCCTCTTCGAATGCACCGGTTCCGCCCCAGCGTTTCAGGGTTTCCGGGTGAACGCGCTGCGCGCCTTCCGCTCCCGCGAAAATTTCGCGATAACGGGCATTATCGGTCTGCCGCAGCCCGAGGAAATAAGCCACGGCGTCCCCCAGTGAGCCAATCCCCAGTTGCAAGGTGCCGCAGTCGCGCACCAGGGCGCTGGCATACAGGCCAATCAGGTAATCGGCATCACTGACCGCCATGCGCGGGACCGCGAAGAGCGGTTGCTGGGCACCCTGCAAAGCGAGCTGGAAGAACGAGCGAGGAACTTCGGCATCGCCTTCCATGTAAGGCAGGTCCGGGTTGATCTGGGCGATGAGGATCAGCGGTTTACCGGCCATGCGGTCGACCAGTTCCAGCGTGATGTCAGGATTGCAGCTCAGGCTGAAGCAATCCGGGCGCTGCGGATGAATACCCACCATTTGCACCAGCACGTTCACGCCCCGGGCTTGCATGTCGCGCGCCACATGCGTGTAGTTGCTCGATACGTAATGTCTTTGGGAATGGGCATTGCCCAGGCGGCTGCCCGAGCGGAAATAGAATTCACTGATGTTGACGTTGGCGGGCACCGAGTTACGGTCGAGGTCTTCCAGGTAATCCAGGCGTGGATAGTCGCCGAAATGCCGGGCCAGGAACGGTTCCAGAAATCGGCGCTGGAGGCCGGTGCCTGGTTTGGGTGGGTTCAGCGACAAGGCCGTGAAGATATCCAGCCGGGTTTCCGGGTCCTGGCGTGCGTGCCGGTAGAATGCGTTCAAAAGGTGGTTGGGTTTGCCCAGCGCCAGGGGAGCGCCAACGACCAGTGTCTGTCCGAGCTCGCGGAGGCAATATTCGACGCAAGCCTGGGGGTCAGTGACGACGGTTGGAGCAGGCGCAGTCTCCGATGCCATCAACGTTCCACCGGCAGCCCCAGTTGCAATGCCCAGGCTTGCAGCTGGTCGAGTATCAACTGGGCACGGCCATCATTCACGCGCTCCGCTCGCGCCGTTGCGATTTCGGCGAGAAACTTTTCATGGCCCAGGAGGCGGTCATCGGACGGTTCACACAGACGTTTCATCCGCCACTGTTCCCAACGATCCGCTTCGGCCGGGCTTAGCGTGTCGAAAAAATTCCGTGCCCGGTAACGAAACAGCATCTCCGGCAGGCGTGGGTCCTGGAAGCCCCATTCAGTCGTGCCCAGTTGTTCCGGCGACGCGCTGCGCAACCGGGTCATCTGCTGTTTGTCGCGGCCTGAAAAGAAGCCGCCACTATAAATCTGCAAGTCCGGGTCATTGCTGTCCGTCTGCGGGGGCTGTCCGTAAACTTCCATCACCTTGCTGCGGACGCTGGCAAGATGGGGCCGCAGACGTTCGGCATGCTCCTGGCAGCGTTCCGGATCGAGCGCGATTCGTTTGCAGTCGACACCCTTCAAGGTTGCGGCGGGTGCGACCATAGGTACCCCGTTGGTCTTGATTTCTTTCAGTGGCAGGCGCTCAACCTCTTCGGGCAGATCTTCGCGCGGGGTGAACACGAGGTCATGCAATTTGTCTGCAGGCTCGGTCAGCAGGGGCGTGGGATCCGTCATGAGATCGAACACCACCACCGACTTCTTGAAGCGTGGATGGACGGCCAGCGGCAGCACCAGGCTGGTGCAACCGCGAATGGCCGGAATCCGGGCGCTCGTGTGCAGCACCGGTTGCGGGTCGATCGGGTTGAGCAGCCTGGACACTTCGCCCTGGTTGCGCATCCCCAGAGCCCACTCGAACAGGCGAGGCTGGTGGCTGCGTACCAGTCGGGCCGCGTCGATGGTGGCGCGCACGTCGCTGAGCGCATCGTGTGCGCCCTCGTGGCTGATGGAATTGGCCTGGGTCAGATCTTCAAGCCGGAAGCTGGGGCTGCCGTTTTCATGCATTGGCCATGAAATGCCCTCGGGACGCAGGGCGTAACACATGCGAATGAGGTCGATCAGGTCCCAGCGAGAGTTGCCGTGGCTGTATTCGTGCTCGTAGGGGTCGAAAAAATTCCGGTAAAACAGGTTGCGCGTGAACACGTCGTCAAAACGTAGATTATTGAACCCGGCGATGCAGGTACCGGGCTCAGTCATTTCGCCGTGGATTCGCCGGGCAAACTCGGCTTCGTTCGAACCGCGCGCCTTTGCGTCCTGTGGCGTGATGCCGGTCACCAGGCAGGCGCCGGGGTGCGGCAGGACATCATCGGCTGGGGCGCAGAACCAGTCGATCGGGTCACCGAGAACTTTCAGGTCTGCATCGGTGCGCAAGGCGGCGAATTGAGCCGGGCGATCCGCGAAGGGATCGGTGCCAAAGGTTTCGTAGTCATGCCAGAGAAAAGAACGGGGTGGTTGCATGCGCCCTCCGGTTTTATGCCAGTTTAGCGTGATAGGCGCGCCAGATCAGGACTGAGATCAGGAGACCGGGCAGTGGTTACCCTCCAGCTGAATGGTGCGATCGGCCCAGGCCTCGCAGGTCTCGAGCATATATCGGCACAGAGGCTCAAAGGTGGCCAGGAACTTTGCAACTTCATCGGGGTTCTGCAAGCGCGGACAATGAAGCTGCTGCTCTTGCTGCCAGCGCCAGTCCAGCACGGACTGCCAATCGGGGGGATGCAGGAACCAGCGCTGTCCCAGGCGCCCGTTCAGACGCCGCGCATAGTCGTCGAGATGTTGGAGCATGAATTGCCGCCAACGATGATCGGCATCCTCTCCCGCGGCGAGTTCACGAATGCCTTGCTCAGCCTTGGGTGAAGCAGGGGCAGGGCAACCCACACACCAACCTTCAAGGAACAGGACTCGTGGCGACGGACCCGTCCAGGAGGCTCGGTCGGTACAGCGGTCATCGGCAGACTTGTCGAATTTCGGCAGCAGCAGCCCATCGACGGCTCCTGCGAGCAGTCGGTCCAGATGCTCCACCAGCAGACCCAGGTCGTGCGTGCCCGGGATACCCCGGGTGGCCAGCAGCGGATGGATCTCGCTGGCCAGTCGTTGGCGCTGCGTCCTGGGCAGGTAATAATCGTCCAGTGACAGCACGGCGGTGGGAGTGCCATGGGCGTTCAGGACGGCACTGAGCATGTGGGCGAGCGTCGACTTTCCGGTCCCGGGCGGGCCCGCAATGCCCACTGCCGTGGGAATGCCTGGCAAACCATTCAATAACGAGGGTGTCAGAGCAGCCAGTGCCCGGCTTTGTTTCGCCGGCACGGAAGTCGACTGTCTTAACCAGTTCTCCGCCACTGCGATAAACTGTGCGCTCATCGGGGCATGTTAATGACAGAACCGGCCCCGGCTCAACTGGAAAAGGACATCAGCGAACGTGAGCGATCAGGAAAACTCCATCGAACGGCTGCTCGAACTGATGCGGCTCGAACCGCTCGAGGTCAACCTGTTTCGGGGTGCAAGCCGGGACATTGGTACGCCTCGCGTGTTTGGCGGCCAGGTACTGGCCCAGGCAGTGCTGGCAGCAAGGGCGACGGTCGAAGACCGCCTCATTCATTCGCTGCACGCGTACTTCCTGCGCGCCGGAGACCCGGAGGCGCCGATCGTCTACGACGTTGACCGCAGCCGTGACGGCCGCAGCTTCACTTCGCGCCGGGTAGTCGCCATCCAGCACGGCCGGCCGATCTTCACACTGGCCGCTTCGTTCCAGGTTGGGCAGGGCGGATTCGAACACCAGTTCGGGATGCCCGACGTTCCGGCCCCGGATGAGCTGGCTCCGCCTGCGCCCGTGGCGCCGGAACAATTGGCGGACGTGCCGCAGAAACTGCGGCGGTGGTTCACGCGTTTTGGGCCGTTTGAATTCCGGCAGGTCGAAGCGCTGGATCCGATTGCGCCTGAACCCCGACCACCGTTTCGGCAATTGTGGTTCCGCCTGAAAGGAGAGGTGCCGGATGACGAGGGCCTGCACCGTGCTCTATTGGCCTACGCTTCGGATTTCCACCTGATCGGCACCGCCACGCTCCCGCACGGCTGGTCCTTGCTGGACGGGCGTCTGATCGTGGCCAGCCTCGACCACGCCATGTGGTTCCACCGGCCGGTGGTGGTGACCGACTGGTTGCTGTATGACTGTGACAGCCCCAGCACCAGCGGCAGTCGCGGGTTGGCGCGTGGGTTGATTTATGACCGGCAGGGACGGCTGGTGGCGAGTACGGCACAGGAAGGCATGATTCGGAGGAGAGAAGCATGAATGTATCCGACGCCCAGGCAGTCGCCACCTTTGGCGCGGGGTGTTTCTGGGGTGTCGAGTCCCGGTTGCGGGCCATGCCCGGAGTTATGGAAGCGATCTCGGGCTACATGGGCGGCCCGGTCGATGACCCGGGCTATGCCGAAGTCTGCTCGGGCCAGACCGGTCATGCCGAGGTGGTTCAGGTGGTGTACGACCCTGCAAAAATTCGCTACGCGGCACTGCTGGCCCAGTTTTTCAGCCTGCACGATCCCACCACGCTGAATCGGCAGGGTCCGGATATCGGGACGCAGTATCGCTCCGTCATTTTTACCCACGATGAGATCCAGGCCCGGCAGGCGCAGGCGGCTATTGCCGCGCTGCAAGCCGCAGGGCGATTTCCACGGCCAATCGTGACCGAAGTGCTGCCGGCTGGCCCGTTCTGGCGGGCGGAGGAATACCACCAGCGCTATCTGGAAAAAAACCATGGGGGTTACTGCCACTTGGGGGATAACCGTATAACAATAAGCGAGTTAGGGCTAGAATAGAGAAATAACCTGATTTACGTTGCAGAGGACCTGAGACGAGTGCCGGGAACAAGGATGAGACGCTGGTTGTTGCTGTGGTGCCTGTTACCGGCAGCGGTTGCGGCTGACCCCGTTTACAAGTTTGTCGACGCTGACGGCGTGGTGCACTACACCAACGTCAGGCCCGAAGGCGCGCGCAACTATCGAACACTCAACTTTCCGTGTTACGCATCAGACCCCACGTGCAACCAGGTTGACTGGGAACATGTGCCTCTCGACATGCGGACCTTTGACGTTGAAATACGCCAGGCTGCCCACGCCCACGGTGTCGATGAATCGTTGATCCGGGCGATCATCCACGCTGAATCCGCCTACCAGGTTGACGCCATCTCGCCTCGCGGCGCGCGCGGCCTG
>JAHEFS010000007.1 GCA_024640045.1 Chromatiales bacterium | reverse complement strand
GCAAAGACCGGGAAGGCCAGGAATGCGGTCAATACCGCGATCATTAAACGTTTCATGTTTGTATCTCCTGTTTATTGGGTTGGGGAATGCTCTTGAGAACGCTGCCGCCGACGGCTTGCTGTAACTCGCCGCCGACCTGCCTTTCAATTTCGTTCACGGTGCGATTGCTGACGCGGTCGATGTATGCGAACGCGATGGCCAGTTCGGCTGCCGCTTTTTCAACCTCCGAGCGCGAGGGTTCCTGTGGCTGGATCAGCACCAGTGTGATTGCCAGTACGGGCACGGTCGCGAAAGCGGCGACCCAGCGGGGCTGCAAAAACCGTGGTCGACTGGCCTGTTCACGCGGGATCCGGCGGAGTTTGCGACGCAAGCTGGCCGGTGCCGGCTCGGGCCGCAACTGCTCCATCGCCTGCTGAAGCTGGTAAGCCTCGATGATGTCACGCGCCAGGCGCTGATCGTCGGTGGCCGCGGCCTTGAGGGCCTCGGCATCTCCGGCGTTCAGTTCGCCATCCAGGAGGGCATTGATTTGCTCTTCCCACTGCCTGGATTCGTGTGTGTTGTTTTCGCTCATGGTTTTACCTCCGCGAGCTGCTCGCGTAGCTCCTTTCTCGCCCTGTGCAGGTAAACCTTCACCTGCGTCAGGCTCAGTTCGGTGGCGTTGGCCACCTCTTCATAACTGTGCTGGTAGATGTCTCGCAAAATCACCAGCGTCCTGTAAGGTTCCTTGAGTGAGCCGATGGCCTGTTTCAGCCAGCGCCCCAACTCACTCTGTTGCAGACCGGCCAGCGGACCCTGATCATCGGCCGACTGGTACTCCTCGAATTCCACTTCGTTGCGGCGCCGCCGCAGACGGTCCAGGCAGGTATTCCGCGTCACCTTCATTAACCAGGGCTTGATCTTGTCCTGGTCGACGCGGTCGCGATGGTTCCAGAGTTTCACGAAAGCCTCCTGCGTGGCATCTTCCGCTTCGGACGCGTCCTTGAGCATGTAGCGGGCCAAAGTCCAGGCTTCGTTCTGGTACTGGTCAACCCATTGACGGAATTCTCTGCTCATCTCACCAGAATAAACGCAGCCCGCCGGAATTTGTTACACGTGGAAGGACAAATACCGCACTGAGATCATGTCGGTGCGGTTTGCCAAACGCGCAGTCGTGAACTTGTTTCGTCAGGCACGGGTAAACTCGTGCAATGAACGATCAGAAAATGATGGACTCGCTCCGCAGGAAGCTGCTGCAGCTTCGCGATGATCTACAGCTGGCCGAGGTGACTGGAGCGGAGGCCGAACAAACCGTGGAACTGGACCAGGCCAGGGTAGGGCGGCTGTCGCGAATGGACGCGCTCCAGGCCCAGGCCATGTCCGTAGAGTCCGGCCAGCGACGACGCTCACTGCTGCGCAAAATAGACGCGGCGCTTCAGCGAATCGAGCAAGGAACGTTCGGTATCTGTCTGGCCTGCGATGAGCCGATCGCCCCCCTGAGGCTCGAAGCCGACCCCACCGCGACACTCTGTATTGGCTGCGCCAGCGCGGCCGGAAAGTGAGGCCGGGCCCAAAATTGACATGACCGGGCCTGACGCGGCCCTCAAAATACTCGGCCACAGCCCTTGAAATGGTCATACCCCAGCCCCAAATTCGTGCGCAGGCTGCGGAGTTGGCTGATTGTTGGCTCTGCGTAAGTCATTCAGGCCGTTCTGGCTGATGCCATAGCAGCTGTCATTATTCGAACTATTTGGAACAGACTTTGGGAGATATTCCAATGAAACTTCGTCCTTTACACGACCGTGTGATTGTTAAGCGCATGGAAGAAGAGCGTGTGTCCGCAGGCGGGATCGTGATTCCGGATTCGGCCACCGAAAAACCCATTCGCGGGGAAATTCTTGCCGCAGGTAATGGCAAGATCCTGGAGAACGGCGAAAAACGCGCCCTCGACGTCAAGGTTGGCGACAAGGTGCTTTTTGGCAAGTACTCGGGTACCGAGGTCAAAGTGGATGGCGAGGAACTGCTCGTCATGCGCGAAGAAGACATCATGGCCGTGATCGAAGGCTGATCAGGCTCCCGCTGAACACAATCAATTGAGGAATCAACGATGAGTGCGAAAGACGTACGATTTGGCGAGGACGCCCGTAAAAAGATGATCGCGGGTGTCAACGTACTGGCCAATGCGGTCAAGGTTACCCTTGGCCCGAAAGGCCGCAACGTGGTACTGGACAAGAGCTTCGGCGCCCCGACCGTGACCAAGGACGGCGTGTCCGTGGCCAAGGAAATCGAACTGGAAAACAAGTTCGAGAACATGGGTGCGCAGATGGTCAAGGAAGTCGCTTCCAAGACCTCCGACGTGGCCGGCGACGGCACCACCACCGCCACGGTGCTGGCTCAGTCCATGCTGACGGAGGGCCTCAAGGCCGTTGCCGCTGGCATGAATCCAATGGATCTGAAGCGTGGTATCGACAAGGCGGTCATCAAGGCCGTGGAAGAGCTGAAAGGCATGTCCACGCCCTGCACGGACAACAAAGCCATCGCCCAGGTGGGCACGATTTCCGCCAACTCTGACGAGGAAATCGGCCGCATCATTGCCGATGCGATGGGCAAAGTCGGCAAGGAAGGCGTCATCACGGTCGAAGACGGCTCAGGCCTCGAGAACGAACTGGACGTGGTCGAAGGCATGCAGTTCGATCGCGGCTACCTGTCGCCTTACTTCATCAACGACCAGCAGACCATGAGCGTCGAACTGGAAGACCCCTACATCCTGCTGCACGACAAGAAGATCAGCAACGTCCGCGACATGCTGCCGGTGCTCGAAGCCGTCGCCAAGTCGGGCAAGTCCCTGCTGATCATCGCCGAGGACATCGAAGGCGAGGCCCTGGCCACGCTGGTGGTGAACACCATTCGCGGGATCGTCAAGGTTGCGGCCGTCAAGGCGCCTGGTTTCGGCGATCGCCGCAAGGCCATGCTGGAAGACATCGCCATCCTGACCGGCGGCACCGTGATTTCCGAGGAAGTGGGGCTGTCACTGGAAAAAGCTTCCCTGGAAGAGCTGGGCTCGGCCAAGAAGATCCAGATCACCAAGGAAAACACCACCATCATCGACGGTGCTGGTAACCACGGCGACATCGAGGGCCGGGTCACACAGATCCGCGCACAGATCGAGGAAGCCACCTCCGATTACGACCGTGAGAAACTGCAGGAGCGCGTGGCCAAGCTGGCTGGCGGTGTTGCAGTGATCAAGGTTGGCGCAGCCACCGAGGTCGAGATGAAAGAGAAGAAGGCTCGCGTCGAAGACGCTCTGCACGCAACCCGTGCAGCTGTCGAAGAAGGCGTAGTCCCGGGCGGCGGTGTCGCGCTGGTACGTGCCCTGTCAGCCATCGAGTCGCTGAGAGGCGATAACGAAGATCAGAACGTCGGCATCACCATTGCCCGCCGGGCCATGGAAGAGCCACTGCGTCAGATCGTTGCCAATGCCGGTGGCGAAGGCTCAGTGGTCCTGAACAAGGTCAAGGAAGGCAAGGGTAACTTCGGGTTCAACGCCGCTACTGGCGAGTTCACCGATATGATCAAAGCCGGCATCCTGGACCCGACCAAGGTCGCTCGCTCCGCGCTGCAGAACGCCGCGTCCGTCGCTGGCCTGATGATCACCACCGAAGCGATGGTGGCCGATATGCCGAAGGACGATGCACCGATGCCCGATATGGGCGGAGGTATGGGTGGTATGGGTGGAATGGGCGGCATGATGTAATCAGGCCGGTCCTTTTGTCCCGCAGCTTTGTTGCGTGCTTCAACTTGCCGGTCATTACCTGTTTCGGTAACTCCCAGCTCGTTATCAGCCCGCGCCTCGCTGCGAACCAAAAGCCCTCACCCTGAAACCGGGTGAACCAGAAAGCCCCGCATAGCCGGGGCTTTCTTTTTGTCCGCCAGTCATTACCCATTCCGGTAACTTCCGCCTCGTCGGCTCCGGCGCCTACCCACGAACCATTTGTTCTTACCAGGTTCCTCCCGGTGAGAAAAAGAAAACCCTGCTTCGGCGGGGTTTTTTTGTGGGTGGTCACTTCACGATTTTCACGGCCTCCTTTAAGCTAGCCAGATGGATTCGTTAAAGCTCTTCCTGAAAACCAACGCGTGGTTGCCGCTGGCGATCATCGCCTTGGCTTTCGTCCTGTACTCGTTCGTCGACCCGGCGCCACCGACTGAAATCACCATGGCAACCGGGTCTGAAGAAGGTCGTTACTACGAGCTGGGGCGACAGCTGAAGGCAGACCTCCAGCAACAAGGCATAACCCTCAACCTGATCTCGACAGCCGGTTCCGGCGAAAACATGGAGTTGCTGACCGACCCGGGCAGCTCAGTATCCCTGGCCTTCGTGCAGAGCGGGATGGAGGAAGTATTCGATTCCAAGGGGGCCGATCTCTGGAGCCTGGGCAGCCTCTATTACGAGCCGTTGTGGGTTTTTTACCGAACCGGGGCGACCCTGGATATCCTGACCGGACTAAAGGGGCGTAGGGTAGCCGTTGGCGAGCCGGGCAGCGGCACGCGTGCCGTGGCCCAGTACTTGCTGGCAGAAAATGGGCTGCTCGAAGACAGCAGCGGACTCACCCTGGTGGATGCGGGGGGCGAGCTGGCTGCTGAGGCGCTTCGCCAGGGCGAGGTCGATGTGGCGGTCTTCACCGTTTCGCCGAAAAGCAGCATCATTCAATCACTGATCGGCTTACCCGGGATCGATTTTCTGGATATCCGGCGAAGCGCCGCCTACTCGGCGCGATACCCTTTTCTTTCCAGTGTTGTGATTTCGGAAGGGCTGCTGGACTTGCAACGAAACATACCGGATGGCGACCGTATGACCCTGGCCTCCACGGCAACCCTGGTGGTCAACGACAGGTTCCACCCGGCCTTCACTCCGTTGGTGCTCGAAGCGTTGAAGAATCGTCTTAAGCAGGGCGGCTTGCTTGAAAAACCTGGCGCCTTTCCGTCACCGGCAAACGTCGGATTCGACCTGACCAAGGAAGCGAGCCATTTCTTCGAATACGGTTCCCCATTCCTGTTGCGATATATGCCGTTCTGGGCCGCCTCACTGATCGATCGGCTCGTCATCTTCGTTATCCCCATGCTGGTGATACTCGTGCCGCTGCTCAAAGTCGCCGGTCCCCTGTACCGCTGGCGGATTCGATCACGAATCTACCGCTGGTATCGCCTGTTGTTGGAGACGGATCGAAGAATTACAGAAAACGAGGTTGAGGATATCGAGACGGAACATCGGCAACTTGAGGCCCTGGCCGACGAGCTGGCATCCGTCGATGTCCCGCTTTCGTACTCGGACGAACTTTATCAGCTGAAACAACATGTTGAGTACGTTACACGAAGGCTGGGCTCGTCTACCATGGTCGCAGAGAAACCCGGCAAACCGCAGTAACGGCGCTCAGTCGTGGGCGACGTCGTCGTCGTTGGGGGAGTGGTAATACTCGCTGGTCGTGGCCAGTTCCGTCACCAGTTCATGCAAGGTTTTCATGCGCAACTCGGCATTACGGATCGCGGCACAGTCCTCGCAGGAAGGATCGTCGCAGGGCGTGTTTGCATACAGCCACCAGTGCACTGCCCCGGATAGTAGCCCGTCGGCGATTTCCCAGGGGTCGGCGTCCGGGTTGTCTTCCGCCAGCCGGTTAGCCAGGGCGACTACTTCGTCCGAAACGGTTGCCGGAATATCGAGACTGTTCAACTTGGGAGCTTCCTGGTCAGTGGGTTTGAGTCTCCGCCGTGGTTCGATCAGGCGAGATGTGAATTCTACCAGAGAAGCCGCGCCAACCCGGTCGCGAGCAGCTACGCGACTAGTTGATACTTATTCTCTTCGTTTTCCCCCGCACTTGAACCAACGTGTCTCCGATCAGCCCACACATCGAATAAGAAACCGTGGTCGTCGGCGCCGGCATGGCCGGCCTGTTTCAGGCTGACCCAGGGTTCGCGCAGACCAGGATCTTCGGCCTGGATACGCACTATCACATGTTTATCGGCATGGGGATCAGGAGCACGCTGGGCGGCTGACCCGCGCGCTGATCGACACGTATAATGCTCGTCCCCTGACCCACTCCGGCGATGCCAGATGAAACTCCTGTACTCTCTTTATTCAGCCCTCCTTCTGACCTGGGCCACGCCGTCCCTGGCCCAGGAGGTCGATGAACTCGAGTATCCGCGGGAAGTACGCGTCGGCGGCAACACCCTGCAAATACATCACCCCGTAATCGACACCTGGGATCGCTTCAAAGTCGTAGAGGGATGGATTCCGATCGAGGTCGTACTGGCCGGCACCGATACCCGGTACGTAGGGGCCGTGCGTGCACGTGCCAACACGCAAGTGGATCTCGCGCGGCGCCTGGTGACGCTGTCCGAACAGGAAATCCTCCAGGTTCGCTTCAGCAACACCGATGTTCCTGAGGAGGCGGAAGCGATGGCTCGCAACGCCATTGCTGAACGCACGCACACGGTGGTGCTGGATGGAGTGCTGCGAGCACTGGCCCGGGATTTCACCGTGCCGGCCCAGGCCAAAACCCCCGGCATTCTGAACCATCAGCCGCCCAGAATCGTAGTGACCGAACAGCCCACTCAGCTATTGTTGATCGACAAACAAGCTGTCGCGGCCCCCATAACCGGCACCAGCCTGCAGTTCGTAGTCAATACCGACTGGGACTTGTTCCATCAACCCGAAACAGGCAACTGGTACGTCATCAATCAAGGTACCTGGCAAACCCAGTCGATGCTGGCGACCGGGGGCTGGAATTCAACCGACCAACTGCCCGAAGATTTTCGTCTGCTGGCGCTGGGCGATGAGTGGAAGTCGGTTCGAGAAGCGCTACCGCCGAGCATTCCTGTAACAGAACCGTTGCCGTTCATCGTCAGCCTCGAGCCCACCGAGTTAATTTCGATCGATGGGCCGGCCCAGCTGCGTCCAGCGGGAGAGAGTGGCCTGCGCTATGTGGCCAATACCGAAGGCGACCTGTTCGAATACGAGGGACGTTGGTTCCTGTTGCTGGCGGGCCGGTGGTTCGAGGCAGCCAGGCTCGACGGCGGCTGGAGGCCGGTGGAGCGACTTCCCGATGCATTTGCCTCGATCCCCGAGACCCACCCGCGTGCGATGGTTCGTGCAGCCGTTCCCGGAACGGTCGAATCCATGGTCGCGATGATGGAGGCCACCTTGCCACGCTATACGTCCGTTGGGCCTGAAGCGGCCGCGGCGCTCCAGGTCATGTACGTGGGCGAACCACGATTCGAGCCTATAGAAGGCACCAGCCTGGCCCGTGCCACCAACTCCCCGGGCTACGTTTTTCAGCACAACAACTTCTACTATCTCTGCCACGACGCCGCCTGGTTTCTCTCGACCCAGCCCGACGGGCCCTGGTCGGTGGCGCATTCCGTTCCGGACGACGTGTACCGAATCCCCGCGTCGGATCCGGCCTATTTCGTGACCTTCGTCACACCGGTGAAGCACGCATCCAATAGCCGCGACCGGGCACACTTCGAGTTCAACAGCGGCTACCTCGGTGAGTTTTCAACCGGGGTCACGGTGGTTCATGGCACCGGTTGGAATTACGCGCCCTGGCTGTGGTACGACCCGGTGGGTTACCCCGTGTACTGGAGTCACCCCTATACCTACGGCGGGCACACGGGCAGATATGGGCCGTACGACAACCGCTTCTACCACTACGGGAATTATTGGGGCCCGCAAAGCATCTCGCTGAACCATGAACCTGTCGGGTTGGGGGGTTCGCATGACCCCGCTTTCCAGGACCCGCGACTGGCGCGCCGTGGTTATGACTACAGCACGATCGAGGAACAGCGAACGCAGGAATTCGGGCGGCCACTCAACGCCGATGACGACTATTACACCGATCCGGCCGGTAACGTCTATCGTCAAAGTGATGGGGAATGGTCACAGCACACCGGCAGTGGCTGGAATACGATGGCCGAGCTGGAGCGTCAGTACGGCGAGAACAGTCGGGGCTCGATCGGGTCGGTGGAAGCGCCCCAACAGCAACGCCAGGCCTACAAGCAGAATCCCAACGACATCGAGCGCATCAAGCGCTGGCACGAATCTCGCAGGCGCAGTTACAACATGTATGGCTATGTCAGTGTCTATCACTGATGGAGCGATTCCTGATATTTGCGCTGGAGCGCTCCGGCAGCAGCAGCCTGGCAGCCGCTTTGAACACGGGCTATTCGGTGGTCCAGGAGCCCCTCAGCTCCTTAACGGGCGATATCGAGACCAACCCGAAGTTCACCGAGTTGCTCGAAACAAGCAATATGCTGCCAGAGCAGTTGCCGGAGCATGACGACAGTCCTTTTGCGTTCAACCGCTTTAACCCGATCGCCGAAGACAAGGTACTCTGCCAGGACTACCTGGAGCGTTTGTATCGACGGTTTAGCGGCGCCAAGCACGTGTGGAATACGGTGTCGTACGAAGCCAACACCAACCTCCTGGACTCGTGTCTGGATTGGAACATCAAGGTTGTTTTCCTGACACGCAGGAAACTGGGCCTTGCCCTGGTGTCCCGGTTTTTGGCGCAGCAGGCGGGCATCCATGATCTCGGCGCAAGCGTGGAGCTACGGGGACGCTGGGAGGCAGCCCCATTCCAATCGATCGACCCGGAGGAATTCAGGGAGCAACTGGAAGCCCTGCAGCAGGCGGATAAGGCTTACCGTGCACATCTGTCGGGAAGACCCTGTCTGCTGGTGACCTACGAACAGCTTTACCAGGGCACCCTTCGGCGACCCCACCAGGCATTTGCCCGACTGTGCAAATTCCTGTCGATCGAACAAAGCGAACTCGACCCTGCCAACGTCGAGAGATACCTCTTCAACAGCGACCGCAAGCAAACCCGCCGCGAAACACTTGAGCGTATACCCAATTACCGCGAACTGAAGCGCCTGCTCTGACGCTCCATGGCTCGTTACCTGCCAGTTCTTGATGCACGCCTGTTCCCGTTTGGGGCAAGCTCGCGGCGGCCCCCCGAGAAATAAAACTCTATATTTCTGTTTTTATACGTTTTTTTTAATTGGCCCGATTCCTGCAGTAACAGTCTCGAAAGAGTGACATCGATTCGTCACTTTAAAACCCTTAATCGAGCGGAGAGGGACCATGACATGAAAATATTCACGCGTGCAGTGTTGCTGTTACTGGCCGTGGCGCCCTGGCAATCGGGTTGGGCCCAGGAGGTATCCGCCAATATCGGCTACAACAGCGAGTATATCTACCGCGGTATTCCGCAGAAAAGTTCGTCTGCTTTCGGTGGCGTAGACTTCGGTGCCGGCGGGTTCTACGCAGGCGCTTGGGCCGCTGATGTCGGCGAAGGCATTGAGATCGACTACTACGGCGGGTACGGCTTCGAGGCTGGCGACTTCAGCTTCAGTGTGGGCGGCACCTGGTATACGTACACCGGCGACTTTGACGACGAGTACCTCGAGGCCAATTTCAGTGTCGGCTGGAAATGGCTGACCTTCGATGCCGCCGTCGGCACCTACGACAACTTCGGCATGGGCGATCTGGACTATGAATTCTATTCCCTGACAGCCGCACACAATGGCTTCTATGGCAAATTCGGCACCTTTGAAAACGACTTTGACGGCAATTACTACGAAGCCGGTTACGGCGGCACCCTGGAAATCAGCGAACAACCCCTGATGGACTATGCCATTGCCGTGATTCACAGTGACAGCACACTCTTGGGTGGTGCGTCTGACACAAACCTCGTTTTCACGCTGAGTAAAACCTTCGACTTTTAGTGCTGTTCCCGCAGCTTCCGGTAAGAACGCGGATCAAGCAACCGTTCCACCGGCTTTTGCGCGTCCCGGGGGTTCCCGGCCCGGGGCGCGCTATTTTTTCCTCTTGAACTCTTGACCCGATCGGTGAGTTGGCTCAATCAAAGCGCTCCGACGTGGTGTAGTATTCTGCGCAATAGGCACGCGTGCCAGGAAAACGCGCATGAATCAGACCCGCTCAGAACACAGCCACTGCGCCAACCACACAGCCGCCAGCAAGGCGCAAGCGCCGGGTACCCAGGGCAACGACCGGTACATCTGCCCGATGTGTCCCGGCGTGGAAAGCGTCGGTCCCGCGGCCTGTCCCAAGTGCGGCATGGCGCTGGAGCCGGACCGACCGCCCGCCCCCACGGCAACTCGATACACATGCCCAATGCACCCGGAAGTCGTTTCGGACCATCCCGGAATCTGCCCGGAGTGCGGCATGGCGCTGGAGCGGGATGCTACGGGTGCGCAGACACCAGAAAACAGCGAGCTCACGGATATGACCCGTCGCTTCAGGGTCTCTGCCCTGCTCGCTGGGCCGCTACTGCTGATCGTGATGGCGGATATGCTCCCGGGTCAGCCCGTCACGGGGTGGCTCGGCCACGGTCCGCGGGGCTGGCTGGAATGGCTCCTGGCAACGCCGGTCTGTACCTGGGCTGCCTGGCCATTTTACGTGCGCGGTTGGCATTCGATTCGCAACCGCAGCCTGAACATGTTCAGCCTGATCGCGCTCGGCGTCGGAGTCGCGTTTGGCTACAGCACCGTCGCGCTGATTCTGCCGGAACTGTTTCCCGGCTCTTTTCGCGGCTCCAGTGGTGAAGTCTCTCTGTACTTCGAGGCGGCGGGTGTCATCGTCACGCTGATCCTGCTGGGGCAGGTTCTCGAAATCAAGGCGCGTTCGCGCACCAGTGAAGCCTTGCAGGCTCTGTTGCAACTTGCGCCCACGACGGCGCGCAAACTCACGCCCTGCGGCCATGAACGCGACATCCCACTGGAACAGGTCCAGGCTGGTGACACCCTGCGTGTCCGGCCCGGTGAAAAGGTACCCGTCGATGGCATCGTGCTCGAGGGTCACACGCACATCGACGAATCAATGCTCACCGGAGAGTCCGTCCCTGCCTTCAAGGGCGAAGGCGACAGTGTGGCTGCCGCCACTCTGAATGCCGAGGGCGGTTTCCTGATGCGCGCCGACAAAATCGGTGCAGACACCCTGTATGCCAGGATCATCGACATGGTCAGCGCGGCCCAACGCAGCCGGGCGCCGGTGCAACGGCTGGCGGATGCGGTTTCGGCCTGGTTCGTGCCCACCGTCATCACCATTGCAGCGGGAGCCGCCGTGGCCTGGGGTCTGGCCGGACCCGAGCCTCGTATGGCGCATGCCATCATCATTGCGGTTTCGGTACTGATCATCGCCTGTCCTTGTGCACTCGGCCTGGCCACACCCATTTCAGTCATGACAGCGACGGCGCGCGGGGCCTCCATGGGTGTTCTTTTCCGCAACGCAGAAGCCATCGAAACCCTTCGGCAAGTGGACACATTGCTGATCGACAAGACGGGCACTCTGACCATTGGCCGGCCGGAGCTCGTTTCACTGACCCCTGGAACGGATGGGGACGAGCGCACTCTTTTGCAGCTGGCTGCCTCGCTGGAACAGGGCAGCGAACACCCATTGGCGCACGCGATTCTGGCCGGCGCGGAAACCCGGGGCATCGAACTTGGAAAGCTCAATGGATTCATCGCAAAAGCGGGTAAGGGCGTCACCGGACAGGTGGACGGGCAATCCCTCGCACTCGGAAACGCGGCTCTGATGATTGACCTCGGCCTCGACAGTGAAACCTGGACAACGACCGCTGAAAAGCTGGCTTCGACGGGACAAACCGTTGTGTACCTGGCCAGTGACCAGGCAGTCCTGGGCCTGATCGGCGTGGCGGATCGCATCAAGGACTCGACCCCGCCTGCCCTGGCCAGGCTCAGGGCAACGGGCCTGGAGATCATCATGGTGACCGGGGACAACCCAACCACAGCGCTGGCCGTGGCGAGGCAACTGGGCCTGGATAAATTCGAGGCAGGGGTGATGCCTGAACAAAAAGTGGAACGGGTCAGGCAGTTGCAGCAGTCCGGGCACAAGGTCGCGATGGCCGGTGACGGCATCAACGACGCACCTGCTCTGGCCCTGGCGGACGTCGGCATCGCCATGGGTACCGGCACGGACGTCGCCATGGAAAGCGCTGATGTGACTTTGGTCAAGGGCGACCTCGGTCACCTGGCGGACGCGCACCGCCTGAGCACCATCACCATGCGCAACATCCGTCAAAACCTGTGGTTTGCGTTTCTCTACAACGCCCTGGGTGTGCCGATCGCTGCGGGCGTGCTTTATCCGGTGTTCGGAGTGCTACTGAGTCCCATGATTGCTGCTGGCGCGATGAGTCTCAGTTCAGTCTCCGTCATCACCAACGCGCTGAGACTGCGTAAACTGCCGCTGGGCTGAACCCGCCGATGCACAGTTCCAAACCCGATACCGCTCTCGATTGCAGCCCTTTTCTTGCCGGACTGGTGCAGCGCCACCCTGACTGGTGGGCGCAGCTGGAAGACAGCGGGCGGCTACGGACTGAAAGCGCCCCCGAGCAGGCAGAGCTTGCGACCACCGTCACCGGGGAAGGACTGGACCCCGGGCTCCGCCAGTTTCGAAACCGGGAGATGATGCGGATCGTGTGGCGCGATCTCAACCGCCTCACGGCGGTTGAAAACACCCTCGAGGACCTCAGCCGCCTGGCGGAAGTCTGTTTGCAGGCCGCTGTCGAGCATCACGCGGCCGCCCTCACAGACCGTTATGGCGCTCCGTGCGACGCAGATGGAAACCCCCAAGGATTGGTGGTCATCGGCATGGGCAAGCTCGGCGGCAGAGAGCTCAACCTGTCCTCTGATATCGACCTGATCTTCTGTTATCCCCACGCGGGTACCTGCAGTGGGCCCCGGAACATGGCGGGCGAGCAGTATTTCACGCGCCTGACCCGCGCGGTCATTCGCAGCCTGTCGGAGATCACGGAACACGGCTTTTGCTTTCGCGTAGACGCCCGGTTACGGCCGTTCGGCGAATCGGGGCCCCTCGTCTGCAGCTTCGGCGCCATGGAACAGTATTACCAGCGCGAAGGCCGGGATTGGGAGCGTTACGCCCTGGTCAAGGCCCGACCCGTGGCCGGCGACCTCGAAGCAGGTGAAGCGTTGCTGCGCATCCTACAGCCCTTCGTCTACCGCCGTTATATCGATTTCGGAGCCATCGAGGCATTACAGGAGATGCACGCTGCCGTGCGCAAGGATGCGGCCGATCGTGGCCGGGAACAGGACGTCAAGCGCGGCCCGGGCGGCATTCGTGAGATCGAGTTCATGATCCAGGCACACCAGCTCTTGCGCGGTGGCCGTGAGCCGAAACTGCAAACCCCCTCGCTGTACGGCGCACTGGAGACCCTGGTGGAACTGGGCATGATGGAACCTGATACGGGCCGCGCCCTGAAACAACACTACGATTATCTGCGCCGCCTGGAAAACGCCATCCAGGCCCTGCATGACCAACAAACCCACCTGCTGCCTGCCGGGCACGACCTGCAGCGGGTGGCTCAGATCATGGGGTGCCCAAATGAGGATGGCCTGCAGGAACAGGTCAGGCAGGTCAGAGCCGAGGTCAACCGGGTGTTCAGCCAACACCTGCAGCCGGCCGAGACGGTCGACGACACGCGCTGGCAGGCGCGTTGGCGGGAACTGTCCTCTGCAGACTTCTCCGGGGATGGTTTGAACCCGGTGGTGGCGCGCTTTCTTGAGCGCCTCGGACGACAATCGCTCAGCCAGCGCGCAGCGCAACGGCTGGGCCGCTTCATGCCCCTGCTTCTGGAACAGCTGGATCAGCGCAACTTGGGCGATGACGTTCTTTCGGATGTATTCGAGTTGGTGCTCGCCATTTCCCGGCGCAGCGCCTATCTTTCCCTGTTGGTACACAAGCCTCAGGCCTGTAAACGCATGCTCGACCTGTTCCGGGAGAGCCATTGGGTCGCGGCGACCGTCATCCGTCATCCGGCCCTGCTGGACGAACTGATCGACCCGGCCCTGGGTCACCTGCTGCCGACGAGGACAGAGCTGGACAGCATGGCTGACCGGATCCGCCATTCTCACGACGAGCCGGAAGCCGTATTGCAGGCCCTGAACCACCTGAAGTTGGCATCCAGCCTGCGAGTGGCAGTGGCGGAAATTGAAACCACCCTGACCGCTCGGCAGGTGCAGCAGGGGCTGACCGGGCTGGCTGAAACGCTTTTGCGCGTGTGCCTGGAGATCGCCCACGAGGAAATACGCGGCCGCTACGAGAGCCCGCCTGAAGCGGACCTGTGTGTTATCGGTTACGGCAGCCTCGGAGCGGGCGAGCTGGCTTACGGCTCAGATCTCGACCTGATCTTCCTCTATGACGGCGAATGCCCGCCAGGGTCGGATGACACCCCACCGCTGGAGCGGTTCTACACACAGGTGGCGCGGAGGCTCATAAGCCTGCTGACCGTACCGACCGCCTCCGGGAAGCTGTATGAAACGGACACCCGGCTGCGACCCAATGGCCGAGCCGGCCTGCTGGTTTCTTCTTTGCAGGCCTTCGGCAAGTACCAGCGCGAACAGGCCTGGACCTGGGAACTGCAGGCGCTGACCCGGGCACGCGCGCTGGCAGGAAACCAGAAGCTTGCGCAGCGTTATAGCCAGATTCGGCAAGCGGTCCTCGTCTGCGAGCGTGACCCGATCCGCTTGCGTGAGGACATCACCCGGATGCGACAGCGCATGCGGGCAGAGTTCAGATCCGGCGACCGCTTCAAACACGGCAGCGGCGGGCTGGTCGACGTCGACTTCATCGCCCAGCTTGGTGTGCTCGAGTGTGCATCTCGCCACCCGCGGGTGCTCGAAGCCACCGATACCCCAGGTCAGCTGCAACACCTGGTGGAAGCTGGCTGGTTATCCGCCGCCCAGGCCGACGTGCTGTGCGAAACCCACGAGGCGCTTTGCCATGAGCGCCACCTTTCTTTCATTGCCCGGGGTGGTGGTTCCGGTTCGACCGCAACCACGGCCAGCCTGGCCGTGTGTCGCGAGATTCTGGGCGACCATGCCAATAGCTGGTTCAGTACCGGTTCAGGCAGCGACGGTAAGCTTGCAACCACACCCGGAGACCATCAATCAGGGTAAAATATCCGCTTGCACTGAACTCGGAGAAGGCTTCGTGACCCATACCACCGACGCGAGAAACCCGGACCTGGCCACGGCCAGCACCGCGAAAACCTTTGAGGTCCATCGGGCTGACCTGCCCCTGTCCTGCCCGACCCCGGAACAGAAGCTGTGGAATGCGCATCCGCGCGTCTATCTTCAGGTTGAAAAGACTGGCGAAGCCACCTGCCCCTACTGCAGTACGCACTACCGCCTGGTCGACTGAAACCGATCTGCCTCATGCCGTTAACGCGAACCGTAAACGGCACCTGATCCATGCATGTCGTCCAGGCACTTGCCGCACTCAGCGTGGGTGGCTCGGAGTTGGTCACGACCGAGATCGCCACCAGCCTGAGCCGCCACGGCCACCGGGTAACCGTGCTGGGATCCACTGGTCCGCTGGGAGAGCGCATCACCGCCAGCGGGGCAGAATGGCTGGACTGGCCGATCGGCAAGAAACGCCTCTCGACCCTGCGTTACATAAGGCGCCTGGCTTCCTGGCTGGCTGAAAACCAACCCGACATCGTTCACGCTCATTCTCGCCTGCCGGCCTGGGTCTGCCATCTGGCCCTGCGCAGGTTGCCGGCCCACTCTCGCCCGACCTTCATCACGAGCATGCACGGACAGTACACCGTCAGCCCCTACAGCGCGATCATGGCGCGGGGCGAGTACGTCATTGCGGTGTCCCGTCACATCCGCGACTACACACTGGCCAACTACCCGTTCGCCGACCCAAGCCGGGTGATTGTCATCCACGGCGGAGTGAACAAAGCCGAATTCTCACATGGCTACCGCCCGGATACCGCATGGTTCGAGCACACGTTCACGGAGTTTCCGGAACTGCGCGGAAAAAGGCTGCTGCTGCTGCCTGCTCGCCTGTCGCGCTACAAGGGACATGCAGCTTTCATCGAATTGCTCGCGGCCTTGATACCGGAATTCGACGACATTCACGGCGTCATCGTCGGGCCGGGACGCCCCGGGTCGCGCTACCGCGCAGAGCTCGAGGGCCTTGCTGAACGCAGCGGTGTGATCGGGCAGGTCAGTTTTACCGGATTGCGCACCGACATGCGCGACTGGATGGCCGCTTCGGAACTGGTGTTCAACCTGTGCAGCGACCCCCCGGAAGCTTTCGGCAGAACCGTGCCCGAGGCACTGCACCTGGGTATTCCTGTCATCGCCTGGGACCATGGTGGCGTCCGTGAAACGCTGAAGGACATGTTTCCCCAGGGCGCCGTGCGCCCGGGTAGCCGGGTCGCGCTGCGCGAAAAGACCCGGCAGTTCCTGCGTATTCGGCCACCGGTACCGGCAAGCGCCGCTTTTCAGCTGGAAAAATCAATGGCCGATACCCTGCGCCTATACTGTCATGTGCTGGAGGAAAAACGATGAGCCTCATTGTGAAACGCCTGCAGGCAGACTGGCCAAGCTGGCTGGTCGTGTCGTTCATCGCCCTGCTGCCTTTTGGGCGAGCTCCCGAGCTGCCACTCTCGATGCTGGCGCTGTCACTTCCCTTCCTCCTGCGTAACCCAACGCACCGGCAACGAGCACGCCAGGTGTCGCTGGTATTGATCCCGCTGTTCCTGTGTTTCTGGCTGCCCATGGTCCTCTCCAGCTTCGATTCCTATACGCCTGAAAAAAGCGCTCTGAGGAGCCTGGCGGCTTTGCGTTACCTGGCCGCAGGCGTCACCATTGGCATTCTGCTCACGCCCCCCTCGGCGCGTTGGCGCGTGCTGAAATGGTCCGCTTACCTGCTGGCGTTCTGGGCGATCGACGGTTTCGTGCAGCTCTATTTTGGCGCCGACCTGTTGGGTATCAGCATGCACCCGGATCGGTTGAATGCCCTGTTCCTGCGCCAGTACCAGTTTTACGGGCCCACGTTAGCCATGCTTTCGCCCCTGCTGCTGGAATACGCTCGCCGCCGCTGGCCCGCGTGGGCGTGGGTCCTGTCGTTCGCCTTGGTGCTCGGCGCAGTGATGATCGCCGGTATGCGTTCGGGCTGGCTGGTCATGGCTGTCGTCCTGGGTGTTTACGGTTTGCTCTTGATCATGAACCGGGAGAACCGCGATCTGAGGTTCGCATCGATCTCGGTCCCGGTGCTCGCCGTGTTGGTGATCCTGGCCGGCTACAGCGCTTCACCCCTGCTGCAGCAGCGGCTCGAACAAACGCTCACGGCGCTCGAAGGCTCTGAAGCTTCCGTGGATTTCGCCTCAACGCTGCGCCTGCCAATTTTCCAGACAGCGCTCACTATGTACCGTGAGCACCCTGTGAACGGGGTCGGCGTGCGTGCATTTTCCATCGCCTACCTGGACTATGCTCAGCCCGAAGATGTCCATGTCAGGCAAGCTGGGGGCGCCAGGGGCGCCCTGCACGCGCACAACGTGGTGCTGGAAGTGATGGCCGACACCGGCACCATCGGCTTACTGGGGTTGTCTGGCGGCCTGTTGCTTTTCTGGCGCCACTGGAGGCGGATGTCGCCAGCTCAACGCCAGGAAGCGTTCCCGTATGCGCTGGCGGTGGCGCTGGTTTTCTTTCCAGTCAACTCACACTTCGCCGTATTCGGTACCTACCTGTCTTCGCTGATCTGGATGTTGCTGGGGCTGTGGGTCGCAACCTGGCCAGAAGAGCCCTGACCCGCGCTCAGTCGTAAAAAGGCGGCTCGCCTTCTGGGCGGGTCTTGAACCGGCGGTGAATCCACCAATACTGCTCGGGGTGCAGCCGGACGCGCTCTTCGATCAGGCTGTTGATTCGGGTCAGATCGGCCACCGGGTCATCGCTGGGGTAATCCTGCAGTGCCGGCAGAAACTCGACGCGATAACGCCGGGCCCGGGCATCGTACCAGGGGAACATCATGACTACTGCGCAGCCGCTCATTTTTGGCAATCGCTGCGTCGCCAGCAGGGTGGCTGCCTGAATGCCGAAAAAGGGGGCGAATACGCTTTGCTCGCGCCCGAAATCCTGGTCAGGTGCGTACCAGAGAACACCGCCGTCACGTAGCTGCCGAACACCACCCCTGAGGTTCTTTTTGCTGAGCATCGACTTGCAGTACCTGGCCCGACAGCGGTTCTGGTACCACTCCAACACTTCGTTTTCCAATGGACGATAAATGCCACTGGCCCAGACCCGCCGTGCTGCGATACGGGCACCGATTTCAAGGCAGGTGTTATGGCAGGTCACCACCAGCACGCCCGAGCCCTCCTGCATGGCGTGTTCCAAATACCTGAAACCGATGACCTCACCGAGGCGATCGATGCGACGGTCATTGGGTGACCAACTCCAGGCTATCTCGGCCACCATCCGGCCGACTGAACGGAAGTTTTTTCGCACCAGGGCGTCGCGCTGCGATTCGCTCAGGTCGGGAAAGCAGCGCGCAATATTGCGTTCGGCAACCTTGCGCCGCCGCCTGGCGAACTTGTACATAACATGCCCGAGCGATTCCGCCAGCCACAGCGTCAAGCCTCGAGGCAACATACCCAGCAAAGCAATGTTGACAACCGCCAGCCACCCCCCCCAATGACGGGGCGCGAAGGAAGGTCGAGGCGATTCTTGCCAACTCATCTGCGCATTGTCCCGCGAACGCGGCCGATGTCCAAGCGGCGCGCCGATTTACGAGTGCTATAATTCCGCCGGTCCCGCGTCGCCGGAGCCCCGCCGGAAATCAAGACATGCGCAAAATCTATACCCTGCTCATGTACCTGGCCTTGCCGCTGGTGCTGTTGTTCCTGGCATGGCGCGGACTGAAAGACCGCGACTACGCCCGTCGCTGGGCCCAACGGTTTGGACGCTTCCCGCGCCCGGCGCGCACCGGCGGCATCGTGATTCATGCAGCCTCATTTGGCGAAGTCAATGCCGCAGCGCCCCTGGTCTCTGCCTTGCTGCAGCGCATGCCGGAGCTGCCCCTGACCGTGACGACCTTTACCCCAACCGGTTCGCGCCGGGTACGTGCCTTGTTCGGCGAGCGCGTCCAGCATGTTTATGCTCCACTCGATCTCCCGGGGGGCGTCAGGCGGTTCTTTCAGCGCCAGCAGCCCCGCCTCCTGATTGTCATGGAAACCGAGATCTGGCCCAACCTGTATGCCGAGGCTGCCCGGCTGGGCGTTCCCATCATGCTCAGCAACGCGCGTCTTTCTGAAAAGTCGATGCGTGGTTACCGGCGCGCCGAAGCCCTCGTCCGCGATACCCTGTCGCGGGTTGCCTGGATTGGCGCGCAAAGCGATGACGATGCGGGCCGCCTGATCCTTTGCGGGGCACAGGTCGGGCGGACAGAAACCGCCGGCAACCTCAAGTTCGACCTGCCTGTACCGTTGACCCTGGCTGGCGAAGGCCTGGCCCTGCGGATGCAATGGGGTGATCATCGGCCGGTGCTGACGGCAGGCAGCACGCGGCCCGGAGACGAGGAAGTCATCCTGCCGGCGTTCCGGGAAATCCTGAAATCCCGCCCCGACGCACTTCTTATATTGGTCCCGCGACACCCCGAGCGGTTCGAAGAAGCGGCCAGAAAAGCCCGCGCGGCGGGGTTCAAGGTCGCGCTACGCAGCCATTCGGAAACCTGCGCCGAAGACACGGAGTGTTTCGTCATCGATACCATGGGTGAGCTGATGAGATATTACGCTTGCGCCGATGTTACCTTCGTCGGCGGAACATTCGCCCCGGTCGGTGGGCACAACCTGCTGGAGCCGGCAGCACTGGGCAAGCCGGTCTTGTTCGGGCCACACATCGGCAATACCGAGGACGCTGCACGAAAGCTGGTGGAGTCGGGCGGAGGTCTCAAGCTGGAGTCTGGCGAACAACTGACCGCCGCCGTGCTGCATTTGTTTGGTGAAGCCAAGGCCCAAAAACAGGCAGGCGAGGCTGCGCAACAAGTCGTAACCGAGGGCAGGGGCGCGTTGGAGAAAAACCTCTCCATCGTCCGCCGGTTCCTGGCCCACTCCTGAAAAAAACCGGGGCCCTTTCAGGCCCCGGTCAGTCATTCAGCTTGCCCCCGCGGGGCCTCTGTCAGTCGAGAATCTGGTTGACGGCCCGCAGGTCCGTATCAGCCAGAACGCCCGCCGCCGCTTTCAGGCGCAAATGATCCACGATGTAGGTATGGCGCGCGGTAGAGTTATCGCGTTGCGCCTGGAAGTACCGCTGCTCGGCAATCAGCACATCGACGATGGTCCGCGTCCCCACCTCGAATCCAGCTTGCGTGGCCTCCAGCGCGCTTTTCGCTGAAATCAGCGCTTGCCCGAAAGCCTCGACCTGCTGGATGCCTGCCATCACGGCTCGGTAGGCGTTCTCGGTCTGGCGCAGAGTCGCTCGTTGCTGAGCGTCAAGGTCCTGTTGGGTGGCGTTGAGCTGGTACCGGGCTTGCCGGGTTGACGAAGATACGTATCCGCCCTGGTAGATCGGGACGTTCAGCCGCAGCGAGTAGGACAGGCTCTCGTTGGTCAGGGGAATCGTCCCCAGCGGCAATTGCGTCTCAGGATCTCTGGCGACGTACTCGTTATTGGTAAATTCGTTCCAACTGGCGGACAAATCGAGCGTCGGGTAATGGCCCGAACGCTGCAGCCGCGCGTTGGCATCAGCAATTTCTACCGCGCGCTGTGCCGACAAAACATTCGGGTTACTGGTCATGGCTATGCTGACCCATTCCTCGGCGCTTGCGGGATCCGGCGTGACCAACGGAAGGACCTCCTGCAACGGGTCGAGTTCATCGAAATACTGCCCGGTCAGTTCTCGCAACCCTTCCTTGGCGTCTTCCAGACGATTGCGGGCCACGATGGCTCGGGCTCGGGCGTTGTCATAGCTGGCACGGGCCTCGTGCACGTCTGTAACGGCAGTCAAGCCGACCTCGAAACGCTGTTCCGCCTGTTCGAACTGGCGCTGCAGGGCCAGCTCCTCTGCCTCGGCAAAGGTCACCCCGTCGATGGCGGTCAGTACGTCGAAATAGCGCCCGGCTACGCGCACCAGGAAATCCTGGTAAGCGGCCTGGTAAACAGCCTCGGCCCGACCCACCTGGCCGCGCGCTACGTCCAGGCGCTTGTAGTTGGCATGATCGTAAAGCGTTTGCCGCAGATCCAGGCCGAAGGTCTCCTGGTCGATATCATTGTCAGAAATCTGACCGAAGCCCGAAATCGAGGTCTGCGTATCCCCTTGTGTCATGGACCCGGACCCGCTCAGGCTCGGCAACAAAGCACTGCGAGCCTGGATAACGTTTTCGCCGGTGGCGTCGCGGCGATACGAGGCGGCCTGCAATTGCGGGTCATTGGTCACTGCCAGTTCGTAGATGCCCACGAGGTCAACGGCAAACGCGGGTGCGGTCATCACGATGGCCGCAGCCGCTGCCACAACGGGTTTCAGTCTGATAGACATAAATTACTCCAAATTCCTTTTTTCACCAGCGCCTAGAACTCGAATTCCGGTGCGGGTTCTGCGTTCACCAATCTCGGCAAATCCGTTTCGAACAGGCTTTCCTCGCGCCACTCCGACACGTTCAGCCGCGTGCACAGCGTGGCTTCCATCGCGGGCGCACAACCGGTGATGATAAACATTCTGCCACCCGGGTTAACCCAACCTCGAAAGTGCTCCGGAATGGTCTCGACCGAGCCGGTTACCACGAGGACGTCGTGGGCCTGCTCGGGCTGCCAGCCCTGCATCGCATCACCACATTCGAGATCGACGTTCGAAATCTCTTTTTCTTTCAGGGTGCGGGCGGCGCCAGCAGAGAGATCCTCGAAAACTTCCACGCTGACCACATGCTTGGCCAGCTGGGCGAGACAGGCGGTAATCCAGCCACTGCCCGTGCCGATTTCCAACACCGTCTCGTCTGGCTGGATTTCCAATGCCTGCAGCAGGCGTCCCTCGACCACCGGCTTCATCATGGCCTGGCCATGCTCCAGCGGGACGCTGAGGTCCGCGAAAGCCAGCTTGCGATACCGCACCGGCACAAAGTCCTCGCGGTGGAGCGTCTCCAGGATGTTCAGAACTTTGCTGTCCAGAACTTCCCAGGGGCGCACTTGCTGTTCCACCATGTTGTGGCGGGCGTGATCGAAATTCATGCTCATGAGTTAACACTCCAAACCGCCCTGCGGGACGGGTCGATGTCAAACCGACAAGGTTACGGCCTCCACCCCACAGTGGCAAGGCACAGACTGAGGGCAGGAGGCCATTGAATTAAGTGCCATTAGTCACGACCGGTTGGTCAAAACCCTTGGGCCTCGCTACCATAGGGTCCGTGACAGAGCCCGATGCCATTTTACCGGACAACCGGCCCCATTCCGCCGCTCACGGTAACGAACCCTTGCCTGTGGCGTCATGATCCGGATCAGTCCATGAACATGAACGGCCGCGTGACCACGCTGTCTTTACCGGCATGCAAGCTTTTCCCCTTCCCGCCGGTCTGAATGTCTGACGCAGATAAAAACGTCCGGTTTGAAGCCCTGGTGCGCGCCTGGGGAGCGGATTTGTATCGCTATGCATTGTGGTTGTGCCGGCACGAGGCGCTGGCCCGGGACCTGGTTCAGGAAACCTTTCTGCGGGCCTGGAAGGCCCTGGACAGCCTGAAGAGTGAAGCAGCAGCGAAAAGCTGGCTGATCACGATTCTTCGCCGCGAATACGCTCGAACTTTTGAGCGCAAAGTGCCGCCCCTGACCGATGTGGATTCAGTGGTGGTGGCCGATGAAGAAACACTGGGCCCGGAAGAAAGGGCGGAGCGCGGTCTGCTGCGCCGGGGCATTGCGGCGTTGCCCGCCCGCTATCGCGAGCCATTGCTGTTGCAGGTGGTGATGGGTTACAGCTGCGAAGAGATCGCGGAACAACTGGGCATCAGCAAGAGCGCCGTCATGACACAGCTTTTCAGAGCGCGTGAGCAACTCAAGGCGAAGCTCCAGGATGACGGTGTGACAGGAAACGTACATGAACTTTTCTGAATTCAAAGCGTTGCTGGGAGCGGATCCATGGAACCGGGATCCGGAGACACTGCGTGCGCGTAATGCTGCACCTGAGTTCGAACAGGCGGCGCAGGAGGCTGAAGCGTTCGAACGAAAACTGCAGGGGGCCATTGATGCGCCTCTCCCCGACAGCCTGGTGGAAAATCTCTTGCAGCTGGACGCGCGGGACAAACCCGGCCGTTTTCCCCGCTGGTTCGCAATGGCGGCCAGCGTCACGCTGGTGGCCGGCATCAGCGCCATGCTCTGGCTGCAAATGCGGCAACCTCAAGATGTCCAGCAATATGTCCAGTATCACCTGGCTCATGACGGGGAAGCCCTGTTGGGCCGCGCAACCGGGGCCGCCGACCGCACCGAGGTCCAACGCATCCTGGCGGGCTTCGGCGTCGGTGCCGAACCTGCCCTGGTCGAGCAGATTCGTTTGATCAAGATCTGCCCCACACCAGACGGCCGCGGTGCGCACATGGTCGTAGACATGGGTTCCGGGCCCGTGCATGTTATTTTTATGCCGGAAACGCCAGTGGAAGACGGGGAAGAATTTCTTTTTGACGGCCACCTGACCCACTTGCTCAAGCTGGCCAGGGGTGGGGCCGCCGTCGTCGGCCGTGCCGATCAGCCGATCGGCGACATCGACCGGGTCCTGCGAAACTCGCTTTATCCCCTGCAAACCAAAACCTGAGCGTCTGCCAAAACCGTATTTCGGCGGTACAATGACACTTCCGGCACATGATTCGTGCGCGGAGTCTGTTACGGTTAAATCATGAAAAAGACATTGTGGATCGGCATTCCCGCGGCACTCCTGGTCATCTGCCTCGGGTCGATGTTCTGGTTCAACCACGAACCCCCGCTTTTCGACCCGGTTGAAACCAGCCAGCAGCATGCTGCCGAGCATCGACACCAACCGGTGGTGGGTTACATCACAACTGCCACGTTGATCGAAACCGTTGAGGTGCTTCTGGGGAAGCGAGGCGGTTATATGTCGAACGACATCATGCCCCCGTGGATTCTGCTGGACAATGTTCCCAACTGGGAGTTCGGCGTGCTGACGCAGGTGCGCGATCTGGGCCGCGCGATGCGCAACGATTTCAGTCGCTCACAAACCCAGTCCACCGAAGACCTCGACCTCACTGAAGCTGACCCGCTATTCCACTATGACAGTGCTCGATGGATTCCTCCCGATACCGAAGGACGGTACCGCAAAGCGATCGAAGCCACCGAGCGTTACCTCACTCGCCTATCGGATCCAGGCAAGCCCGAAGCGCAGTTTTACGCGCGGGCGGACAACCTGAAGGACTGGTTGGCGATTGTCGAAAAGCGGCTGGGCTCACTGTCTCAGCGCCTGTCCGCCAGTGCCGGGCAGGAGCGCCTGAATACCGACCTGTCCGGTGACCCCGAGGCGCGCCAGTCCACCGCGGCTCCGGATACTTTGGAGGTTAAGACCCCGTGGCTGGAAATCGATGACGTGTTCTACGAAGCCCGGGGTACCACCTGGGCGTTAATCCACTTTCTGCGGGCCATGGAAGTGGATTTCGATGACGTGCTGCGCAAGAAAAACGCTCAGGTCAGTTTTCGACAGATCATTCGTGAGCTTGAGTCCACGCAGGAGCCGTTGGAAGCTCCCATGGTTCTCAATGGCGATCGCTTTGGGGCACTGGCCAACCATTCGCTGGTCATGGCCAACTACATCGCCCGCGCCAACGCTGCCATCATCGATTTACGGACATTGCTGGAACAGGGCTAACGGCAACACTCTGAAAGCAAACGGGTCGTTTCTGTCGGGCCGGATTCGCCAAACTTTTCGCCGACAAGCCGTAGCTGGGTTATATTGCGTTCGAAACCCGCCACGGGTAACGCATAATCAAGGAGGTCTATGCGTGCACCAGGCCAGCGAAAAATCACCAGTCGACGCGGTGCCTGCGCTGACTTACATCCATCGGTTGGAAAACCGTGACCCGAGTGACATCGATCTCGTGGTCATCCACTGCACCGAACTACCGGATCTTCAAACCGCCCGGGAATATGGCGAGCGCATCTGCCACGCCGGCAGCGAAACGGGGAACAGCGGGCATTACTATATCGATCGCACCGGCGAGATCGAAGAGTGGGCGCCGCTGGACCGGGTAGCCCACCATACCCGTGGGTATAACGCCCGCAGCATCGGGATCGAACTGGTCAACCGCGGGCGCTGGCCCGACTGGCTGCATTCCGACCACCAGGTCATGACCGAGCCCTATCCCGAACCACAGCTGGACCGCTTGATTGCCTTGCTGGCGTGGCTGCACGACCAGCTGCCGGACCTGCGCTGGGTCGCGGGACATGAAGATCTGGACCGGGAAAAAGTACCGGCGTCGAACAATGCTTCGCTGGAGGTTTACCGAAAACGTGACCCGGGCCCGGAGTTTCCCTGGTCCCGGATACTGGCCGCATCACCACTACAGAAGTTCGGAGAATAACCATGCAACGCTCCTCGCTGGGAAAATGGGCCCTACAGCGACGCTTTGAAGCGCACATAGTGCTTCCTGGACTGGTCAGCCTGATCCTGATCGCCCTGTATTTCTTCGGGCCGCTATCCGTTCAAACCCTGGTGGCGCCCGGAGTTTACGAACTGCCTTTTTCCGAAGGCAGGACTCTGGGTCTGGCGCATATCGTCATGGGCACTTGGCTGGCCTGGGCGCTGTTGCTCGGCGTCAGCACGTTGGCCATGACCAGAGATCCTGGCGTCTGGTTAGTGACGATCTTCATTATGACCACCATCGTGCTTTCACTCATGATGTGGTTTGATGGCCACACGGTCACCTCGCGGATCTCGGCCCTCTGGCTTTTGACTTCAAATGACCAGGGACCCGTGTCGGTTTTTCTTCAACAACAGCAGAGCCTGCTCGATCTCGCCGCGGTCGGACTGTTCACACTGTTGGTTTTCATTGTTATCCCGCTGGTTTACGGCGACAGTCGCAACCCGGTGGTATCCATGTTGGTCCCCAGCCGGTGGCTGGCCAGCACGGCACTGATCATGTTCGCCTCCCTGTGGCTGGCGTTCCGGCTGCAGGGGCAGGGCTGGGACCAGGTGATGGGCGAACAGGGCGCGCTGGACGGCGACCTGTCACCGTTCGCCATGCCCGTATTCCTGTACATATTACTGCTGTACATGGCCCGCCTGCAGTACCGCACCTGGGTCCGCCGCGAAGCAGACAACTGGAACCCGGTGCGTGCGCGACGCAACCAGTGACCCGGCACCCGGTTCAGCGCTATCCTTGACGATTCAATCCTTGCAGGCCGGTCGTTCAGAATGAAACGAATTTGTGTGTACTGCGGCTCCAGCCCGGGCCGCCAACCCCGTTACCTGCAGGCCGCCTCGGAGCTGGGCAGGCGACTGGCCGCGCGCAACCTGGGCCTGGTCTATGGCGGCGCCAGTATCGGAATCATGGGCGCTGTTGCCGATGCTGTCATGGCTGCCGGGGGGGAAGCCATCGGCGTCATTCCAGAAGCCCTGGCGGTGAAAGAAGTGGCCCACGCGAGCCTGACCGAACAATACGTGGTCAAATCGATGCACGAGCGCAAAGCCCTGATGGCGGACCTTTCGGACGGGTTTGTCGCGTTGCCGGGGGGGTGGGGCACACTGGAGGAAATCTTTGAGATTCTTACCTGGGCACAGCTGGGATTTCATGAAAAACCCTGTGGATTGCTGAACGTAGAGGGTTACTTTGATAGCCTGTTCTCCTTTCTGGAACACCAGATCGAGGAGCAGTTCGTCAAGCCCATCTATCGGGAAATGCTGATCCTGGAGGATCAGGCAGACGTGATGCTGCAGCGCTTCGAGCATTACCAGGCACCCAGGGTCAAAAAGTGGCTGGCGCCGGACGAAACCTGAACCAACAAACACAACGAATGAAAACAGCAGGAGCCACGACATGAACATGCTCTACCCGATCTTCGCCATGATGACCTTGACCCTGGTAGTTGGTTTTCGAATGGGCGTTGCTCGCTACGGCGGAGTCAGGCGCCGGGAAGTCGATCCGGAATACTACGAGGTTTACCACGGCGAGGAGCCCCGCCACCTGCGCGTGCTGGCGCGTCACTTCAGCAACCTCCTGGAAACCCCGCCCCTGTTTTACGTGGCCTGCATCATGGCTTACATCACCAACCAGCAGGGCCTGCTGCCCCTGGGCCTGGCCTGGGCCTACGTAGCCTTACGCGTGGTACATACCCTGATTCACCTCGGCCCCAACATCGTTATCTGGCGCTTCCGGGTGTTCGCCCTGAGCCTGCTGGTCTTATCCGTGCTGCTGGTTGTGTTGTTCGTTGGCCTGATCTGATCGCCTACTCGGCGTGCAGCGCCTTGATGGGGTCCAGGTCGGCAGCCTGGCGCGCCGGATACCAGCCAAACACAATACCGGTCAGAAGGCAGATGCTGACCGACAGGATGACAGCAAACAGTGAAAAGGCTGACGGCCAGCCGGCGAATTGCTGAATCACGAAGGCCAACAAAATACCGAAAAAGATACCGATAAAAGCGCCGATGCCGGCCACCGTTGCTGACTCCATGAGAAACTGGTGCTGAATATCGCTCTTGCGCGCCCCGATGGCCCGTAGCAAACCAATTTCGCGAGTTCTTTCCAGCACGGTTGCCAGCATGATATTCATGATGCCAATGCCCCCGACCAGCAAGGAAATGCCCGCGATTGCGGACATGACAATGGTGAAGATTTTCTGGGTTTGCTGCTGCTGCTTGAGCAGGGCTGCCGGCACGATCAGTTCGAAGTCGTTCTCTTCGCCATGGCGCCGGGACAGCAAATGGTTGACCGTTTGCGCCGAACGCTGCGGGTCTGCCTGCCCGGAAAGGCGTAAACGGATAGCGTCGAGCTCGCTTTCCAGCGTTTCGAAGCGCAATCGTTTGTAAGCCGTTTCCAGGGGGATGAACACCCGGTTACGATCACCACCGAGCCTGACCCCCTGAAACTCATTCCGGCTCAGGTCGCGGTCGGCCAGGACACCGACCACCTCCAGCCACAAGTGGTTCACCTTGATCTTGCCCCCCAACGGATCCTGTCCCGGAAACAGGTCACGCGCCGTCTGCGCGCCCAACACGGCGACCTGGGAAAAACGGTTGTTATCTTCCTCATCGAGGGCGCGGCCCGCTGCCAGGTGCAGGCTCGCCAGGTCGAAATACGATGGCGTGACCGCCAATACCTGGGCATCGCTGGTTGCCTGCAGGCTGAACAGGCTCCAGGTCTTGATCTTCTTTTCCTCGCTGACCGCCTCCACGCTGGGCAGGCTTTCCCGAACAGCACGGACGTCGCTACGGGACAAACCCACGCTGTGTTCACGGATTTCCTTGAGCGTCTCCTGGTCGAAATCGCGATTCTGGACCAGCAGGTTTCGCAGACCCATCGACTCGATCAACCGCAGGGCCTCCTGCTTGGCACCTTCACCGATACTGAGCATGGCGATGACTGCGCCCACACCGAACACCATGCCGAGCAGAGTCAATGCCGTGCGCAGCTTGTGCTGCCGCAATTGCGCCAGGGCCTGCTTGACCGCATCGCGGCTGAAACCACCCGGCTTCTTCATGACCCGGCCTGCTCCGGCGCGAACAGGGCAATCTCTTCGCCTTCCCGCAGCCCCGCCAGAACCTGGGAACGGTTCGCACCGCGCACACCCAGGCTGACTTCGCGTCGAACCAGTTTGCGCCCATCACGCACCAGCACCCAGTCGCCTTGCTCGCCCTGGAACACGGCCTGGTTAGGAATGGCCATGGTGTCCTCGATACGCGTGATATGGATTTCCGCGGTTACCGCAGCTTCCGGCGTAATCCACTCCGGATCGGCCTGCTCCAACGAAACGATCACGGTGAAATACTTCACCGGGCTTTCCCGCTCGATAGGCGCGGCCGTTGCGCTGATACTGCTGATCGTGCCGGTCAGCGGCCGGGTCGGAAAAGCGTCTACCGTCACCGTGCCTGCCTGGCCGACGGCCAGGCCCACTGCTTCGGTTTCCAGGACGTAAAGCAAGGCCTCCATCTTGTCGAGATTCGGGATGCTCGCAATCTTGTTGGACGGAAACACGGTTGACCCCACGTCAATTTGCTGACCAAACCAGGTTTTCTCGTAAACGAAATAACCGTCGTGCGGCGCGGTGACCCGGTACTGGTCGAGCATGGATTTGTGTTCCTCGAACTGGGACTCCTGGGTGGCTCGCTGGGCACTCAGCACCGCGACTTCCGCGCTCTGTAGCTCGTTGTAGTTGTCTTTCTTGCCCTCGAAATGCCCAGACTTGTATTCCAGCAGGGCCTTGTCGCGCGTGGCGTCGATAATCTCGAAACGTGAATAGGCCAATTCGTTGTCAATGGTGAAGGTATCGGCCATCAATTTTTCGATTTCCACCAGGTCCAGCTGGTTGCCCAGTTCCGACATCAGGCGGTCGAGTTCGCGCTCCTTGGCCATGACCTGAAGATCAACCTTGTCGATTTCCAGCCCCGCACTTTGCGCCCCACGCTCGGCATCCGATATATCGAATCGCGCGACGACCTCGCCCTTCCGAACCCAGCTGTAGTTAGGGGCCAACCATTCGATGGTCCTGGGGTTACGGCTGCCCTGCGGCGGCTGAATGGGCGTCGACTCGGCTGCGCGCAGTTCTCCACGGCTGATCAGCGAGATGGTGAACTCCCCGCCGGTCACCTCCATGGTTTCGACCGAGTCCAGGGGGCTCGCGCCGCACGCCACCAGGGCCAGCGCCAGACCGCAAGCCAGGAAAGGGCGCTTCATGGCCCGCTTGCCCCGGCCTGGCCGAGGACAATCTGGGCGTTCACGCTCATCCCTGGCCGCATCAGCTCGGGATCCGGATTGCGCAAGGTTACCGTCGCGTCGAAAATCTTGGCCGGCTGATTCACAGATCGGGTGTGAACGACCGAAGCCAGCTCGGTTATTTCGCCCTCGAAACTTCGATCCGGAGCTGCATCCAGGTTGAAGCGCACTCGCTGACCCACGCTGATGCGGGCCGACTCACGCTCGGGAATTTCCAGGTGAACCTCCAGTTGTCTCAGGTCCGGAAACTCGATCACCCTCCTGCCCATCCACACATTGTCCCCGACGGTGTGCTTGTTGTTGCGGCGATCCGTGGCGTGTATCACCACACCTTCACCTGGCGCCTTGATCGTCATCGACGAAATCGAGCCCTGCAACTGGTTGGCCTCGGCTTGCAGCACTGCAATTTCCCGCTCCAGGATTTCAACCTCGGTTTGTTGGATTCGTTCTTCCTTGCGCAACTCTTCCTCGCGCAATGCCAGCGTCACTCGAGCGTGCTCCAGCAGCAACTGGTTCTCACGGTAATCCCGGTTGGCGAGCAGCTCCGCTGGTATGTCGGCTTTCAGGGCAGTCTTGTCCAGGGCCGCGCGCGCCTCTTCCACCCGTAGCTTGAGTTCAGCAATCTGTTCCTTGCCGAGAATAACCTGCTTTTCCAGCTCTTTTTCCTTCTCGTTCAGCGCGTTACTCTTGTCCCGCGCCTTGGTCAACAACTCCTGTGCATCGAAACGCAGTATCGGTGCCCCCGGATTTACTGACGCGCCATCGGGAGCCATGAACGAAATGGTGTAATTCCACATATCAGGAACAGCCGGCGGCCCGAAGAATCTCGAGTTTGCCGAACGCAACTCGCCCGTTACGCTGACAAATTCCTGGCCGGGACTTTCCTTGGCCGCTTGTTGGGCCGGCTCGTCGGCACCGCACGCGACCAGTAGCAAACACAGCAAAGAGCCTGTCAACAACCTCACGACTGCACCTCCACGAGTACGCTCATGCCCGGCAATAGACTTGACGGTTGACCACCCCTGAACACGACTATGCCTTCGAAATACACTGCTTCACCCCACTCCTGGCGTTTCGAACCGCTGTCGAACACCGTTTCGAGCACCCCGGTGAGTTCCATTTCAGGAATGGCATCAAGCACAACCCTGACGGACGTCCCCGCTTCCAGCCGCGGACGGTCAACGCTGTTAATCCAGACCTTGATCGCCAGATCGCTCGTATTCGCCACCTGCGCGATCTTGAAACTCGTTCGCACGGTATCGCCTTCCTGGTACTTGGAGCGGGTCCACGGATGGCTGCCATAGATGATGTAGCCTGATTGTTGAGCCCGGACTGAAAAGCTTTTCAGCATCTCGCTCCACCACTGCGCTTGCAGCTCGTTTTTTCGCGCGTCCAGCCCAGCCTGCTCCAGGCGGTCCTGCATGCTTTGGCGTTTGTCTGCCAGCTGTTTCCGCGCGTCATCCACGGCCTTGACCGCTTGCTCACGAGCCAGCTGGTTTTCGGAGTGCTCGATCGCACCAATCAGCGAATCGGGGATCTCCGCCCTCATGCTGGCCAATTCCAGCTGGACCTCAGCCTGTTTGAATTGGTACGCCGCCTGTGTCAGTTCCTTTTCAAGCCGTGCCAGGTCGCGCTCAGTACGGGCGAGTTCAGTACGCGTGGTCTCCCGTTGTTGTTCCATCGCCCGGGCCGCCTCGGTACCATCGAATTCGACCACTACATCGCCGGTTTCCACGAAAACACCCTCGGGCACCATGGTGCTGATCCGAGCCTGCCAGTTGGGGGTCAGTGGGACGATGATTTCCTGGGCCTGGCGTGAGTAAACCTCACCCGTGAGCAGCAGGGGCGGCCCGGAGGCTTCCGCCGAGACAACGAAAGAAGTCACCAGGAACAGGCTTGCCTTAATGGGTCGCACGGGACTCCTCCTGGATGATTTTGCCATCCATCATGACGATCTGCCGCTGGGCGAACTCGGCGATATCGGGCTCGTGGGTCACCATAACGATGGTCTGGCCGTCGTTGTTGAGTTCCTGAAGCAGATCCATGATCGCATCCGATGTACTGGAATCGAGGTTACCCGTCGGCTCGTCCGCCAGCACGACGCGTGGCTGGTTGATCAGTGCACGAGCGATCGCCACACGCTGACGCTGGCCGCCGGAGAGTTCGTTTGGTCGATGATCCAAGCGGTTGGTAAGGTCGACCCGGGCCAACAACTCGCGCGCACGCGCGACATCCGCCTCGGTAAGCCCATCTTCATGATAACGGCGCGGCAACAGGACGTTTTCCAGCACCGTCAGGCGCGGGAGCAGGTGAAAGCTCTGGAAAATGAACCCCATGTAGCGGTTTCGCACCGCGGACAGTTCATCGTCTTCCATGCCGCTGACTTCGTGGTCGTCCAGCAAATAGCGCCCGCCATCAGGCCGGTCCATGCAACCAAGCATATTGAGCAGGGTCGACTTGCCTGATCCGGAGCGCCCCATGATGGCGACGAACTCACCCCGGCCGATTTTGAGGTCGACTTCGTTCAACGCGTGAATGGTCTGACCGCCAATCTGGTAGGTGCGGCGAATTTTCTGCAATGTGATCATGCGCTCGATCGGCGGTCCTGGATTTTGATGAATGACACGGTAACTCGGTCTCATTGACCGAAAATCAGCCGCTTAGTTTAATCGCGGGGCAACTCTTTTGAAATCGCAACGCGTTCTTTTACGGTTATTTACGTTGATCCGAACCTTGGTTGGGCGCGTCATTCGGGGCAAAAGACCCGCAAGGCCGCCCGCAGGGGCGCGGGGTGCCCCTCGATCGTCTGGTCGGGATTCTCCGGATCAAGGCTGCGGTCCAGCGACTCGAACCGCATCCATGGGGTGCTGCGTTGTTCCTCCGGGGCGGTTGGCGTGACATCCAGCAGTTGATGGTCCGGCAACCCGGCTTGGTCGAGCCATTCGCGCAGACGCGGCACTGTGGGTATCGACCAGACGTTGCGCATCCTTGCGTAACGGCCAGGCGGAACGAGTTCTTCCACGGCTTCTCCGGCCAACACCAGCGTCTCCAGAATAATCTGCCCCCCGGGGCGAGCCAGGCGGGCCAGATGCTGCAGGTGCTCCAGAGGGTGTTTCCTGTGATATAGAACGCCCATGGAAAATACGCTGTCGAAGCAGGCCGTGGTGGCCGGCAGATGCTCGACACCGACCGGGAGAACGTAATTGGTTTGCGCACCGGCGAAGTGCTGAGAGGCCAGCCACTGCATGACGAACACCAGGGTCGGGTCGATACCGATGACGCACTCGGCGCCAGCCGCCAGCATCCGCCAACCGAAATACCCGTTTCCGCAGCCGACATCCAGCACCCGATGGCCGGACAGCTCAAGGTGCGGAGCCAGGCGCTCCCACTTCCAGTCGGAGTGCCACTCGGTGTCAATGAAAACGCCTCCGATCTGCAGCGGCCCTTTCCGCCACGGGTGCAATTTCATTAGCGTAGCCGCCAACGCCGCGCGGTCCGCCACCGGAAATCCAAGCCGGGGGGCGGAGCGACCGCCGTCGCACCGCTGCTCGGCTTCTGGCAGCTCCGCTAACGCTGCGCGCCATGCAGGCAGGTCTCCGTGAACATCGGAATTCAACAGGCGGTTGCTTTCCTGCAGTTGTCGTTCCAGCCACGCAAACCCGGGTTGGCCCTGGGCCCACTCAGCCAGGGCACCATAGTGGTCTTGGTCACTCACTTGATTGCCAGGTAACTGCAGAAACGGAAACACTGGAACCAGCGCTCAACGCGGCCAAAACCGGCCGCCAGCAGGCGCTCGTGATGTTCGGCTTCAGTTTCAGCCTGCAGCACGTTCTCCAGTGCGGTTCGCTTGCCCGCAATCTCCAGTTCCGAGTACCCCTTGGCCCGCTTGTAATCATGGTGCCATTCGGTCTGCAGCGCCTGTCGCCCAGCATCCGGAAAAGCGATCTTTTCCGACAGGATCAAAACACCACCGGGTTGCAACCCAGCCGCAATCCGGTTGATCAGTAATGAGCGATCGCCAGGCTCAATAAATTGCAGCGTGTAGTTCATCACCACCACGCTCGCATTCTCGAGCGCTACGTCCCGGATATCCGCCAGTAACACCTCGACGGGCACCGTCCCTGGGTCATCGGCAATAAGGCTCTGACAGCGCTGCACCATGGCCCGGGATGAATCGACGGCCACGATACGCGCACCGGGGACCCTGACCGCGGCGCGCATGGCCTGGGTACTCGCACCGAGTGAACAACCAAGGTCGTAAAGTGTGGTGTTGGCCTGTGCATAGCGCCTGGCAAGCATTCCGGTCATCGAGACCACGAGGCCGTAACCCGGCACCGATCGGTCAATCATGTCTGGAAACACCTGCACGACGCGGTCATCGAAAACAAAGCTGCCCGCGGTATCCGGGCCGGCCGTGAACAACGTGTCCTTGTCACTCATGGTTGATGCACTGCTGTTGTGTCATGACTTCTGGGTCATCGCAAAGCGCCGCGTTTCTGGTACTGTCAGTGGTGGATAAACGCCTGTGCGTCATGCCGCTGGCGCCTGCCAACAGTATCGCACAGGATCCCGGTCTACCCTCAGCACAGGAAACAGGTCGATGATCGAAAGCGCACTGATATGGGCAGTCATAGTCGTCGTCCTGGCCGTGGTGGTTGTCCGCAAGGCGGTCATCATCGTACGCCAGGGTTATGAGTTCACCATCGAGCGCTTCGGGCGGTACCGAGCTTCGTTCACGCCCGGCTTTCACCTGATATTGCCCTTCGTCAACCAGATCGGGCACAAGGTCAACATGATGGAGCGCGTGTTAGACGTTCCCTCCCAGGAGGTCATCTCCAAGGACAACGCCGTGCTCACCGTGGACGGCGTTGTTTTCTTCCAGGTGCTCGACGCGGCCAAGGCCGCCTACGAGGTCTTTCGTCTGGAGCATGCAATTCTCAACCTGACCGTCACCAACATTCGAACCGTGCTGGGTTCCATGGACCTCGATGATGCGCTGTCGAAGCGCGATGACATCAATGCGCGGCTGCTATCGGTGGTCGACGAGGCCACCACGCCCTGGGGTGTGAAGGTCACCCGAATCGAGATCAAGGACATCAGCCCACCGATGGACCTGGTCGACGCCATGGCCCGGCAAATGAAGGCCGAACGGTTGAAGCGTGCCACCATCCTGGAAGCCGAGGGTGCACGGCAATCTGAAATTCTGCGCGCCGAAGGACAAAAGCTGGCGGCCATTCTCGAAGCTGAAGGGCGCAAAGAGGCCGCGTTCCGTGATGCCGAAGCCCGCGAACGCCTGGCCGAAGCCGAGGGCAAGGCCACCACGATGGTGTCGGAAGCGATCGCGACGGGTGATATTCAGGCGGTCAACTACTTTGTAGCACAGAAATACGTCGAGGCCTTGGCCGCATTTGCCAACGGCCCGAACCAGAAAACCTTGCTGCTGCCGATGGAAGCCACCAGCGTGCTCGGCAGCCTTGCCGGCATTGCCGAGGTCGCCAAGGCCGCTCTGGGCAAGGACAAGTCAGGAGGCGCATGATGGAATGGCTGGAACAGGTTGTTTTCTGGCATTGGTGGATCCTGGCCGGTCTGCTGTTGATCATGGAACTGTTGGCGCCGTCATTTTTTTTCCTGTGGCTCGGTATCGCCGCCGGTGCGACCGGCTTCCTGTTGTTGGTGCTGCCTTCGATGCCGATGGAGATGCAACTGGTCATATTTTCGGTGGCCTCCGTTTTCGCTGTCTTGGCGTGGCGCAAATACCGGGAAACCCGCCCCACCGAATCCGATCAGCCCAACCTGAACCGAAGGGGCCGCCAGTACATTGGGCGCGTGTTCACACTGGACAGACCGATAGAAAATGGTGTGGGCAAAGTCGTGGTGGATGACTCTACCTGGCGGGTGAAGGGGCCCGACTTGCCGGCAGGTACCCATGTCCGTGTTACCGACATCGATGGTGTCGTCTTCATTATTGCGCCAACCGAAGGCCCGGGCTGACCGGGCCGCGAGACCCGAATATCCAATCTCCGGCTTTCCGGTGGAAGGTCGGCATTTCCTTTCCAGTCCTTCTGTACTCAGCGTGGCTTGGCTATACTGACGCATGATTTTTCTTGCGGAAACCCCATGACTTTTCAGGACTTCATCAACCGCCTGCTCGCTTACTGGGCGGAGCAGGGTTGCGTGCTGATTCAGCCCCTCGACATGGAGGTTGGCGCCGGAACGTTTCATCCGGCGACCTTTCTCCGGGCCATTGGTCCAGAACCCTGGAACGCGGCCTATGTTCAGCCCTCAAGGCGGCCGACCGACGGGCGTTACGGCGAAAACCCCAACCGCCTGCAGCATTACTACCAGGTCCAGGTGGTACTGAAGCCTTCTCCTGAGAATATCCAGGAACTTTACCTCGGTTCTTTGCGTGAACTGGGCCTCGACCCGGAAGTACATGACATCCGGTTCGTCGAGGACAACTGGGAATCCCCAACGCTCGGTGCGTGGGGGCTGGGCTGGGAAGTCTGGTTGAATGGCATGGAAGTGACGCAATTCACTTATTTCCAGCAGGTTGGTGGGCTGGAGTGCAAGCCGGTCATGGGAGAGATCACCTACGGCAGTGAACGGTTGGCGATGTATCTTCAGGGCGTTGACAGCGTTTACGACCTGGTCTGGTCCGACCAGGGCGGTCACGTCGTTACTTACGGCGATGTCTACCATCAGAACGAAGTGGAACAGTCAAAATACAACTTCGAGCACGCCGATGTGGACGCCCTGTTTTCCTGGTTCGACACCTGTGAATCCATGGCCGCCCGCCTGGTCGAGGCCGGCCTGCCCTTGCCTGCCTATGAGCAGGTGCTCAAGGCATCCCACACCTTCAACCTGCTAGACGCGCGCCGCGCCATTTCTGTGACCGAGCGCCAAAGGTATATCCTGCGCGTGCGCGACGTGGCGCGGCAGGTTGCTGAAGCTTATTACGCCAGCCGTGAGGCGCTCGGCTTTCCCGTCCTGGGGCCCAAAACATCATGACTGACTTCAAGACCGATACCCTGCTGGTGGAACTGGGTTGCGAAGAACTGCCCCCCAAAACCCTGGATCGACTGGCACTGTCCTTCTTCGAAGGTGTCTGCAGCCGCCTGGAGAAAGCGGGCATCGCTTTCAACCCCGACGAGAGCCGACCACTCTACAGCCCGCGTCGCCTGGCCATTCAACTCGCCGCGGTTGCGGCACGCCAGCCCGACCGCGAAATCGAGCGGCGTGGTCCCGCCCTGCAGGCGGCTTTTGACGGCAAGGGATCACCTACGCCCGCGGCCATGGGGTTCGCCCGTTCTGTTGGGCGCGAGGTGGCGGATCTCGAGACACTGAGCACCGACAAAGGCGAGTGGTTGTACTGTCTCATCCAGGAGCCGGGGCAGGACCTGGAACCATTGCTTTTCCCGATGCTACAGCAGGCTCTGGACGATCTGCCCGTTGCGAAGCCCATGCGTTGGGCGAGCCATGAATACAGTTTCGTCCGACCCGTGCACTGGCTGGTGGTCTTGCATGGTCAGCGGGTACTCAAAGGCAGCCTGTTTGGCCAGGCCGCTGACCGGATCTCGCAGGGACACCGGGTTCACCACCCCGGGCCGGTTGAAATTCAGCATGCGGACGACTACCTGTCTCGCCTGGAACAGGCGTCGGTACTCGCGGACCCCGAGAAAAGACGCGAGCGTGTCCGCCAGGGGGCATTGGAAGCCGGGCTCCAGGCCGGCGGATCGACCCGGATCACTGATGGCCTGCTCGACGAAGTCAACAATCTCGTCGAGTGGCCTATTCCGGTTCTTTGCTCTTTCGAACCGGCCTTTCTGTCGGTACCGCAGGAGGCCCTGATTGCAAGCATGGAGGACCACCAGAAGTTTTTCCCGGTGCTCGATGCAGATGACGGCCGCTTACGGCCCGAATTCATTGCCATGAGTAACCTCGAAAGCAAGGATCCCGATGCCGTCAGGCGTGGGTTCGAGCGCGTCATACGGCCCCGGCTCGCTGATGCCCAGTTCTTCTGGGACCAGGATCGCAAAAAACCCTTGGAGGCCAGCCGGTCGGCAATTAACGCCATCATTTTTCAAAAGGATATGGCCTCTGTTGGGCACAAATCGGACCGAATAGCCACCATATCGAAGAAAATAGCAGAGTTGTTGCAAATTGACTCGGCGACGGCAGAAAGGGCGGCACAGCTGTGCAAGTGTGACCTCGTGAGCCAGATGGTGGGTGAGTTTCCTGAGCTCCAGGGCACCATGGGCGCGTACTACGCCGAAGCCTCGGGAGAGGATCCTGCCGTTGCGCAAGCTATTGGTGAACATTACTCACCACGGTTTTCCGGAGACCGCTTGCCCGACAGTGAACTGGGCCGGGTGGTGGCCTTGGCTGACCGGCTCGATACACTGGCCGGCATTTTTGCAGCAGGCCTCAAGCCCACCGGCAACAAGGACCCGTTTGCCTTGCGGCGAGCCGCGCTTGGAATTGTTCGTCTGCTGACGGAAGCGTCGCTGGACATCGACCTCGACCGGTTGCTGGCGATTAGCGCGAATGCTTTGGCTGAAACCATCACGCTATCCCCCGAAGCGCTGAATGAGGTCCGGGCCTTTGTTCTGGATCGCGCTCGTCAGCACTTTCGGGACCAGGGCTTCGACACCCGCCTGGTTAACGCTGCCCTTGAAGCACCGTTGAGCACCTTGCTCGACCTGCAGGCTCGCATCCGGGCGCTGGATGGCTTCATGCAGCTTCCCGCTGCCGAAGCCCTGGTGGCAGCAAACAAGCGGATCGGCAACATACTGCGCAAGAGCGAGACAAACATAAAAGCGGAGATCGACGCAAATATACTGATTTTACCCGAAGAAAAGCGTCTTTTTGAAGAAGTTACACGCCTTGAGTCCTTACTGCCGAGGCTTTTCGATCGGGGCGACTACGCCGACGCGCTCAATCACCTGGCAGACCTGCAGACCACCGTGGATGCCTTTTTCGATCAAGTGATGGTCATGGACGAGGACATTGCTGTCCGGGAGAACCGGCTGGCTTTACTGAAGCGGCTAAAAACGCTCTTCGACCGTGTGGCCGATCTGTCTTTGGCCGGATGAATGGCTGGCTCTGACCAAAAACTGTTGATCATCAGCCGGGACGCCCTGCTTGAGGTCGAAAAGTTGGCCTCATCCGAGTTGGTTTTCCGGCAACTGGCAAACCTCAATCGACGAGGCTTTACGCTCCTGCTTACCGCGTCGGAACCTGACCACTGGGTGCCAACGCGCGGCAGCGTGGACAACGCTTTACAACGACAAAGCCAGGTTCAGCAGCGAATACAGCAGGCAGGCGGTGATCTTGATGGCGTGTACTACGTCCCCCGCTCACTGCTCACCCAGGACCGTAACCGCATAGGATCCTTGCGGGACATTCTCCGGCGCTATTCGGTCGAACCAACCCAGGCCCTGCTGCTCAGCTCCAGCACACCTTTCCTGAAAGCGGCTTCACGCCTGGGGATCCGTACGCACGAGGTCGTCAAAACACGCAACGGGGGGAACAGCCTGCTGACGCTTCTTAAAGCCCTCTAGTCAACCCGTTCGCACTCTTTCAACACCCCACTGGCCGGGCAATCCATGTTCAGACGTCGATATTGGCCGCCCGTAACGCGTTGGTTTCTATGAACTCCCGGCGAGGCTCGACCTCGTCTCCCATCAGTGTTGAGAAAACTTCGTCCGCCACATACGCATCTTCAATGGTCACCTGCAACAACCGACGTGTTTCTGGATTGACCGTGGTATCCCACAATTGCTCAGGGTTCATCTCGCCGAGACCCTTGAAACGCTGGATGGTGCGCCCTTTGCGGCTCTCCAGCATCAGCCAGTCATGTACCTCTCGGAAGCTCTTCACTTCCTGTTCGGAACTGCCTCGGATAACGCGAGCGCCGGGCTGCACCAGGCCAAACAGTTTTTCGGCCAGTTGCCCGATCAGGCGATACTCCGGAGAGCGGAAAAAATCCCGACGAATTATTCGTTCGTCTACCACTCCGTGCGACCGTTTTTTCAGAGAAATGTCGAAACCCTCTTCGCCGCTGACGGTAGACAACTCGTAGCTGATGCTCGGGGGCGTGCCGGCGTTCATTCTGTCGGCCAATAACTGGCACCAGCTGGATGCTTTTTGTTCATCCCAGTCCCTGGAAAACCTTTCAGAATCAATGAGTTTTTCCAGAAAAAGGGTTTCGTACCGATTACCCAGGCGGCGACAGGCTTCGGTGGCCGCCATGTATTCGCGCAGCATGGATTCCAGCGCCTCCCCCGACAACGGCGGTGCGTCGGCTTCGATCATGAACTGTGAGTTATCCAGCGCGCGCGCCAGCAGGTATTCGTTCAGCTCTGCGTCGTCTTTCAGGTAGTGCTCCTGCTTGCCGTGCTTGATCTTGTACAAAGGCGGCTGTCCGATATAAATGTGGCCGCGTTCAATCAATTCTCGCATCTGCCGGTAAAAGAACGTCAGCAACAGCGTACGGATATGAGAACCATCTACATCGGCGTCCGTCATGATGATGATTCGGTGGTAGCGTAACTTGTCCGGGTCGAATTCATCCCGACCGATACCGCAACCCAGGGCCGTAATCAGTGTGCCCACTTCCGCAGACGACAGCATTTTGTCAAACCGCGCTTTTTCAACATTCAGAATCTTGCCTTTGAGCGGCAAGATCGCTTGATATTTGCGATTCCTTCCCTGCTTGGCCGAACCACCAGCGGAGTCCCCCTCGACGATGAACAGCTCGGAAAGCGCTGGGTCTTTTTCCTGGCAATCCGCCAACTTGCCGGGCAAGCCAGCAATATCCAAAACACCTTTTCTGCGCGTCATTTCGCGGGCTTTTCGTGCCGCCTCGCGGGCGCGTGCTGCATCCACCACCTTGGCGGTGATGGCTTTGGCCTCGGTCGGGTTTTCCATCAGAAAATCTTTGAGTTCGCGCGCGACCAGCGACTCGACAATCGGCTTAATTTCCGATGAAACCAGCTTGTCCTTGGTTTGCGAAGAAAACTTGGGGTCCGGCGCCTTGACCGAAAGGACGGCAATCAGCCCTTCCCGGGCATCATCACCGGTCGTGCTGATCTTGTTTTTCTTGGCCAATCCACTTTCTTCGATGTACTGGTTGATCGTTCGTGTCAGTGCCGCACGAAAACCGGCGAGGTGAGCGCCGCCATCCCGCTGTGGAATGTTGTTGGTGAAGCAAAACACGGTTTCCTGGTAGGCATCGGTCCACTGTAAAGCGACCTCCACTCCGGTTCGATTGCTCTCTCCGTTGAAATGCATCACCGTCGGATGCAGCGGGGTGCGCTTTCTGGCCAGGTGCTCGACAAAAGAACTGATGCCCCCTTCGTATTCGAACACATCGGACTTGCCGCTGCGCTCGTCTTCCAGGCAAACCTTCACGCCGGAATTCAAAAAACTCAATTCTCTCAATCGCTTGGCGAGGATGTCATAGTGAAACTCGACATCGGAAAAGACCTCTGTGCTTGGAAGGAAACGAATTGTCGTGCCCGTTTCCTGGCTCGAACCCGTTTGCTTCAGCTCGGATTCGGGAACCCCCATGTGGTAAGTCTGACGCCAGACGTGGCCATTCCTGCGGATTTTCAACTCCAGGGTTTCTGAAAGCGCGTTCACGACGGACACACCGACACCATGAAGGCCGCCTGATACTTTGTATGAGTTGTCGTCGAACTTGCCGCCCGCATGCAGCACCGTCATGATCACTTCAGCTGCGGAGCGCCCCTCGTCCTTGTGCATATCGACCGGAATTCCACGGCCGTTGTCCGTCACGCTCACTGAACCATCAACGTGCACCATGACATCGATCTGATCGCAATGACCGGCGAGCGCCTCATCGACAGAATTGTCCACCACCTCGAACACCATGTGGTGCAAACCGGTACCGTCGTCTGTGTCTCCGATATACATTCCGGGCCGCTTGCGAACCGCGTCAAGGCCTTTGAGCACCTTGATGTTACTGGAGTCATAGTCATTTCTGTCTGTCATGAGGGCGTAATCCGGTTCATTTGGCGCTCCCGCTGGCGGGCCCATCCAAGAGGTTTCAGCACTGGGCGGCGTCCATGATGAGGACACCAGGAATAATGGTATGAATTATACCACTTTCAGGGTGTTAGCGCCCGCCATATGGCGGGTTTATCCGTCGGTTTTCACGCTAATTTGACCGTGTTCCACGTGGAACACGCGGGTATCGACGCCTTGAAGAGAAAACTCTGGTTCGAACCGGGTGCCGGTCAGCCAGACCTGTGCCCCCGCTTTCAGGCTGGCGGCCAACACGTTACCACGGTGATGGCTGTCGAACTCTGAAGCCAGGTCGTCGAGCAGCAACACCGGATTAACGCCGGTGGCGCTGATGGCCCCGGCCTGGACCAGCAGCAAAGCGGCCGCCAGTAGCTTTTGCTCTCCGCGGGACAGTGAATCACGGGCGGGGCGTTGTCCAGTCTGAAAAAACAGGTCTGCGCGATGAGGTCCGGGGCCAGTCGAGCCCCGCTCGAAATCTCGCTGTTCGGACTGTTCCAGTGCTGCTCGAAGGCTCTCTCCGGCCCAGCCTTTTTGGTAGCGCATTTCTATTTCAGGCAAAGCCGACCCGAGTGCGATCATCTGCCCGGGCAGGCCCCCAAGTAAATTCTCGACCTGCCTGGCCCGTGATTCGTGGATCTGCTCACCAAGGTCCGTTACCAGGGGGTCGAGGCTTTGTGCCGTGCGCATGTCTTTGGCGCGCAAGGCTGCGTTTCTTTGCTTGACGGCGCGGGCATACCGGCGCCAGGTTGACAGAAAGCGGTGTTCCACGTGGAACACGCCCCAATCGAGGTATCGCCTGCGTCCTTCGGGCGGACCACTGACCAGCAGGTGGCTATTGGGCTCCATTAACACCAGCGGTAAGAACTCCGCCAGGTCGCTCAACTGCTTGAGGCTCTCTCCATCTTGTCGCGCTCGCCAATCCTGTACGGATCGCTCAATCCCCAGCGTTATATCTCGCTTTTCCTGACCGGCTATTGTAGCGACGACCCGAATTTGGTCGCTGTCCGGACCAATCAAAGACGCAATCTGGCCGGTGCGGAAAGAACGGCCCTTGGCCAGGATCAAAAGCGCTTCGAGAACCGTTGTTTTTCCCGCCCCATTATCACCGATAAATACGTTAAGGCCGGGTATTGCCTCAATTTCAGCCGTGGAAATATTTCTTAAGTTGTTGATTTTTAGGGTTTTTATTAACACGGCTTGGTGTGGGGTAAGCGCCTGCTCCTCCCGGCTGCACGCAGCTCGAGGTGCTGGTCGCGTTCGTGCGCCCGGGCCCGGTCAGAGTTTCAGTGGCATTACAACGTGGCGATTGAGGTCCGAATCCGGCGCGGATATCAGGCAACTGCTGTTGGCATCCTTGAGTTCAAGGGAAACCTGCTCCGTTTCGACCGCCATCAAGGCATCGAGCAGATACGTGACGTTGAATCCGACGGCCAGTTGGTCGAAGTTCATTTCGGCCTCGATTTCCTCGACAGCTTCTTCGTGCTGTGGGTTATGAGCAACGATCTTGAGCACGCCGTTGGCGGCCTCGAGCCGAACACCGCGGTACTTTTCATTGGACAAGATGGCCGCACGCTGCAGTGCCTGGGTGAAGACCGCCCGGTCTACAAGGATTTGCTTGTCGGCGCCCACCGGAATGACGGCTTCGTAATCCGGGAAGCGGCCATCTATCAGTTTGGAAGTGAATTTCGTGCCATCCTTGACCAGGCGCACGTGATTACGGCCCAGCGCCAATGAAACATCTGCCGAACCGTCGTCCAGCATGCGCACGAGTTCCATGACGCCCTTGCGGGGTACGATCAGCTGACGATCCTGCGACACATTGGCTTTGCCTGCGTAATCACACACCGCCAGGCGGTGGCCATCGGTGGCGACTGTGCGCAGGCGTCCCGCTTTGAAATCCACAAGCAGGCCGTTCAGGTAATACCGAACATCCTGGTTGGCCATGGCGAACGCCGTCTTGTCGAGCAGGGTTTTGAGATCGCCCTCGGCAATCGGCACGTCTTCCAGTGTTTCCACCTGATCGGTGGCGGGGAACTCGGTAGCTGGCAGGGTAGAGAGGGTAAATTTACTGCGCCCAGCCATCATGGTGGCTTTTTCATCGCTGACCGAGAACGTGATCTTGGAGCCATCCGGTAACGCACGTACGATGTCCACCAGCTTGCGCGCCGGAACCGTGATTTCACCTTCCTGGCCGATATCGGCTTTTACCGAACCCACCAGTTCGACTTCCATGTCGGTGCCCGTTACGGACAATTCGCCCTCTCTTGCAACCAAGAGGAAATTAGCCAGAACCGGCAGCGTCTGCCGTCGTTCTACGACACCGACAACCTGGCTCAGGGGTTGCAGGAAAGTTTCTCTCTGGATGCTGAATTTCATACCGGTTCCTTGATTACTTTAATTAGTCTTTTAAATAAACAATTAGTAGTAATAGTGTCTGTGGACTTGTTTAAAAGCGTTTTTTTCAGTTTATTTACAATAAGTTAGAAACAAAACACTTGTTGGTCCAACAGGTACTACCTGTGTATAAACTGTGCATGCTTTAGCCGCTAAAAGTTATCCCTTCATTATCCACAGGCTTTACCCCGTGTTGTCCCTGAACTTGTCAACATCAGGTTGTCAGAGTCCGCAACAGCCTGGCCTTGTCCTCGCGAATCCGGCCATCTGTTTCGCATAACTCTTCAATTTTACGACATGCGTGCAACACGGTGGTATGGTCACGTCCACCAAAAGCGTCTCCGATTTCGGGAAGGCTGTGCTCCGTGAGCTCTTTTGACAGAGCCATTGCCATTTGTCGCGGCCGGGCGATGGTCCGGGTGCGACGCCGTGAAAGCAGTTCAGCCACCCGAAGCTTGTAGTATTCGCAAACCGTCCGCTGAATATTTTCCACTGTTATCAGACGGTCGTGCACGGTCAACAGGTCCCGCAGCACTTCGCGGGCGAAACCCTCAGTGATTTCGCGACCGCTGAAGGTCGCGTTAGCGATCAGCGTGTTCAGCGCACCTTCCAGGTCACGGACATTGGACCGCATGCGCTTGGCGATCAGGAAGGCCACGGAATCGTCCAGTAGCACTCCACGCTCCTGTGCCTTGTTCAGCAAAATCGCGACCCGGGTTTCGAAGTCCGGCGGTTCGATGGCGACGGTGAGCCCCCAACCAAAACGGGAGCGCAACCGAGCTTCGAGGCCTTCCACCTCCTTGGGGTAACGGTCGCAGGTGAGAATGATTTGTTGTTTGCTTTCCAGCAAGGCGTTGAAGGTGTGGAAAAATTCTTCCTGGGTGCGGTCCTTGCCGGCAAAAAACTGGATATCGTCGATCAGCAACGCTTCAGCACTGCGGTAATGCGTCTTGAACGTTTCAATGGATCCGCGGCGCAGCGCCTGGATCATTTCTGAAACGAACTTTTCAGAGTGCAGGTAAAGCACTTTGGCCGCCGGGTTTTGCTCCCGAATCAGAATTCCGGCTGCGTGTAGCAGGTGGGTTTTGCCCAAACCTGTTCCACCGTACAGCAACAATGGGTTATAGGCGCTACCCGGTTTCTGTGCGACCTGCAAAGCGGCGGCGTAGCCCAGTTCATTGGATTTACCGCGGACGAAATTATCGAAACGATAGCGGTTGTCCAATCCGGACTCCGCCATGGGTCGGGCCGAGCGGGTTTTTTTCTCCAGGCTGGCCCCGTTGGCAGGTGCTGCCTGCAACGTACCCACTTCTACCACGGCAGATTCTCTTGATTCACCCAGGTGTTCGAAGATGTCGCGTATTCGCTCCAGGTAGTGGGTGGATATGTGGTCACGGATATACGCATTGGGTGCAAGCAAGTGGGTTCCCTGCCGATCGAACACCGCCTGTAGCGGACGGATCCATGTGTTGATGTCTTCAGGCGGCAACTCTCTTTCGAGATGCTTGAGACAGTGATTCCAGATTGACTGTGACATGTGCCCGGAACGAGAACTCCCGCCATTTTTCTTTTATGGCCCGAAGACCGAAATAGAACGCCTTTTCCCCAAACCAGTTTTACCCGGTGACAGCATGAAGCCGCCAATCACTCCCGTCAGGGGGTGAAGCCATGCATCGCACGGGTCGCGCGGTGTCCGTGGTCTTCCGAAAGGGCTTCGTTCCCATGGAAACGAGCCGCCTTCCTCTGGCCGGTGGTGCTTCGGGACAGGACGATACGCAAGCCAAGTCTAACGCCCTGTGGATAACTTGACTAGCGCCAAGCGAAAAGACAGGCTGAATTCATCGTTCATCTTGAAAGAGTTTGGCGCTCGGGTTACCATTCGCCTCTTGTGTCGACCGCCTTCAGAGAAACAGGGCGGTCACTTCACCAGGTTGAGGGTTTTAAAAATGAAGCGTACGTTCCAACCAAGCCGCCTGAAAAGAGCTCGTCGGCACGGTTTCCGCGCCCGGATGGCGACCCGTGGTGGCCGTGCGGTCATCAATGCGCGTCGCGCCAAGGGCCGTAAGCGCCTTTCTGCCTGAGCCGCGGCAAAGCCGCAGCAACGCCTGACGGTATTTGTCCCGCCTCGCCAGAGGCACAATAGCGATGAAATTTTCCCGCCAGGCCAGGTTGAGCGGCGCAGCGGATTACCGCAGTGTTTTCGCCCAATCCCAGCCTTCGCGGGATTCGTATTTCCGGGTGCTGAGCAGGCCAAATGGTCGGGACAACAGCCGTCTGGGCCTGGCGGTTTCCAAGCGCGCTTGTCGCTCCGCAGTTGGACGAAACCGGTTGAAGCGAATTACCAGGGAAAGTTTCCGCGTACACCAGGACGTGCTTATCGGCGGGTTGCCGCGCGATATCGTGGTCTTGCCGACACCCCTGGCCGCCACCATATCAAACCGGGACTTATTTGAATCTTTAGAGAAACATTGGCGAAAAGTCAGTTCTTTCGGGCCGCTGGCGGCCAGGAATGACGAAACCCGCCAGGAGAAACGGGGAATAAACTGATCATGGCCAATTTGCGCCCGGTACTGCTACTGACATTGGTATTCCTCGGGTACCTGCTTTGGGTCGAATGGCAGAAAGACTACGGCCCGCAGCCTCAACCTCGAGCGCAGCAACCTTCGAGCCAGCAACAAGCCACCACGGTGGGCGCCGACATGTCGTTGCCCTCTGTCAGCGAAGCCGCACCCAGCGAGGGCGGAGACGTGCCGGTGGTCAGTGCGCCGGAAAGCAGCGCACCGGACATGGCGATCGGACCCTCGATGCAAAGCGAGCGTCCCGTGGTGAAAGTTACCACGGACGTGCTGGAACTTGGCATCGACCCCGTAGGTGGCACCGTGGTCACGGCGCGCCTGCTCGGCTACCCCGTCAGCCTGGATGCACCCACCGACAAGGTACAGATGTTCAGCCGCCAGGGTGAAGGCTTCTTCATCGCCCAGTCCGGTTTGCTGAGCCGTGAGCCTGCTCCCAACCACACCGCTGTCTACGAATCCTCCTCGAACGCTTATGCACTTGCCGAGGGGGCCGATGAGCTTCGCGTCCCGCTGACCTGGACTGACCCCGGTGGCATGCGCGTGACCAAGACCTATATCCTGAAGCGCGAACGGTATGAAATCGAGGTTCGCCACACCGTGACCAACGGCAGCGGTGCCACCTGGTCGGGCAGTCGTTACGAGCAACTGCAGCGCGCCCGGTCACTGGAAGACGATGAGGGCGGCTTCAACGACCCCGGCCGTTACAGCTTCAAGGGCATCGGTTTCTATAGCCCGGAAGAAAAGTTCGAGAAAATCAACTTCGACGATGTTTCTTCCGAGCCGTTCCAGCGGAGTTTTTCCGATGGTTGGCTGGCCATGATCCAGCATTACTTCTTCGCTGCCTGGATACCGCCGGCCGGCGAAACGAATGCCTATTCAACGCAGGAGTTCAGCCCCACAGGCTGGCCCCGCTACATTGCCCGCTCAGTTTCCCCGGCGGTCAGCATCGCCCCCTCGACGAGTCACGAGTTCAGCAGTCGCCTGTACGTCGGACCCAAGTTACAGGACGAACTGCAGGACATTGCCCCCGGCCTGGAGCACACGGTCAACTACGGCATCTTCACCGTATTTTCCAAACCCCTGTTCTGGCTGCTGTCAAATATCCATGATTTCGTCGGCAACTGGGGCTGGGCCATCATTCTGTTGACGGTGCTGATCAAGCTGGCGTTCTTCAAGCTGACCGAAGCGCAATATCGCTCGATGGCCCGCATGCGCAAGCTGCAGCCCCGGATCGAGGCGCTCAAGGAGCGTTATGGCGATGACAAGCAGCGCATGAGCCAGGCGATGATGGAGATGTACAAGAAGGAGAAGGTCAACCCGCTGGGCGGCTGTTTACCAATCCTGGTGCAGATCCCGATTTTTATCGCACTGTACTGGGTGCTGCTGGAGTCCGTCGAATTACGACAGGCGCCCTTCGTGGGCTGGATTCATAACCTGTCGGCCCGCGACCCCTACTTCATTTTGCCGGTGCTTAACGCCGTGTTCATGATTCTGACCCAGCGATTGACACCGACAGCGGGCATGGATCCCCTGCAGCGCAAAATGATGAACGCCATGCCGGTGGTATTCTCGGTGATGTTCGCCTTCTTCCCGGCCGGGCTGGTGCTTTACTGGGCGACCAACGCGGGCCTGTCCCTGGCGCAGCAGTGGTACATTACGCGCAAGATAGCGGCGGCTGACTGAGGCGCCGCTCACCGGAGAACCTGGCGGAGGGCCCCGTTCGCGGCAGCCAGCAATGCAGGCGCAGGACACTATTTTTGCCATTGCCACACCTCCCGGCGTGGGGGGTGTCGGTGTGATCCGTGTATCCGGTCCCCTGGTGCCGGACATCGCCAAAAACCTGTTGGGCCACCTTCCCGCCCCCCGTCATGCCGACTTGCGCCGCTTCCTCGGTGGTGACGACCAGGCCATAGACTCGGGAATCGCTCTGTATTTTCCCGGACCGCATTCGTTCACTGGCGAAGACGTGCTGGAATTGCAAGGGCATGGTGGACCGGTCGTACAGCAATTACTTTCGACGCGTCTTGCGCAACTCGGCGCTCGTGCGGCACGGGCCGGCGAGTTCATGGAACGGGCGTTTCTCAACGACAAGATCGACCTGACCCAGGCGGAGGCCATTGCCGATCTCATCGAATCCGGCACCGCCGCTGCCGCCCGCGCAGCGCAGCGTTCACTCGAAGGGGTATTCTCCGAAAGGGTCCACGCGCTTCAGGAGGGTCTGACTCGCCTGCGGGTTTTTGTCGAGGCAGCACTGGATTTTCCCGAAGAGGAAATCGACTTCATCGCGGATAGTGACGTCGCAGACCGCCTGCAGCGCCTCATCGATGGCAACCGCAAACTGCTCGGTGATGCGCACCAGGGCCAGTTGTTGCGAGACGGGATCACCATCGCCATCATCGGCCAGCCCAACGCAGGCAAGTCGAGCTTACTCAACGCCCTGACCGGCCGGGATGCGGCCATCGTCACGGAGATTCCCGGCACCACGCGAGACGTTTTGCGTGAAACGCTTTCGCTGGACGGCCTGCCGGTGCACATCGCCGACACCGCCGGGCTGCGCGAGTCGGAGGACCAGGTCGAAGCAGAAGGCATCCGGCGGGCACGCCACGCCCTGTCTCAGGCGGACATGGCCTTGCTGGTCATCGACAGCCAGGCACCGCTGGAACCACAACTGGATCTGCGAGGCGAAGTACCCGCGGGCGTTCCCTGTATCGAGGTGATCAACAAGGTCGACCTGGGCAATCCGGATGACACCGACGGCGCCTCCGAATCGGTTCGTGTTCATATCTCCGCCCTGACCGGGGCAGGTATCGGCGACCTGTCAGCCATGATCCGGCAACAGGCCGGCCTGGCCGCACAACACGAAGGAAGTTTCTCCGCCAGAACTCGCCACATCGACGCGCTTGATCGGGTTGCCGCACACCTCGACCAGGGCGCGGCCCAGTTGGCAGACTATGCAGCAGCGGAAACCCTGGCCGAGGAACTGCGCCTGGCGCAGCGGGCGCTGGGGGAACTCACCGGTGAGCTCCTGCCGGACGACCTGCTCGGCGCCATCTTCGCCAGTTTCTGCATTGGCAAGTAAATGGCCGGGGTTCACTTCGGCAGAGCAGCCTGGGCGGCAGGCCTGTTACCCATCATCGCGGTCAACGCGGCTTATCTGATTAACCTTGGGGCGGGTATGGATGGCTGCTTTCCTTACCTGGAGGGTTGCCAGTCTGTCAGCCAGGGCGTGCGTTCGGGGCCGGGACTCTGGCTGTTCAAGAGCCTGGCATTGCCGGGCGCCGTGGCCATGACGCTGGCCTGGCTGGGTATCGGCCGATGGCTGGATACTGTCGGGCTGGGTTCGCCGGTCCGCCGGCGCCTGGTGGTTGGACTGGGCTGGGTGGGGGCGGCATTTTTCCTCGTTTACGCCACATGGCTGGGCACCGAGGGTGATGTGTATCGATGGTTGCGGCGTTACGGCGTGGTCTTCTACTTTGCCGGCACTGGCCTGGCGCAGCTTTTTCTGCTTTCGCTGGTTTGGAGCGAGCGACAGACCCTGCGGGGAGGGGTGTTTCAGCCTGTGATCGTGCGCCTGGCTGCGCTGGTCACCCTGGTCTGGGGTCTGGGAGTGGCCTCGGCTTTCAAACGCAAGCTGATCGATGATCCTGGTTTTCTGGATCGCGTGGAAAATGCGCTTGAATGGGATTTTGCCCTGGCCCTGTCGTTGACATTCCTGGGCCTGGCGCCATTGTGCGGCCGAAGTAATCGCTCAGGTTAAGGGTGCGCTCGGCCGGGCAGAATGTTCAGCAACCGCTGGGTCGGCAATAGATGTCGTGCAGGGTGTGCACCAGGTTAAGGGCAGCGGTCTCGGCCAGAGAATAGTAGATTGTCTGGCTTTCGCGGCGGGTTTTAACCAGCCCTTGTTCGCGCAGGATGGCCAGGTGTTGTGAAAGCGCGGACTGGCTGAGGTCGATTCGCTCGTTCAATGCACCGACCGAAACTTCACCCTCCGCCAATACGCACATAACCATCAGTCGGCTCTCGTTAGCGATGCTTTTCAGCAAGCGGACAGCTTCGGCCGCATTGCGGTGCATCGCCTCGAAATCCAGTGTTTTGGAATCGAGCTTTTGGTCAGTGCGACTCATGTGCCAAAGTGTACTTGTGCGCTTCATTGAATACAATTCCCAGACACTTTGACCCGCGATGCCGGAAAGTTGCCTGGCCCGGATTCTGAAAACCGTCACTTTGCGGAATAAATGCTGCCACTGAATCGTCTTTTCTTACCGATGCCTGAACGCGCAGAAATCCGAAAGCACCAGAACATATCGTCACTTGGTTCGTGGGCGAAGCTGGCAGCCATGCTGTGGCTGGCGGGGCTGTCTCAAAGCGGGGCCTTCGAGGTCGCGGACATTGAGCAGGGCCGCGACCTGGTGATGAGCCGGTCCAGGGGAAACTGCCTCGCGTGCCACGCCATCGCCGACGGTGCGCTGGCGGGCAACATTGGGCCGCCGTTGATCGCCATGCGACAACGCTTCCCCGAAAGAGATGCTCTCTTTCGCCAGATTTGGGACGCCACGGCAAGGAACCCCGACAGTCGCATGCCGCCTTTCGGAAAACACGGCATTCTGAGTGAGGCAGAAATTCAGCTCATGATCGATTACCTGTACACGCTATGAACCCGGACAAGGCCAACGGAGGAAGTTAGCCCATGCAAGCCGAAATGAAGAGAAGATTCCTGATCAAGAGTGTTGCCCTGTTGGCGGCCGTGGCTGCCTTGCCGAGAGTGGTTCTGGCAGCAGCCTGGCCGCAAGACTGGTTCAGCGCGGCTTCGGCAGATGGCGCCCTACAGGCCCTGCTGGGGGGCGAAACGCTGGCCGAGTCGGACCAGATAGAGCTCACCGCCCCCGAAATCGCCGAGAACGGCGCGGTCGTTCCCGTGACGATCCGCAGTACGCTGCCTGATGTGCAGTCCATCAGCATCGTGGTTGAAAAAAACCCCCGACCACTGGCGGCCAGTTTCGAATTACCACCCGGTACGCTTCCCGAGGTGTCGTGCAGGATCAAGATGGGGGAAACGTCTGATGTCATCGCCGTGGTGAAAACCAACAGCGGCGCGTTCAGCAGCAGAAGGATGGTAAAGGTGACCATAGGCGGTTGCGGCGGCTAAGCCGGTACCCACGAGGAGAATAATCATGGCGAGCAAGATCAAATTGAAGACCAAGCTTCAGGGTGACGTGGTGGAGGTCAAAAGCCTCATGCTGCATCCTATGGAAACGGGTGCGCGCAAAGATCCTGATACGGGAAAACCGGTTCCCGCCCACCACATCACACAGCTCACGTTCACGCACAATGCCCGCACGGTTATGGTGGCCAACTTCAGCACTGCCGTCTCGAAGAATCCGTATTTTGCCTTCAGCTTCAAAGGGGCCAGCGCGGGCGACAAGCTGAAGGCGAGCTGGGTGGACAACCTCGGCGGCACCGATGAACTCGAAGTTGAAATTTCCTGAGCCGCAGGCCAGTTCGTGACGGGCGTATGAACAAGCGGATTCATGTCCGCCGGTGGTTGCTCGTGTTCGTTGGGGCATGGTTGGTATGGGCGGTTGCATTGGCCGGGCCAGAGCAAGACCGGCAGGCATTCGTGGAGTATTTCCAGCAACGTTTTCCGCAGGTGCCGATGTCGGAATACGCCAATGGCGTCTATGCCATTGATGAAGATGCCCGTGCACAGTGGCGGGAGATCGAGGAATTCCCGCCTTATGAGTTTGCCCTGGAAGAGGGTGAAAATGCCTGGAAAAAGGGGCCGGGTGGCGGCACAACCTACGCCGCGTGTTTCCAGGCCGATCCCGCTGACATCAGGCCACACTATCCGGCATTCGATGCACGTGCCGGGCAGGTAGAGACGCTGGAAACGGCGCTCAACCGCTGTCGCCTGGAGCAGGGCGCTGAAGCGTTGGCCTATGACTCCGAGGAGATGATCGCGCTGACGGCTTACCTCGCCTACCTTTCCCGTGGACGGCCTCTGCAGGTGGCAGTGCCGCAGGATGAACCGCGTGCCCTGGCCGCCTACGAGTCAGGCAAGCAGTTTTACTACAGCAAGCGCGGCCAGCTGAACTTTTCCTGTTACGACTGCCATGTCATCTCGGCTGGCCAGTATGTCCGGGCGGACCGCCTGGGCCCAAGCCTGGGACAACCGACACACTTTCCGGTTTACCGGTCCAAGCTGGGCCAGGTGATCTCACTGCACCAGCGGTTCCATGGCTGCGTGCGTGACGTGCGGGCCAAGCCGTTTGAACTACAGGGCGAAGAGTTCCGTAACCTGGAGTATTTCCTCACCTACATGAGCAATGGACTGGAGATCAATGGACCCGGTGCGCGCAAGTAGTCACAAGCCCTCGCCCAAGGCCCTGCAGCGCATTTGCAGCGCCGCGCTCGTGCTGCTGCTGTTGACCGTACATTCGATCTCACTACCGGATGAAAGCCCGCGACAGGACTTTGACCAGGCATGGGCCGAAGCGGAGCGGTTTTTGCAGCGCTCGGCGGAGGCCGGTCACGAGTGGCTGGACGCCGCTGAGCTGCTGGAACAGGCACGCTTGCTGGCGGCGGAAGGCAGGGACAAGGAAGCCTGGGAAGCACTGAAAAATGGTCGGTTGCAGGCGGAGATGGCCGTGCAGCAGGCGAACCGCGAGGCCGAGGTCTGGCGGAAAAGGGTAATACGGTGAAGCATGGATCGGCGTGAATTTCTTCGTTTGTTGGCCATGGCCAATGTGGCGCTTGGCGCGGCCGGGTGCCGCACCCCAAAAAGAGGCTTGGCTGCCGGTGACCTGTACCAGGCACCCAGGTTTGGGCAAGCACGACTGTTGCATTTCACCGATTGTCACGCACAGTTGTTGCCAATTTATTTCCGTGAGCCAAGCGTCAACCTGGGGTTTGGAGACTTCAATGGCCGCCCACCACACCAGGTAGGCCAGACCCTGCTCGACGCCGCCGGGATCGCTGCAGGCGGCAGAGAAGCACATGCCCTTACCCACCTCGATTTCAGTGCTGCAGCACGCAAATATGGCAAGGTGGGCGGTTTTGCCCATCTGCACACTCTGATCCGGCAATTGCGGGAAGAATACGGGGCTGGCAATTCACTTTTGCTGGACGGTGGCGATACCTGGCAAGGATCCGGCACGGCCTACTGGACGGGTGGGCAAGACATGGTCCAGGCCTGCAATCTCCTGGGCGTAGACGTGATGACCGGGCACTGGGAGTTTACGTACCAGGATGCGCAGGTGCTGGAGAACATCGCCGCGTTCGCTGGGGATTTCGTCGCCCAGAATGTGCGCTTGACGGATGAGGCCATCTTCGAGGGTGCAGAGGCATTCGACGAAAATACCGGCCATGTATTTCGGCCTTATACGCTTCGCGAGGTGGCCGGCCACAAGATCGCCATCCTGGGCCAGGCTTTTCCCTATACCCCGATTGCCAATCCGGCCCGGTTTATACCAGACTGGACGTTTGGTATCCGGGCGGCGGAACTGCAGGAACTGGTCGACCAGGTCCGCGAAAAAGAACGTCCTGCCGCCGTAGTGCTGTTGTCACACAACGGGATGGACGTCGATCTGAAGCTGGGACAAACCGTCAGCGGAATCGATGCGATTCTCGGCGGGCACACACATGATGGTGTACCCAGGCCTGTTGAGGTAAAAAATGCTGCCGGCCGCACGGTCGTCACCAACGCAGGCTCAAACGGCAAGTTCCTCGGGGTGCTGGATCTCGATTTACAGGGTGGCCGGGTGCGTGATTACCGCTACCGCTTACTCCCGGTGTTTTCAAATCTTCTGCCTGCCGATCCGGAGATGGAGGGCTTGATACAAGCTGTTCGTTCCCCTTATCTCGAACGATTACAGGAACCATTGGCCACTGCGGGGCAGCTGCTCTTCCGTCGCGGTAACTTTAATGGCAGTTTCGACCAGGTCATCTGTGACGCTCAGCGCGTGGTCGGCGACGCACAAATCGCCTTGTCACCCGGCTTCCGTTGGGGCACAACGGTTTTGCCTGGTGACACGGTGACCATGGAGCGCGTGCTGGATCAGACCTGTATCACCTATCCGGAAACCTATGTCCGAGAAATGACCGGTGAGCAGATCAAGCTCATTCTCGAGGACGTGGCTGACAACCTGTTCAACCCCGACCCCTTCTATCAACAAGGTGGCGACATGGTTCGTGTAGGCGGCATGAACTATGTGCTCGACCCCGTGGCCGGTGCCGGTCAGCGGGTATCAGACATGACCCTGGATGATGGCAGCCCGGTGGAGGCGAGCAAAAACTACCGCGTAGCGGGCTGGGCGACCGTGGGCAGCATAGCGCCGGGGCCGCCCATCTGGGACGTGGTGGCGGACTATCTCAGAGACATCAGGACGGTCCAGCTGGAGCGTCTCAATACGCCGTTGCTCAAGGGCGTAGAATCAAACCCCGGATTGGCCAAAGAGACCTGAGTAATGAAAATACCCCGGTTTTATCGGAACGTGATGGTGTTCGTCGCAGCGCTGCTCATGGCGTTCGCCGGGTCTCCACAGCTATGGGCACAGGACGCGGACAAGCCTTTCGCAGAGGCGCACATCGTGTTGCAGCTGGGAGATAGCGACCCGGAGATCCAGGCGCGCGTGCTGAGCGTTGCCAATAATCTGATCAAGCATTACGGCGGGCCTGACTTCGTCGACCTCGAGATCGTCGCCTACGGCCCCGGCATTTCCCTGCTCTATCCCGATAACGAGCAGAACGCGCGCGTGAACAGCTTGGTGGCCAGTGAGGTGCGCTTTATCGGGTGCATGAACACGGTGGAGACCATTGCCCGCCAGACCGGTAAAAAGCCGGAATTGATATCAGCCACCATCCCCGTCCAGACCGGTGTCGCTCACCTGGTTGAGCGCGCTGGCCAGGGTTACGTGGTGATCCGCCCCTGAGCGGGGCGGATCCAAACGAGGGAGAAAATTAGAGGGGTTTGACGGCCAGCTCTTCGGCGGTCGCACGCAGGAATCCGTATTTCTCGTAGATCGCCTGGGCCGCGTCCGTTGCCAGGTAACCGAGGTATCTGCTGGCTGCT
>JAHEFS010000166.1 GCA_024640045.1 Chromatiales bacterium | reverse complement strand
ACACCCGATAATTCAGGGTGGGCGTGAAAATGCTTGAACAGCGGTTCGAGACGGGCCTGGTAGTCCGCATCAATCGACTCGGATAGCGTTTCTGCGCCAGCCAACATGGGAATACTCAAAAACACTGTCAGGCAAAGTGTATGAACGGTACGTTTCATCGGGACTCCATCCTTTGATTTGTTTTTATTTTCGACCCAGCCTACGCACCTTGCCTGGACAAATAAAGACATCAGTAAGGCCTGGTCGGTTTGGCTTATCGATTGCCAGGCTGTAGCCTCACGACTCTGCCGTGCATAGTTGGCCATATAGTTAGCCTCAAGGAATTCACTCGCGATGATATTTTCGATCCGCCCGGCCCAGTTGGATGACGTGGACCCTATCCGAGGGCTATTGCCCCGTCTCGCCGAGTTCAAACTGCCCCCGGGGCGTGTCCCGGAACACTTGTGGCGAGGGGATGAGAAGATCCTGCTTGCCTGGGCCGCCGGCGATGAGCCTGACTGCCTGATACAGGTCGCGGTGAACGAGGAGCAGCAAATACTGGGCGTCGCCATGGCACGCCTTAGGAAAGAACTGCTGAGCTCAGAGCCCAGTGCCCACCTGGAAATACTCATGGTGGCGAAACATGCGGAGGGCTCAGGCATCGGGCGGGCGTTGATGAATGCCGCCGAATCCGCTGCAAAAGACCGGGGCGCCCGATCCATGACATTACACGCCTTCGCCACCAATACCCGGGCATGCCGACTGTACGAGGGACTCGGCTACGACGGGGAGCTAATCCGTTATAGTAAAACCCTGCAAGACTGATTAGACAAACGGGCTGCTGCCTGCATTTCGCCGGCTGAACCCAAGCCACTGTTGCGTCGGACAGCCCAACTCGTCAGACTCAGGCACTGCCACATCGACACCTCCCTGGAGAACCGGGCTAATGAGATTGTTACCGCTGATCGTTCTTTGTTTACTCACTGCTGCGGGGCCTGCGCTGGCCGCTCCAGCCAAGGATGCCTCCGCCCTACCCACCATCGCCAAGCATTCGGCAGGAAGCAATCGGATGGATGGATTTTTCAACCTTTACTGGAATGACAAGCAGGGACGGCTGTACTTGCAGATCGATAAGTTCGATGAACAATTTATTTATGTCAGCAGCCTGGCACGGGGCGTGGGCTCCAATGACCTGGCCCTGGATCGAGGGCAACTTGGCGCGACGCGCCTTGTCCAGTTCAAGCGAGTTGGACCCCGGGTGCTGTTGATCCAGGACAATACTCACTACATCGCCGACTCCCGGAACGAGGCTGAAGCACTTGCCGTGGAGCAGTCATTCGCTAACTCCGTACTCTGGGGCTTTGACGTGGTAGCAGCCGAATCCGGCTCAGTCCTGGTGGATGCCACCGAATTCTTCCTGCGCGATGAGCACGGCCTTTCCCGGCGCCTGGGTCGTGCCGGCGAAGGATCCTTCCACGCCGATCCCAGCCGTTCGGCCCTGTTCCTTCCCCGCACCCGCACCTTCCCGGACAACACCGAGGTGGAGGCCATGGTGACCCTGGTGGGCGAACCCACCGGTCCTGCCCTGGGCAGCGTCGTACCCGACCCCTCGTCCATCACCGTGCACCAGCACCATTCTTTCGTTCGCCTACCCCAGGACGGATACCGCCCACTGCCCTATGACGGGCGCTCCGGGTATATCGACGCATCAGGTAGCTGGGCCAACGGTGTCATTTTTGATTTTGCTTCACCCATCGGCGAACCGGTGGCGAGAACCCTGACCTACCGCCACAGACTGGCCAAGAAAGATCCCCTGGCCCCGGTCAGCGAAGCGATAAAACCCATCGTGTACTACCTGGACCCCGGCGCTCCCGAGCCGGTACGCAGTGCCTTGATGGAGGGAGCATCCTGGTGGAACCAGGCCTTCGAGGCAGCCGGATACAAGGACGCTTTCCAGGTCAAGATGTTGCCCGAGGACGCTGATCCCATGGACGTGCGCTACAACGTCATCCAATGGGTACACCGTTCAACCCGGGGTTGGTCCTACGGGTCAAATGTGAATGACCCGCGCACCGGTGAAATCATCAAGGGACATGTATCCCTGGGTTCACTGCGGGTTCGCCAGGACTACCTGCTGGCCGAGGGTTTGCTGGCACCCTATGAAGACCAGAATGTCCCGCCGCAACTCCAGGAGTTTGCCCTGGCGAGAATTCGCCAGCTTGCCGCCCACGAGGTGGGTCATACCCTGGGCCTTGAGCATAACTTTGCCGCCAGCGCCAACGACCGGGCCTCGGTGATGGACTACCCCTTCCCCCTGATAAAGATCAGTGAAAACGGCAAGGTCGATTTATCTGACGCTTATGCGGTGGGAATTGGCGCCTGGGACAAGAGGACCATCCTGTACGGCTACCAGGATTTCCCTCTGGGCCTGAACCCGGCGGCTGAACGGGAAAAGATCCTCGCCGAGACTTATGCCTCCGGACTGAAATACGTGGCCGACTTGCACGCACGTGGCGACTCATTTGCCAGCTCTGCGGGACCGGCCCACCCCAATGGCAGCCTGTGGGACAACGGCGCTGATTCGGTGGCGGAATTGAACCGTTTGATGCAGGTACGCCGCCAGGTGATGGCCAACTTCTCGGAAAAAACCATCCGCATGGGACGTCCCCTGGCAACGGCGGAGGATGTGCTGGTGCCCATGTACCTGTTGCATCGCTACCAACTCCAGGCAGCAGCCACGGAAATAGGCGGGGTGGAGTTTGATTATGGCTACCGCGGCGATGGTCGCCCGGCCAACAAGCAGGTATCGGGAGAAAAGCAACGCCGCGCCATTGATGCCTTGCTGGCCACGCTCAAGCCCTATGTGTTGGCCATCGATCCGGCGCTGGTGGCACTGATTGCTCCACGCCCCCCGGGGACCCCAGCCAGCCGTGAGTTGTTCCCGCGCCAGACAGGGTATTTGTTTGACCCCCTGGCGGCAGCGGATACCGCAGCCGGTCTGACCCTGGATATGCTGCTGGATTCAACCCGGGCAGCGCGCATGGTCAACGCCCATTCCCGGGACGGCAGCCTCCCCGGCTTCGGTGACCTGGTGGACAAACTGCTGAAAAAGACCTGGTATGAGGTCAATGCGATTGGCCAGGAAGCGGAGCTACAACGGGTGGTGAACATGGCCACCCTGCAACGCCTGATCGCGCTGGCGGCCAACGGTGACAACCAGGCCCAGGTCCGCGCTATTGCGTTTGATCATCTGGTTGAGCTGGCCAGTTGGCTGGAAAAACAAGGCCGCCGGAGCCTGGATGACGCGTGGCGGGCACACTATCGGCTGGCCTCGGCCCAGGTAAAAGCGCTGCTGGACAATCCCTCGGCCCTGGAACCCCAGGCGCCGTTGAAAGCGCCCCCGGGATCACCTATCTAATAGTCCGGGAACACCCGGCAGGAAAACAAAAAAGCGGCAGCTGATATCACCATCGGCTGCCGCTTTTTTCATGCTTAAGGCAATTCCTAGAAGCGCCAGCCAAATTCCAGCCGGAAGGCGCTCAAGCTGGGATCGGCTCCGCCATCACCCATATTGTCCATTACCCAGTTGTTGTAACTGAGCTTCACGATGGTGCCGCTTTTCAGGGTATAACGCACGCCCAGGGCTCCACCGTAGGTGAACGGGGTTTCGGTGTAGGTGCTGTAGTAACTATCACAAATATAACCCCACCACGGATGCCACCAGCAGCCGGTAATCGGCGGGCCATCCATGACGTTGGAATCCATGTAGGTCCAGCCAATTCCCGCTTCCACATACGGCGTCAGCGGACCATCCATGAAACTGTAGACGCCCTTCACCCGGGTGTTTATCTGGGTGAACCAGTGATCGATAGTCTGATTGTTGGCCGGGTTGTTTGCATCGATCAGGGTGGCGCTGTAATCGGGACGCAACCAGTCGAAATCCACGCCCAGGGCAAGCCGGTTGTTGAAATTGTAATTAAAGCTCATGCCCAGGCCGAAGGCGCTGTCCATTTTCGCAGTGGAGCCGCCGTCTGCGCCGACTTTTTCAGAATCCTGGTAAATACCTGAAAATGACCATTCCCAGGTACCGGTGCGGTCTTTTGATCCGCCGTAGGACTGGGCGTGGGCCAGGCCCGGTAAGGCAAGCAATAGCACTGCCATGAGTGTAATTCGCATTATTTTTTCTCCAATCCCTTGGGGATCAAGTTGTCGAGGCGACGATACTAGTATGGAAAACGCAAATAGTCATCACCCCAAGGCATTTTCCAAGCCAGGATCACCGGACATCCGGACACCTTGGCAGCTGTCTTTTCATCACTGGACACGGTGCGAAAACCCGGCCATTCACGGTCCCGGCCATGGTACAGTCGGTGCAATCTCTTGGGGCCCGGCCTGCCTCTTTCCAGGGCACGTCAAGCCTTCTTGAATATCGTAATAATCGAGGTGGAGCATGACGAAGAAAACCAAGGCTGACTGGCAGGCAGCGGCGAATACGCTAAAGATTGACGGCAGGGCATTCATCAACGGTCGCAGCGTGGACGCCCTGTCGGGCGAGACCCGCCCCACTTTCAGCCCTGCCGATGGCAGGGAGCTTGCACAGGTAGCGTTCTGCGGCATCGAAGACGCGGACCTGGCCATCGCCAGTGCAAGGGCCGCCTTCGAAAGCGGCGTCTGGTCAGACATGGCCCCCTCGGATCGCAAAATGGTCATGGTGCGCT
>JAHEFS010000165.1 GCA_024640045.1 Chromatiales bacterium | reverse complement strand
CCCTTACCTTCTTCCGCATCCCCGCGCACCAGCCAGGTGATGTCGCAGGTGCTGCGGTCCAGCGAGATTGGGCGGAAGGCATAAATCACCACGTGATCGCAGTAAGCCAGCGCGAACGTCACGGGGCCGACCTGGAAGTCGGTGCAGCCGCCGAAATAGTCGGTGATATCGCCAAGCAGCGGCGCCACCGGCTGCCCATCATCGCTGCCGGTAAGATGCCCCCGAATCAACGGGTAACGCTCGTAGGCAAAATCAGCGCCGAATTCCAATGCATTGCGGTATATACGGTTGACCTGCACATCCGCAAGCCCACACTCCGGGGCGGCCGCCAGGATCTCTGCATACGCTTCCGCGGTACCCAGGTCCGGATGCGCCAGCCCATGGCCGCGTGAATACTCGGGGTGCGCAGGCGCACAGTGATAACACTCAGTGTAGTTTTCCACCGCCAGTTTCCAGTTGGCCTGCATGGAATACTGCTGCCGATGAGCCACTTTCGCCTCACCCAGGCGATAGGGCGCCAGGCACTCGCCCAGCGCGTCGCGCACGGGCCCGAAGGATCCGGGCTCCTGCGCAAAATTGATAAAAATCATGCCGCCGAGGACCTCACAGTGCACTTTTTTCAGCGCGTAAGCGGCAAGATCAAAGCCCTCATCCATCTGGCGCGCTGCCAGCAACGCACCGTCCAGGCCGTAAACCCAGCCGTGGTAACGGCAGGCCAGGCGCTTGGAATGGCCGCTGGCCTGCAGGCATACGCGCGAACCACGATGCCGGCAGACGTTGACCAGGGCATTAATATTATCCTCGGCATCACGCACGATGATGACCGACTCTCGCTCCAATTCGTACAGGAACCAGTCCCCTGGTTCGGGAATTTCACTCGTATGCCCTGCATAAAGCCAGGACTGCATGAACACGCGATCGATATCGCGCGCGTAAATGTCCGGATCGCGGTAAAACGCCTGCGCCAGCGCCTGCCTGGGTCGCTGGCCTTCAATCAGCCGGTTGATGTCCTGTTGATCCATCCAGAGTCCTCTTCAGATTCACACGAGCAAGCCCGGGCGTGAACTACTCCAGTTCACCCGCGGGCGGTTTTCGGTTAACGAGCGCGGCAGCGACCACGCCCAGGGAAACCAGTACGATCACCACCGTCGCCAGCGCGTTGATGTCCGGTGTCACACCGAGCCTGACTTTCGAGAAAATCAGCATCGGCAGGGTCGTGGATCCCGGGCCGGAAACGAAACTGGAAATGACGACATCGTCCAGCGACAAGGTAAACGCCAGCAGCCAACCGGAGATCATTGCCGGCGCGATCATCGGCACGGTCACGTCGAAAAACACCTGCATCGGTCTGCCGCCCAGGTCCATGGCCGCCTCTTCCAGTGACTCGTCCATCCCACTCAGCCGAGATCGGACAACCACCGCGACATAAGCCATGGAAAAAGTGATGTGGGCGATGGTGATGGTGGCGCCGCCACGCTTGGCCGGCCAGCCTATCCAGTCCCCGAGGGAGATGAACAGGAACAGCAGGGAGATGCCGGTGATGATTTCCGGCATCACCAGGGGAGCGGTGACCATGCCGGTCAGCAGCGTGCGGCCGCGGAACCGCCCCAGGCGGTTCAAAGCCAGGCCGATAAAAGTACCCAGGACCGTTGCCACCGTCGCGGATATCACTGCAATTTCGAGGCTGAGCAAGGCGGCGGAAAGAATCTCTTCGTTTTCCAGCAGCGATCGGTACCAACGCAGCGAAAAACCACCCCACAAGGTCACCAGCCGGGAATCGTTGAATGAATAGATGATGACCGAGATGATCGGAACATACAGAAAGGCGTAGCCGAAGGCAGCCACGGTCAGCAAGCCCACGCTGCGCCGCCTCACAGCAGCGCCCTGTCCGCGCGGCTGCCCTGCAGACGCTGAAACCACATGATCGGCAACACCAGGATGAGCAGCAACACCACGGAAACCGCCGAAGCGACCGGCCAGTCGCGGTTGATGAAGAACTCGTCCCACAGGGCCCGGCCAATCATCAGGGTATCGGATCCGCCGAGCAGCGCCGGGATGATGAATTCGCCAATCGCCGGAATGAACACCAACAGGCAGCCCGCAATCACACCCGGCATCGACAAGGGCAGAGTCACGTCCAGGAAGACATCGCGTCGCTTCGCGCCCAGGTCGAAGGCCGCATCCATCAGGTCAGGATCCATGCGCTCCAGGCGCGCGTACAGCGGCAAAATCATGAACGGCAGGTAGGAATAGACGATTCCCACGTAGACGGCAAATTCGTTGTAAATGAGTGGCAGGGGCTGGTCGATGGCGCCGGCCCACATCAGCAGGCTGTTGATGACCCCCTTTGAGTTCAGCAAGCCGATCCACGCGTAGACCCGCAGCAGAAAGGAGATCCAGAAAGGCAGAATGACCGCCAACAGCAAAACATTACGAATTCGTGTGGGTTGGCGGGCGATGAAGTATGCCATCGGGTAGGCAATCACCAGGCACAGCACGGTACTGATGGCCGCGATGCGGATCGAACTCAGGTAGTGCAGGGCGTAGTAACTGTCCTGGAACAGGAACAGGTAGTTATCCAGGGTCACGTGCAGGCGCTGCCAGCCTTCGGCGGCCCAATCCAGCAAGGGTGTAAACGGCGGCAGTGCCACCACGGGATCCGCCAGGCTGATCTTGAAGATGATCAGGAAAGGCGCCAGGAAAAACAGCAACAACCACAGGTAGGGTGTGAGCAGTGCCCAACGCAGCCAGCGCCGGCGCCCGTCTCCCCGTTGTGTGGTCAACCACGCCATCATGCTGCCTGCGGCATCCGCATGGTCATCCCTCAATCCGCCAGCAGAATCGCACTGGAAATTTCCCAGGACAGGAACACTTCATCGTCCCATTCAACCGCCTTGGTTGCGCTGCGGCGCCGGTTCTGCCCGCTTACTTTCAGTTTCTCCCCGGAGGGCAGTTCGACCCGGTAGATGGACAGGTTGCCGAAGTAACCCAGGTCATGCACCACGCCCCGGACCACCATGCGTCCGGCTTCCTGCGGGGCCTCCTTGCTGATCAGGATTTTTTCCGGCCGCACTGCGACCCAGCGCTTCTCACCCGCCTGAACCGCTTCCGGGCTGTCCGCGATGACTTCGCCGCCCAGGGCTTCACAATGCAGGGTCGCCTGGCCGTTCTGCCAGGACTGTACCGTGGCCTCCAGCTGGTTGATGCTGCCAACGAAATCCGCCACGAAGCGATTGCAGGGGTTCTCATACACCTCACCCGGCGTGCCCACCTGCTCCAGGCGGCCATAATTCATGACGGCGATGCGTGAAGCCAGTGTCATGGCCTCTTCCTGGTCATGGGTGACAACGACAAAAGTGATACCCAACTCATCCTGAAGGTTCATCAATTCGAACTGGGTGTGTTCGCGCAGCTTCTTGTCCAGCGCCGCCAATGGTTCGTCCAGCAACAACAATTTCGGGCGCTTGATCAGGGCTCGCGCCAGGGCGACCCGCTGGCGCTCGCCACCCGACAACGCTGCGGGCTTGCGCCCGGCAAGGTGACCCATCCTGACCAGGTTCAGGATGCGCTGGACACGCTCGCGGATTTCAGCGGCCGGCACCTTTTCTTTCTTCAGACCGTAGGCCACGTTCTGCTCCACACTCATGTGCGGAAACAGCGCGTAGGACTGGAACATCATGTTCACAGGTCTCTCGTAGGGCGGAACCGAGGTCATATCCACGCCATCGATCAGCAACTGTCCAGCGCTGGGATCCTCGAAACCCGCCAGCATCCTGAGCAAGGTCGTCTTGCCGCTGCCGGAAGCCCCCAGTATCGCGAACAGTTCACCGCGGTAAATGGTGAGGTCGATATCGTCCACGGCGGTGACTTCGCCAAAGCGCTTGCTCAGCCCACGGATTTCCACCATGGGCCGGGGTTCAGACCCGGACTGCGGCTCCTGGGTGGCCGGGGTTGATGGAGTGTTTTTATCATTCATGGTTTTGGGTCATTCACAAGCCGCTCTTGATCCGCGCCCAGGCCCGGGTGCGAAGCCGTTCCAGTTTGGGGTCGAAAACAAACCCCACGCCGAAGGATTCTCGCTTATCCAGGTCGGGATAAACCGCCGGATCCGCCACCAGCTCGGGCAGCATGAGAGGCTTTGCTTCGAGATTGGCGTTGGCGTAATAGGTTGCATTGCTGATACCCGCGACCACTTCCGGGCGCAGCAGGTACTCCAGAAACAGGTGTGCATTGCCGGCATGCGGCGCGTCGGCGGGTATGAAAACACCGTCGAACCAGAGCATGGTGCCCTCGCTTGGCATGGTATAGGCCAGGTCAATACTGGCGCCGACATCGATGGCCCGCTGCATGGCGGTCTGGTAATCCCCCGACCAACTCATGGCCACGCAGGTCTCGCGGTTGGGCATGTCATTGATCATCTTGGCCGAGCTGAAATACCGGATATAGGGCCGCACCTTCTTTAACTGCGCTTCGGCCTCGGCCAGGATTTCCGGCTCCATGGTGTTGGGGTCATGACCCAGGTAGAGCAGCACCATGGGGATAACGTCGGTGGGCTCGTCCAGGAAAGTGACGCCGCAATCGGCAAAGTGGGACACGACCTCCGGGTCGAACAGCATGGCGCCGCTCTCTACCGGTGCATCGGGCATACGTTCACGCACCATGTCGACGTTGTAGGCAAACCCGGTTGTCCCCCACATATAGGGAATCTGGTATTGATTGCCGGGGTCGTACAAGGCCAT
>JAHEFS010000164.1 GCA_024640045.1 Chromatiales bacterium | reverse complement strand
AGGAAGAAGGCAGCGAACTCGACCTCGACATCGCCATACGCTCCCTGATCGACTACAAAAGCGGGGTCACCCCCGACCCGCGCATCAACATGAGCCACAAGCACGATGGCCGCAATATCGCCGTCACCCTGCTGCTGGACCTGTCGGCCTCGCTCGATGAAACGCCCGCAGGCTGCAATCAGACCATCCTCGAACTGAGCCAGGAGGCGGTCGCCCTGCTGAGCATGGCGATCGGTGAACTCGGCGACCCGTTCGCGATCGCCGGTTTCTCGTCAAATACCCGTCACCAGGTTCGCTACCAGCACATCAAGGGTTTCAGTGAAAAATGGGATGATGATGTCAAATCCCGGCTCGCGGCCATCAAGGCCGGTTATTCGACCCGCATGGGCGCCGCCATAAGACACGCGGGCCATTACCTTTCCCACCAGCAAAGTGACAAGAAACTGCTGCTGATCCTGACCGACGGGGAACCGTCCGATATCGATGCCGATGACGCGCACAGTTTGATCGCGGATACGGCCCAGGCCGTCAAGGAACTCGACCAGGCGGGTATTTACACCTACTGTATCAACCTGGATCCGCATGCCGATGACTATGTGCAGGAGATATTCGGCAACCAGTACAGCGTGATCGATAATGTCGAAAGCCTGCCGGAAAAACTGCCGCAGTTATTCATGAGCCTGACAAAATGAGGAAATGGAATGCCAAAGCTTGAAGCCATCGTCTGGGACCTCGACGGAACCCTCGTGGATTCGGCGCCCGACCTGAGAACGGCGCTGAACGCGGTGCTGGAAAAACGTGGGTTTTTCACCCATTCGCTGGAGACCGTGCGCAGCATGATCGGCGCCGGTGTGCCCAAGCTGGTCGAAAGGGGGTTCAACGCCGTCGGCGTGCGCGTGGACGCCACCCAACTCCATGCGCTCGTCGAGATATTCAAGGCGGAATACAAGACCTGCGCAACCGACTTGACGCGGCCGTACCCCGGTATCGTCGAGACCCTGGAACGCATTCGCAAGCTGAATATTCCGATGGGGATCTGCACCAATAAACCGGAAGCATTCACCCGCCAGATTCTCGAAGGCCTTGACCTGGCGCGGTTTTTCAGCAGCGTGGTCGGCGGCGACACCACCGACCGGCGCAAACCCGACCCCCTGCCCTTGCTGACCTGTCTTCAGGGCCTGGATGCGGAGCCGGCTGCCAGCCTGATGATCGGCGATTCCGCCCACGACGTTCACGCCGCCCATGCCGCCGGCGTAACCGTCGGCGTGGTTCCCTGGGGCTACCGGTCTGCGCCGGTCGAGGACCTCGGCGCCGATTTCATCATCCGTGACCTGGCCGTGCTGCCCGAACTGATTCTCGCCGGCCCGCCTAAAAAACAGCGCAGGGACCACTGAGCCAGGACGCCGAAAAGAATTTGAGACACCCGGGAACCAAACCGGTAAAATAACGTCCGATAGAGTTACCCGGGGGCGACCTGGCTTCGACGTGGGTCGTGAAACTCGAGGTGCATGCCGAGCTGCAAATAACTCGTAAAACTGATTGCAAACTTTTAGTTGCCAACGACGACAACTACGCACTAGCAGCTTAAAAACCTAGCTTAGTGCCTTCCGCCCGAAGCGTGTCTGTGAGCGTCGGAGCCCGGGAGTCACCCAACACAGAATCGCGGCTAAGCACGCCTGGTGTGGATCCGTTAAAACTTATCCAGGATCGTTGATTGTTTTCCCTGCCGACCGGGTAGCTCTCAACTAAATTAATAGGACGGATAAGCATGTAGAGCCAAAAGCGGATCACTTGCGGACGCGGGTTCGATTCCCGCCGCCTCCACCAAATAACAAAGCCATCCCGCCAGGGGTGGCTTTTTTATTTGCGTGTGCGGTTAAAGGATCAACTGCGAAGCGTGAGATTCCATTGCACATGGATGTGCAGGTGCCGCGAAGGCCCGGGATGGCCGGGAGCGGCCCGCCACCTCCACCAATCAAGTACCCCGGCATTTGCCGGGGTATATTTTCAGATTTTTCCCATTGGCGACCGCTCAGCTGGCCGCAACCTGCAGGTCGGCGATGATGGCGTCGGCACGGGCGTGCCAGTCAGCATCCTTGTCTGCGGGGATCTTGTTGCCTTTCCCGTTGTAGCCGTCCAGGGCATGGACGAACGCCTCCATGAGCTTGACGCTTGAGCCGAGAACATTGGACGCTTTGGCTGTCTCTCCACTGAGGATAAGCTCAAGCGCCTTTTCGATCTTGGCCTGAACCGGGTGCAGGGCGATTGGCAGGAGCCCGCCAGTATTGATGCCCAAATCATTGACTGTCTCGATTTCAGTTATGAGATCCAGAACCTCATGACGTATGTAGCGCACCATGCTTTCCTTTGTTACGAGCACAGTGTGCTCAACCATTACCGAGTTTGATGCCGGCGGATCATCATCCTCCAGGCTCACGGTGGTAATCTCATACATGTAAGTCGTGTCGACCATACCTTCCCAGTCGCTCGGTACGGTGATGCTGAGAACATCGGTGGCTGAGCCAAGGGGGGCGAGTGGCCCGAACTGGGTAGCAAGGGATGCTATGGTAGTCCAACCGCCCTGGATAATTGTGGGTTCAGCGCGGTAGGGGCAACCCGGAAGCGTTCCCCGGGTGGTGAGAGTGCAGCCGGCTTCATTAAAATCCTTGAAGTCCACTAACACAGACATGCTGTCTTCACTGTTACCCATGTTGGTCCCCTCCACAGTGCAGAGAACGTTGATCCCCGGTTTCGCCGAAGGGGCGGCGGGTTGTACAGACACGCGAGGATCATAGAACGACTCCACCTTGATGAATGCAACATCTCCGGCACCAGTGCGGTGGTTCAGGGACGGATCAAGGGCGGCAAGACCCAGGCTCTTCGCTTCCATGCTGTCGGCGGTCACCCGGTATGGGTAGATGCCGGGACTCGTTGAAGGATGAATGAAAGGGGTTATCTTGAGGGTCAACGAGTCGATGGGGGCGTCGTCTGAGTCGGTATGCGCTGGCACCGGATCAATGGTTTGAATATTGAACTCGATCAGCGGAGGTTCGGTTTGCCAATTGTCGGGGGGGTCCTCATCAGCCATTCCGTCGCCATCCTCATCCCGAACGTCTCTCAAAGCACCTGCAGGGCCAAAATCATCCTCGTCGACCTGCCCGTCATTGTCGTTGTCGGGGTTGATGACGAATGTGTAGGGCTGGTTCTGGTCTCGCAGGTTGGACAGCTTGTAGGAGAAATTGTCGAAACCGTCCGGGAAGCTCCCGATATTCTTCACCGAGACCAGGAAATGGCCTCCGGGGGTTTCGCGATCGTAGGGGTATCGGATCGTCTTGTCGTCGACGCGGTTCGGATCCGTAGAATCGGTGTTTACGTTCACCTCGAGGCCATAGTTTTCCACCAGGACCGGGAATTCAACCACTCCCGTTCCCGCGTGCTGCCCGATGGGGATGAAACATGTACTGTCGTCAATCGGCATGGTCAACCGGTAGATGGTGAAATCGGGGAAATCAGGAAAGATGGTCAGAATGCCGCCAAACATCGCCTGCCCCTTGAGGCGGATGCTGAAGTTGTTCAGGCAGTAGGTGAAATCGTCAAGGGCGATACGTGCATAATCTTCGCTGTCGCTGTCATCGTAGTTGTCCGCCCGAATTGTTTCGATCACCGTCTGTTCCGATCCCCCGGTGTCGGCGGCGTGAAAATCCAACGCCTGCTTGTAACCCGGTGACTGGTTACTAAAGATCGCATCACCGTACGCCAGGGCATTGGCCTCAATAAGGTTGGAGTTCATCTCAAGATCCACTCCAAGGCCCAGACCAAGACTCGCCCCGGGCACACCAAGGATAAGACCCGTGCACAATGGATAAACCTCCCCATCGGGAAGCTTGACCGTCTCGCCACGCACGAAAGCCTCGGCACAATCTGCGCGGACCATCTGATTGACTACCGGAGCATTCTGGATGAAGGGGAATTGCAGCGGGTTACCGTCCTTGTCATTCCCGTAAGGGGTAGTGTAAGTGCCGCAGTTGAGATTCAGGGTTGACAACGCCCCGGAGAAGCCCACACCGGTTGAAACCATCTCCTGAGCAACGTCCTCAATGTTTTCATAGGCCAGGTACAAGCTGCACATTTCCGGCATATCCATGTCGATGTCGACGCCCCAGTTGATAAGTGGTATCGACAATATCACGACCTTGATGCCCGCGAAGGCGGTCAGACGGATCGCTAACTCATCGCCATCAGCAGGATCGATTGCATTGGGGAAGGCGAAACGATTGCAGTATGCGGCATCACCCATACCGCGTTCGGTACAAAAAGTGCGGTATTGCTGTGCTGAGAAGTTCTCCGGCGAGACTCTGGAAACCAGGTCGATATCCGACTCGGCCAGAATGGACGTTTCGGGTAGGTTCGACGCAGTAACCTGCACCGGCAACCGGAAGCCCACGCCCAAGGCAAAGTCATAGCCGATTTTTGCCTCGAAGAGGGTGAGTGTAAAGAAAAACAGATCGATCTCTTCCTTGTAGAACACTCCCCACCGTACCCGTGGAGGGGAGAAGGTGAATCCCATCATGGCATACTTGTCCAGTGATACACCCTGAACCGTCATCGAGTGCGGCGCAGAGGCGCGATAATCGGCCAGAGCCTCCTCTTGATCTTCGGGGATACACTGGCCGGTTGGCTCATCCAGGACCTTGTTTTTCTCGCAGAGCACTGTGAAGTCCTCTTCGATCACCAGCTTTCTCGGCTCG
>JAHEFS010000055.1 GCA_024640045.1 Chromatiales bacterium | reverse complement strand
TGCGCGATAAAGGCGACCAGGATGTCCGCGAAGGCGTGCTGGCCAGCGCAATCCTGGCGACCACGCGCAACCGCCCGGTGATGGGGTTCGACGGCATCGGCGACCGTGCCATCCGGGTACATGCTTATCGCGGCGAAGCCGAACGCGCCGTGGCATTGCTGCAATCAGCCTATGACGAGGGTTTCCGCAGCATCTACAACGATATCGGCCGGCTGCCCTGCCAATACGAGTCACTGGCCGATGACCCCGACTTCAAACGAATCCTTGGCCAACTGGATTCGGAAATCACTCGTATGCGGGAAAACGTTCGCGGCTGGATCCGAGACGGGGTCGACTTCGTTGGCCCGCCGCCTGAGGAGTTAGCGCAACTTTGAGCCCCTAATTGGGCTCGAGTTCGAGTTCCCGCCCAGACTAGCACCCTCTTTACCCATAGGGGCCGTCAGCTGACCCTTTCAAGCTCCTCGCGCAGTACTTTGCGCAAAGTTTCTTCCAGTTTTTTCGGTCCCTGTTCGATGTGATCACGTAATGCCTGGTTGATCAGGGACTGGTAGTTTCCCCCGCCCGCTCGCTCAACCAATGCCTTGAAATAATCCAGGATATCCGCGTCCAGCCGAATGGTAATTCGAATCTTGTTGGGATCCGGCGGTATCACCGGTCCCCTTTTACCCTGGCTAAAATCGTAATTCTTTTTCATAAGCTCTGCGTTCTGCTCTGCTCGCTTTTCTGGCACTGATTAATTTTAAAGATTGGTTTTGATAGGTGTAGACCACCACGAGAATCCTGCCCTGGCCGTCCATGCCAACGCTGATAAAACGCGCTTCACCCGACGCACTCGAATCTTCGATCGTTAAGCCATGCTCATCTTCCAGGACGAGGGCCGCATCAGCAAATTCCACCCGATGCTTCAGCTGGTTACGAGCTGCCTTGGCTCGATCCCACTCGACCTTCATGGTCGATTGTATGTACATTCAGTGTACATAGCAAACAATTGACAATAATGGGCAAACCACATCCTTCGATTCTGGATGCGCCGGAAAAAACCATGAAGAGGAAACAGCCTCCGATAGGCGTCGGACATTCGAGGCTCAATGGCGCTCGCTGGACAACCAGGCCCAAACGCTAGACGTCCAGTTCTCGCCAGCCACCCTCGATCAGCGGAAAATAAAGCGCGGCCCGCACCGGGCGATCTTCCAGTTTGCGAAATGCGCCCACGTAAGCCTCAAGCTGTTCACGGTAGCGCTTCTCTTCCTCATCGAGGAAATTCTTCAGACCGCCACCGGTGTGCATGCCGGTCTTGTAATCGATGACCCAGCGTGCACCGTCAGCGTCGACGAAAGTACGATCAATGATGAGGTGGCGGATCTGCCCATCGATCACCGCAGTCAGTGGCCGTTCGCAGGCGGACTCAGCGTGCTCTGCAGACAATACCCATCGCCCTTTTGCATCGGAATCGACTTGCCTGAAAGCTGATTCGACACGGCCCATGGCGTCTGCGAGCTCATCGGGCGTAACTCCATTCTGCAGCAACAGGCGCTCCGTCCGCATACGCAATTCAGGGTCAGCGTCGAAGCCTGGTGTAGTTACACTATTTTTGGATTCGACAAAGTGCTGTAACAGCCGATGCACCACGGTGCCCACAGCCCGGGCCGTTTCACCGGCCCATTCAAAAGGAATGTCTCCAACAAGCGAATCTGGCTCTGCGGGCCTGGCCTGGATTCCTGGCGGCGGCTCCGGTAAAACCCAGTCAATCGGCACCGCGCTGCGCCTGATATCGACCACGCCGTGTGGCGTCCCATCTTCGGCATCGCCATCCTGGCCTGTCAGAGATTGCAGCCCCTTCCAGTGCGCGCCGACCGAAGGCCAGAGTAGTCTGAGCAGACTGCCGGATGCCGGTTCCACCTCGCCGCTGGCCTTTTCCTTAGCATGCCCCAGCAGGTGCAATGCACGCTTCGCCCGTGTCGCAGCCACGTACAGCAACCGGCCAGACTCGTAATCGCCCTTTTCTTTCTCCAGTTGCTTGATGTATTCGGTGGTAGTGGAGTGACTCTTTTCCCGGCTCATCCTGACCGGACCGAAAAACAATTCAGCCTCGCCTTCCGCGCCCGTGGTCTGCAGCCAATACAGTAACTGGGGATCGTCAGTGCGGGTGCCCTTGCCCAACCCCGGCAAAATGACGGTATCGAATTCCAGGCCCTTGGCCTTGTGGATGCTCATCAGTTGCAGTCTGCCGTCGGCTTCCGGGTCGGGCATGGCGGTCAGGCGTTCGACTTCCTCAACCAGGCGCTCCGGCGTAACGGGGCGGCTATCGCTCTCCAGGCGCTGCAACAACTGAAAATAGACTTCGACGTCCTCCCGGGCCGAGGCATCGACCAGCGTCAATGGCCCACCAAGCGCCAACCAGGCGCTTTCCACCCAGTCGTGCAGAGGCCGCCGGCCACGCTCACCCAGGACCTGCCGGAGGATGGGTGCTACGCGGCCCAGCCGCGCACGACCATCGTCACTCAAGTGAGCGTATCGCTCCCGGTCCAACACCACGCTCGCAACAGCCACCACGTGTGCCGCCGGTTCTTCCCCGGTCAGGGCCAGCAGATCCTCTAACGACAGGCCACAATAAGGCCCATACAACAAAGCCAGCCAGGCCACGCGATCGCCCGAATGAATCAGCGCGCGGGTCAACGAAACCAGGTCCAGTACCGCCGGGCTGTGCTGCAGCGCGCCAATCTCTACGGCCTGAAAACGCAGTCCACTGCACCGCAACTGGGTCACCAGTTCAGCCAGGTGCGCCTTGCTGCGCGCCAGCACTGCAGTGGTGCCGACACCAGCGGTGCCGATCAGCTCGAGTATTTTCTCTGCCTCGGCGGCATCATCGCGGTCAAGGAATGGGTGAACCTGCACGGCCGGGTTCAGCCCCGGCTCTTTGTACGGCTCTGACCTGGCATAGCGCACCGCGCCCCGCTCCTTGTCATCCGTACCAGGGAGCACCCCCGGAAAAGCGTTATTTACCCATTGAATGACGCCTTGGTCGGAGCGAAAGTTAACCGTCAGCTGCAAGGGCTCCAGTTCCACATGGCCCAGCCTGCCCTCCCACGCATCGAGGAACTGGCCCACGTCGGCCTCGCGGAAACGGTAAATCGACTGCATGGGATCGCCCACGAGGAACAGCGTGCGCCCATCGCCCTGCTGCCAACCGGTTGTCAGCTGTTCAAACAGGCGATTCTGGGTTTGCGAGGTATCCTGGAACTCGTCCACCAGCAGGTGTTTGAGACGATAGTCCAGTTGTAGCGCCAGCTCGGTAGGTGCCAGTTCGTCTCCCAGGGCGTCAATTGCACTCAGTGAAAGCTCGGTGAAATCCACCTGCCCCTGCTCGGCGAACACCACGCGCAGCTCGCCGACCGCATGTTTCAGCACGACGAACAATGCCTCGACCACGGCCCACTCCTCGTCGCTATAGCCAGGGTTCGGCAGGGAGGCCAGAGCCGCCAAGGAGGAACGCAGGTCTTCGCGTTCACGCAGATCTTCCAGCAGAGCACCGACTTCGGCTTTCATCTCCACGAACGGGGATTTCTTGTCGGCCGGGAAACCCTGACCCTTATTCACGTTCTTGCGCCACGTGGCTGTCGTGGTGAGGAACAACTGGGCCAGCACCTGCCAGGACGGCAATGCATCCGCGCCTGTATCTGGCAGCAAACGGCACTCACGAAACATGGCCAATGGGTGGTCATCGTCCAGGTTTCCAGCCGCAAATCGCAGCAACGGCGGTATACGCCTGGCGTGCTCCTGGCCCAACACATCGCTCAACTCAGCAAGGTGTCGCTCGATTACCCCGACCAGCACCTGCTCGGTTTCCGCCCGATTGCCGTGGTTGACCACGTGCCCGCCCCACTGGTCACGGCGCGCGAGCATGGCGGCAATCAGCCCGGCCAGCTTGTCGACCTGGTTATCCAGTGCGTGCAGCAGTGTGGCCAGGGCGTCCGCCACCTCGGAGCTGGACTCGAGCTCACCCAGGGTCTGCTCGGCGGCAGCCCGGTACAGGAAGGACGCGTCGTCCACTGTGCCCGGCACTTCGCCAAAACCCGAGCGCACTGGCGATTGCCGGCTGATAAACTGGCATAAGGAATCGATGGTACGTATACGCAAACGCTGCGGGTTGTCCTGCACACCCCAACCCTGGCGCTTATCCTGTGCCAGTGCCGCCCGGGCCAACTGCCAGGTCTGGCGTTCATAGTCTTCCCGGGGTTCCGCCGCCTCAGCCCCCTGCAATGCGTCCAGGATCCGCTGCCGCATCTCCGCTGCCGCTTTGCGGGTAAAAGTGATGGCGACAATCTCTTCAGGATGCTCGACACCGGCCAACAGCGCCAGGTAACGCTGAGTCAGCAAGCCGGTCTTTCCGGAGCCCGCTGGCGCCTGCACAATGAACGAGCGCCCGGTGTCCAGCGCTTCGCGGCGTGCCTTCAGATCGGCCGGTGTTTTCAGCGCACTCACTCACCACCCCCGGTGTCTTCGGGCAGTGCGGTGTGGATACGGCACAGTGGTGCCAAAGTGCAGTAACTGCTCTGGCAGGTCTGCAGGCCCTTCTTGGGGTCAACCGTGGCGTGACCGGCGCAATAGTCATCAGCCAGGTCGCGACAGATCTGCGACCAGTCATCCAGTACCGCTGGCCAGGTCTCCGTGGCCTGGGCCGCTTCGCTCCTGCCCTTGGCCGGTAACCCGGGCAGTAAACCGTTCTCCGCAACCACGCCGCTGAATTTCTGTTCATCGGCCCTGACCACGCCAAAGACTACGCCGCTCAGCGGTTGCGGCAGGGTGAGGCTGGTATACAAGGGCAACTGGGGGTCATCCGGTCGCTCGCCGAACCAGGCAGAGGGCGTTACCTTGCCCGTTTTGTAGTCGATGATGACCATGTGCCCGTTTTCCAGCACATCGATCCGGTCAATTTTCGTTTCAATTACCAGGTCGCCGAAATTCAGCTGAGCCTTGTGCTCCAGGCTCTCTACCGAGAACGGTGATCGCTCTTTCTCCAGCGCCAGCCAGAGCAAAACCTGGTCAGCCAGTCGTTGCCGCTCAATGCCGGAAAGCTGCGGCTGCCACTCCAGTTGCCGGGCGCGATCCTCAATGGCAGCCGCCACGCATTGCGCGACCCGCGCCTCAAGCTCGGACTCAGGCAGGCCGTGCAATTCCAGCGAGGTTCCGGTTTTACGCCAGAACAGCTCCAGCACCTTGTGCATCAACGAACCACGCTCGGCGGCATCCAGCCCGAGGCTGGCAGATTCCAACGGAGTCGCGCCCAGGCGATGCTCGGCAAAGGCGCGGAAGGGACAAGCCGACTGGTGCCTGAAAAGCTGTGATCCCCCATGGGCACGTCCGCCGGCAAACGGAATGGGCCGGTGTAGCGGTAGCGGTTCCAGCTGCCTGGACGCACTGATGAGCGCACACCAATCAGGCCTCTGATCACCCACCATTTCTGCCGCCGCTCTCTCTGGCAAGGATCGGATCAGCGGACTGGCGCGGAGCTTCTCATCACCATCCGCCGCCGGGAAACTGAACACCACCTGGCCGGCCGAACCAGCCAGTTGCGCCGTGATTTGCCGGGCGCGTTCGAGTTCCCGAGCCGGATCGCACCCCGGCAACCCATGAGCGCGTTGCAGCGACAGGGGAATAAAAGGATCGGGCGACGACGGCTGTGGCCAGCGGCCATCGTGCAGCCCCAGGACCCAAAGCCCGTCGAAAGTCTGCTCGTTGGCCTCCAGCAGCCCCAACACCTGAACGGGCGCCTCGGGCGCCTGCGGCTGGAATACCATCTCGGCGGCCAGGCGACGAACCAGGGCAAGCGCACTGCCCAGTGATAGCGAGGATTCGAACTCGTCCAGGCTGCTGAGGGTCGCCAGCAATTCCTGCCATTTCTCAACCGCTTGCCAGGCAGAACTGTCCAGCCGGCTACCGCTACACCAGCCGGCCGCTTTCAGCCAGGCGGAAAAGCTGTGCGCCCAGTCCGCCGCGCCCGCATGTGAATACAGATCATCACGCAATAACTGCAGGCGTTTCAGGACCCGGCGTAGACGCGGCACGCTCCAGGGAAGCGGTGCTCCATCTTCATCTGCCTGGCTGGCGAAGTATTTAACGTTCCGTGGGCTTATCTGCGGCTGTCCGTGTTGCTTGCGCAAACGGGCGTCGAGCAGAGCCCGCCGGGTCAACTCTTCCGCATGATGGCCCGCTTCTTCCGGCATCGCCCACCAGGGTGAAGCAAGTAGTGCGTTCACCGTCTCCAGCGGTAGTTCACGTTGCGTCAACGCCAGCAGGTTAAGCGCTGTCTCAATCACGGGATAGGCCGACAAGGGTTCGCCCAGTGAGAAGTTCCAGGGTCTTGAATGGTCGCCATGGCCGGGCTGCAGCAAGGCCGGAGCCAGCGCCTCGCTCAAGTGCCGCGCCAATGGGGCACGGCAGGCCGACAAGTCAGGCACCACGATGCCTATGCGTTTGCCAGGGCGTTGCTCCAGCGCGATCCGCGACCACTGCGCGGCCAGTTGCAGCTCGTGTAAGGGATCGCGCGCCTGGACACGGCAGGTGTCTGCAGCAACACCCGCCAGGGTGACCCACCGAACCTGGGCGCCGGCCTCGGCCAAAGCCGCGGCCAGGGTCTGTTGAGCGGGCGTGAGCTCATAAAATCCCAACAATATAATTCTGTCGGGTGGCGACAGTTCACCCGAGGCAAACAAGGGCGCCAGGTGGCGGCTGAGGTTCGCGGCAGGCACACAATCGCGTTGCTTGAGGGCGGATTTGAAACTTCGAGCCCAACGCCTGAATGACTGGCTGTCCTCCCCGAAGCCAAAAGCGGGGTCATCCAGATCGAGGCCGTAGTCCTGCATCAACTGCCAACTCCGGGCGACAGCCCGGGCCGTGGCCGCAGGCCGCAACAGGGTGTCTGCATCACGGGCCAGCACCGAAGACCACAGCGCGGCCTCCTGCTCGGCATTCAACAGGCGCGGTAAAACGGCATCGCCCAGCAACCCGGCCTGCTCTAAGGCAGCCTTCAGCCAGGCTGAATACGGCAAAATATCGGGCGAGGCCCAGGCCTCGCGACCCGACGCCAGCATGGCCTGGTCATAGTCGGAACGGAGCGTTCGCGACAGCCTCGCATTACCAGTCAGCACCACGGCGCCAGCCTGCATGGCCTGCAACAGGTCCTCGCTGCGAACGGGTTCAACCTCAATCATTCGCAGAGTTTGCCACAGTGGATTATCAAATTGCGGGAATCACTCCCGAAGACATTTGGGGTCAGAGTAAAAACCCCGAAACCGTGAGTTTTTACTCTGACCCCAAATGTCCTGACCCCAAATGTCCGTGAGTTTTTACTCTGACCCCAAATGTCCTTCCATGCGGGCGACATGGGCGCGGTAGCCCGGGACATTCTCAAACATTGAACGAGGCGCTACACCCAGTACCAACCCCCATTCTGACGGCCCGCCCGGTTGACCGATCAGGGGCGCCATGTCCTGCCAGGCACCCTCCGGGTCGCCCATTGCCGCGCGCGCGTACGCCAAGGCGTTGATCGACACATTGCGCATGAACACATCCTCGGTATCGCGCGTCAGCGCCGTGAGCTCGGAACGAAGCCTGGCCGCCTCCTCTTGATCGCCCAGGTCGGCAGCTACATGGAGCAGGGTGCCCAGACCCCAGGCATCTTTTCGCTCCAACATCAGTGGGTGACCCAACACCCGCCGCAAGCGCGATCGGGCGGCCTCGTCCTCACCGACCTGTCTCAGGTAATAAGCGCTCGTCACGGCCAGGGCGATTTCGTCGAAGCCCTCGGCCTCACCCTCGTCTCGCTGCAACCAGGCCAGCACGTCTTGAGGGCCATCGAAGACGCCCTTGAATCGCGCTGCGAATATGGCCCGGCCTCTTGCCGGAAGCGTTGGCACCAAGGCGGCCAACTCGCTCACACTACCGTCGACCTCGGCCAATGCCGTGGCGTGATATACCCGGAAGTCCGCAATGTCGGGGAACCTTCGAGCAGCCTCTGCCGCCGCCACGGCTAGCGCCTCGTGTACTTGAGCGTTGGACAGGACCTCCAACAGGGTTCGATGAGCATCGATGCTGGCCGGATCCAGTTCGACCGCCCGGCGTGCCGCGAGCTCGGCTGATTCCCAAAGCCCCAGCCGTCGCGCCACCAAAGCCCGAATGCTATGCGCGTGCACCAGGTTGGGCAGAGCGATGATGGCACGCTCGACATGGACCAGCGCCGTGGGCAGATCACGTTGCACACGGTAGGCGTAAATCGCTGCCGCCTGGTGAGTCTCACCTGCATCGGGGGCGATGGCTCGCATCCGGGCCAGCGCATCCGCTGCGCGTTGCTGGTTGATCTTCACATCCACGTTGACCCAAACCGCTATGCCGGCCACCTGCACCACGCCCAACCACGCTTCCAGGAACTCCGGGTCGAGGCGGGTGGCCAACAGGTAGGCATCACCGATGGCGACCAGGCCGGAATAATCCTGCTCGGCATTTACTTCCTGGTTCCACCGCTCGCGGGCGCGCAGAAAGGCTTCATAGGCTTCGATGCTGTCGGTGGGAATCGCTGCCAGTTGCGCCGCCTCTTCAGGGCTCAGCTCGGCCTCGAGTTGCCCCACGATGGCCTGGGCAATCTCGGTCTGGATGGCAAAAATATCCGTCAGGGTACGATCGTAGTTTTCCGACCAGACATGGGCATCGGTTTCGACATCTATCAACTGCACGGTGACCCGCACACGGTCAGCCGAGCGTCGCACGCTGCCCTCGACCACGTGGCTGACACCCAGCTCGCGGCCAATCTCCGGCAGGCTGAGCTCGGAACTGACGTAGTTTTCAACCGAAGTCCGGGAAATAACCCGCAGATCGGCTACTCTCGAGAGGTAAGTGAGCACGTCCTCGTGCACGCCGGAGGCGAAAAAGGCGTTTTCGGCGTCAGCAGAGAGATTATCAAAAGGCAGCACGGCCACGCCCAACGCCAACGCTTCATCGGCCTCGATTTCGGCCGGCGCTTTGCTGAGTTCGGCAGGAACGGATTCCGGCAAGGCGGAGACAAGCTCCGGGGCCGGACCGCGATGGCCACTAAAGCGGTCCACTGCGAACAAGGCCACGGCAGCCGCCAGCAGAACGACAATCGCGATATTCAGCTTACGCGCGGTATGCGTGGTGATCGAGCGGTCCTGTGTAATCTCCGACTCGCGCTTGAGCCCTTGCGGCGTCATCTCGTATACCCAGGAAAACACCAGCACCGGGATAAAACCGATGGCTAATGCTGCGATCACGGTCTTGCTGAGCACAGGGGAAAGCTCCAGCGCCTGGACCAGCACGTCGGAAACCTGCAGCAGCAGCCAGGACAACACCCCGTAACCCAGGGCTACGCGGATGACATTGCGACGCTTGAGTTCGGTGAAGAAACTCATTTATGTGGGCCTCGCAACCCGGCAAAAACAGCCGGTCGTGCACATTCGGGTGGATAAAATCGTGTTGCAGATTCAGTCATCGCGCAATAATAGCAGTCGTCAGGCATGAATGGCGGCGATGTCTGCGGATAACCCAGCTTGCCTCTATACTTTCCATTCAATAATACAAAGGACCCTTGAACCATGCGCGACGAAACCAAGCTGATTCACTCCGGCTACGAAACCGATCCAACCACGAAGTCGGTGGCGACACCGATCTACCAGACCGTGGCCTACGAGTTCGACAGCGCCCAGCACGGCGCGGACCTGTTCAACCTGGCCGTGCCCGGCAATATTTATACGCGCATCATGAACCCGACCACCGACGTGCTGGAGCAACGCGTGGCAGACATGGAAGGCGGAGTGGGCGCACTGGGCCTGAGCGCCGGCAGCGCGGCGATCTACTATTCGATCATCAACATCGTCGAGGCAGGGCACAACATCGTCGCTACGCCGCAACTTTACGGTGGTACCTACACCCTGTTCGCTCATATGCTGCCCAAACAGGGCGTCGAGGTTCGCTTTGCAGACGGCGACGATGCCGCCAGTATCGAGGCGCTGATCGACGACCAGACCCGGGCCGTATTCTGCGAAACCATCGGCAACCCCGCCGGCAATATCGTCGACTTCGAAGCCATCGCGGAAGTCGCCCACCGCCACGGCGTGCCGCTGATCGTGGACAACACGGTCGCCACGCCCGTGCTGACCAAACCCTTCGAGTTCGGCGCCGACATAGTGGTGCACTCGCTGACCAAGTACATGGGCGGGCACGGCAATTCACTGGGCGGGGTGATCGTCGACAGCGGCAACTTCCCCTGGACAGAACATGCCGCCAAGTTCCCGATGCTGAATGAGCCCGAGCCGGCCTACCACGGCGTGGTCTATACCGAGGCGCTGGGCCCTGCGGCTTACATCGGCCGCGCCCGCACGGTGCCGTTACGCAACACGGGCTCGGCCATCTCTCCTTTCAATTCCTTCCTGATCCTGCAAGGCCTGGAAACGCTGGCCCTGCGCATGGAACGGCATTGCCAGAATGCGCTGGCGGTCGCCCGCTATCTGCAGCAGCACGACAAGGTGACCTCGGTGAGCTATGCGGGCCTGCCGGAAGATCCCTACCACGCACTGGCGCAGAAATACTGCAAGGGTACACCGGCCTCCCTGCTCACTTTCGAGATCGAAGGCGGCTTTGAGGCTGCCGTCTCTTTCTACGACCGACTGGGCCTGTTCAAGCGCCTGGTGAACATCGGCGACGCCAAATCACTGGCCTGCCATCCGGCCTCGACCACGCACCGCCAAATGACCACAGAGGAACAAGCAAAAGCGGGCGTCACCGAAGGCATGGTGCGCCTGTGCGTCGGGATCGAGCACGAGGAAGACATCATCGCCGATCTGGAACAGGCGTTGGCGCCCTGAATCACCAGGGCCTGTTAACGCTATCGAGACAACACATAGAGACGAGGAAGGAACAGACCATGATTTCAAAAGGCAACATTTTGGGGCTGGCGGCCGTCACGCTCCTGCTTGTCGGCTGCGGGCAGGAAGCGAAGACCCCTCAGGTACAAGCTGAAAAACAAACGCCCGCGGTGGAAACGCCCACACCAGGTCCCAACGTGGTGGAAATCTGGGCCAAGGGTAAAACTTTCGAGGGGCCCGCTGAGATTGCTTCTGGCTGGACCACGTTCAAGTTCGGCAACGCTTCCGACATGATCCACTTTGCCATGATCGACGTACCCCCAGCGGGCATTACGCTGGAAGCGTTCAACCCATTGATGCTCGCCTTCCAGGAAGCGATGGACGCCATGAATGCCGGTGACGAAGAAGCCGTGAACGCGGCCTTCGGGAAATTTCCGGAATGGATCGGTGATCTCGGCCGTGCCGGCGGTCCTGGATTTCTGTCTCCCGGCTACATCGGCCAGGCCACTGTTTACCTGGAACCGGGTAACTATGTGCTCGAGTGCTACGTAAAATCAGATGGAATTTTCCACACCACCCCACCGGCCGAAGGCCAACTCGGGATGGTGATGGAACTCACCGTCACTGCAGAGGCGTCCGGGGCTCCGGAACCGGAAGCCAACCTGATACTGGCGGTCACCAATTCTGGCTTCGAAATCATCAGTGGTGCCCTGCAAAACGGGTTGAATACCATCCGCGTGGACTTCCTCGAGCAACAGGCCCTGCCCTCCTTCGTCGGTAACGACGTGCATGTCATGAAGGTGGAAAACGCCCAGAGCATCGAACTGGCCGATGCCTGGATGGATTGGCGCACGCCCGGTGGTCTGGAAGACCCCAGCCCGGTGGAATTCCTGGGCGGGCTCAACGACCTGCCTGCAGGTCAACACGGCTACTTTACGGTCAAGCTGGAACCCGGTGATTACGCCTTCATTGCGGAAGTACCCGGCCCGCAGGCCGCCGGATTCGTGCTCCCATTTAGCGTGGACTAGCTGGATCAGGCCGGTTTTTGCGGCGGTAGCGACTGTCTATACTCGCACCAGAAACTCCTCGCAGTTCACCTGAACAGATATGGGTGCAGCATATGTCCGCCATTCTTCTCACACCTTATGGGCTGCCCTTTCTGGCCCTGCTGACCTTTTACCTGACCCGCGACTTCTGGATGAAACGAAAAAAGAGGCCTCCCGAGCGGTACCTCGATGAAAAGTGAACCCTGTGAAGCCTGACGATGCAGCACCGGATTACCTGGCGCATTACTTTTCGATTGCGCGTTACCAGTGGATCTTCGCGCTGACCATCGGCGTATTCGTGGTGCTGTTCATGCTGGCCTTCCAGCCCTTTGGCGTGAACAATTTCGACCCGACTTTCAGCATCACGCTGGAACTGGTGCTGGCGGTATCGGCCATTGGCGGCGTGGTCACCGCCACCGTGGCATTGAACGAGTTCGCGTTACGCCCCCTGGTGTTGGGGCCTCTAAATCGACCACGGCTCATCGTCTGGCTGGCCTGGACCTTTCTGCTCATCTCCACGGTCGTATTCGTCTTTTACAACTACCTGGGCCACTGGCATGACCTGAAACTGTCCAGCTACCTCGGGTTCATTCGCGATGTCAGCATGCTCGTTGCTTTCCCGGTGGCAGGCTTCCTGTTTTATATTCGTCACGAATCACTGAAGTCCGAATATGTTCAGCTGCGCACCATCCACTTGGACGCACCCGGCGCCCGGCTGGTGCGCTTCTCATCCGATAATGAAAAAGACCAGCTGGCCGTCGCGCTGGATGACCTGCTCTACCTGGAGTCCCAGGACAATTACGTGGACGTGGTTCACCTGGAAAACGGCAGCCGTCGCGGCCACCTGATTCGATCCAGTCTCAAACGGTTGGAAGACACGCTGGAAGAACCCATGCTGGTGCGCTGCCATCGCTCATTCATGGTCAACCTCTCCAACGTCAGGACATGCCAGGGTAATCGCCATGGCCTGAAACTGACGCTGGACGGGATTGATCAGATCATTCCTGTTTCGCGTGGCTATACAGAAACCATACTGAAGCGGCTGAATACCTGAGCCAACACCCCCATCCACGGGACATTCGTCCCGGCCACGCCATTTTCGTCCCAAACCCTTTGAACGCGCGGGCGTGGGCTGCCTAGCATGGGATCACACGAAACCAACACGGAGAGCACCCATGAGCGATATCCTCTACAACGAAAACTCCTCGGCCGCGCCGCTTCCCCAAACCTCAGCCAAGATGGACGCCGCCCACGACTGGATGCGCATCGGTGCCTGGTCCGGCCTGGTGGCCGCGGTCACCTTCATGAGCGTGGCGGTCATTCCCATGCCGGACCGGATGGCGATCGTGCTGGCGCTGGTCTTTCCCCTGTTCCTGCTGGTCGGCCACGTCGGCCTGTATCATTTTCTCTCACGCGAACGGACCACGATGTGGAATCAACTGGCGGTGATCCTGGGTATCGGTGCGCCGGTGCTGGTCAGTGCCATGCTGACGGTGCAGCAATCGATGATTGCCTACATGCAGCGCTACTACCACCCGCTGGACGAGGTAACCCGGCAGGCCCAGATCAATATCTGGCGTGCGGTGGACTCCGTACAACTCGGCCTCGACGTGGCCTGGGATATGTTCATCCTGCCCACCATCATCCTGTTCTCACTGGGCGTGATGCGTGACGCGGCGTTCCCGCGCTGGTTCGGTTTTATCGGCCTGGTGCTGGGAATTGGCGGGTTGTTTCTGAATATCTTCACTTTCCCGACTCCACCGATCAATGTCGGCCTGCCTGATGTCGGCCCGTTCGCCATGACCTGGTACGGCATCCTGTTCGTGCTGACCATTCGGGCAGTGCGGAAAATTCAGTAAGCTCTTTTCGGGCCGGACCTGCGGGTCTGGCCCGCGGGCTTTGGGGTAAGAGTGAAGCGCCAGAGTACGGATTCTGGCACTTTACTCTGACCCCGGTTTTCCCGACCCCGGTTTTCGTGGGCGGATATAATCTCTGCTGTTCCGACTGTCCCGGTACACCAGTATGGATTTCATTCGCGAAAGCCTCTACGCCGACTGGCAGGCGTTTTTGAGTTTCTCACCCCGGCTGTTATACGCCGCCGCCTTGTTGATCCTGTTCGCCATCGTCGCGCGAATCGTTCGTTTTGTGCTGGGCAAAGTTTTGGCCCGAAGCGACCACCTGAAACCCCTCACGCGATTCCTGTCACGCCTGGTCACCTGGGCCATCACCATCATCGGGCTTTTGCTGGCGCTGGGCGTGATGGGCTTCACTGGCATCGCCGCCAGCTTGCTGGCCACGGGTGGAGTGGTGGCCATTGTGCTGGGTTTCGCCTTTCGGGAAATCGGTGAGAACCTGTTTGCCGGCATCTTCCTGGCCTTCAGCAGGCCGTTCGAAATCGGCGACCTGGTCAAAACCGGTGACCTGACCGGCACGGTCAAGGCCATCGACATCCGCTCAGTGCATATCCGCACGTATGATGCCAGCGACGTGTTCGTTCCCAGTTCGCAGATTTTCAGCCAGGAACTGTTCAACTACACGCGCGACGGCCTGCGACGGCCGAGCTTTTCCATTGGCATCGACTACCAGGATGAACCCGAACAGGTCGTCGCGCTGCTGGAGCAAACGGTGCGCGCCGTGGACAATGTCGCCGACGAACCCCGGGCCTTCGTCACCATCGATGAATTCGCGGCCAGCTTTGTCGTCTACAAGGTGTATTTTTGGCTGGACATCACCCAAAGCTCACGCGACCTCACCGAGGTCAGCAATGATGTAAAAATCGCCTGCTGGCGTGCATTGAAGGACGCTGGCATGACCTTCAGCACCGATGTTTCCACCGCCATCGAACTCAGGAACGCCGGCGGCGAATAGGGCCTCGATGTCCTTCCTCGCCGAGATCAAACGCCGCAACGTGCACCGCGTCATGGTGGCCTACGGCGCTGGCGCCTGGCTGCTGATCGAAATCATGGACCTGCTCACCGGCGTCTACGAAGCGCCCAGCTGGGTCATGAAGGTGTTCGTTGCCATCATCCTGGCAGGCATTATTCCGGCCGCCATCGTTTCCTGGTTCTATGAACTCACCCCGGAAGGCCTGCGCAAGGAAACCGATGAAAGTCCAGCACCTCCGGACAGCGTAGCCCGCAAATTCAACCTGGCGATCCTCGCCATGCTGGCGGCGGCCTTCGTCATCGTTTTGCTGTTCTCAGGCCGGTTCGGTGGCGGCGAAGCAACAACTCCCGTAAACGCACCCCCCCAACAGGCCGAGCGCACGGAAGGGCCACCCATGGTGGCGGTGCTGCCGTTTGACTGGGCCAGCCTTGAGGGCGACAGTAAGTTTTTCGCCAATGGCATCCACGACGATCTGCTGACCCAACTGGCCAGGCTGAAATCACTGCGGGTGATTTCGCGCACCTCGGTCATGGAATTCCAGGGCGTGGAACGCAACCTGCGCGAAATCGGCCGAATCCTGGGCGCGGATGCCATCCTCGAGGGCGGTATTCAGCGGGCCGGCGATCGCATCCGCATCAATGCCCAGCTGATCGATGCACGCACCGACGAGCACCTGTGGGCCAATACGTTCGACCGGGAGCTCTCGGTCAGCAACATTTTCGACGTACAGACGGAAATTGCGCGCGCCATCGCGCAGGCGATGCAGACCTCGCTCAGCCAGGCTGATGAATCAACCATCGCGAAGCTGCCCACGGAAAACATGGCCGCCTACCGAGCCTTTCATGAAGCCATGGAAATGCGCAAGGTCCATGGCGGCATCGGATCGGAAGAATATAACGCGGCATTGCGCAGGGCCGTGGAATTGGATCCAGGCTTTACCCATGCCTGGTCCGCGCTGGTGGGCTCGCTCAGCCTGTCCAGTTTCTCGACCCAGGATGCCGGGCAAATCAAAGAGGCCGAGGATGCAATTGCCCGCATAGCTGAAATCGCACCCGACTCGGTGGATCACCTGGTCGCCCAGGCCTATTACACCTATTACGTATTGCGAGAGTACGATCTGGCGCTGGGCCTGCTGAGGCAGGCCATGACCCTGGCGCCGAGTAATGTGGAATTGTATTCGATCGCGTCCTGGGTCCAACGGCGCCTACGCGACTGGGACGGCCAGATCGAATCCCTGCACAAGGCCTGGGAACTTGACCCGCGTGACTCGAAATGGCCGAACAGCCTCAGCACTAACCTGGCCTTCCAACATCGCTATGACGAGGCACGGGCGGTAGTCGAGCAGTACCTGCAGACCCTGCCCGTGGGTAGCGAGCCTGACTTTTCCATGCTTTGGGAGCAAAACTTCCTTGAAATAGAACTCAACCGTGACTTGGGTGCTTACCTGCAGGCGATGCGCACCATGCACCGGGAACGCCCGAGCGACAGCAGCGCGGGCAGGTTGTGGGAAGCCCTGGTCGCAAACCGTAAATATGACCAGGCCTGGGAAGTTATCGAGGAGTTCGGTGCGCCGGCACTGCGACCAGACTCCATGTCGGTCAGTTTCCAGGACGAGGCACGAGCCTTGACCGCATGGCTACGAAACGACCCGGCAGAACGCGAGACTTTCGTCGAGCCCCTGTTGGCGCGGCACGAGGCCTACCTGGCGGAACACGGCGAACTCCAGCGTCCCTATTTCTACCTGCGACTGGCCATGTTGCGCGCGGCCGCGGGGCAGGAAGATAAAGTCGTCGAGCTATACAGGCATTGGGACCAGGCATCACAGGAAGATGCTGCCGAACGCTGGCTCAACCTGGGTCTGGCCTGTTTCGTTCTGGCCATGGCTGAACTGGGGCCCGAAGCCGCGGTATGCCTGCGGGCCGCAACGATCGAGCCCACTTATTTCTACTCCTTCATCGATCCGTGGCAGCCCTACTTCGACCCGGTGAGAGAATCTCCCGAGTTCCAGCAAGTATTCAGCGAACTGGAAGCGAAATATGGCCCCATGCTCAACTGGCCTTGAGTTCTCCGGCCTGCCCCCGGATTCGGTAACCGCTTTCCAGGTACCTTATCGATCGCGACCAGTCGCCTTCGGCGCCTGATCCCTCCTACCATAGGCGTGACAGGTGACGGGTGACGGGCCAGTGCCGGTGCGGCAGGGCATGGTTTCAAGACCGTGAGCAGCA
>JAHEFS010000163.1 GCA_024640045.1 Chromatiales bacterium | reverse complement strand
GGTATCCTGATCGTGATTGCACTGATTGTGACCTTACGTATGTGGCGACGAGGCAGTGGGTTCGTGCCTGCTGAAACCTGAGAGATCGGTTTCCGAAACCAGTAAATCGTGATGATTGAGCTTCCGCTCCTTGGCCGAAAGCGGGCCTTTCCCAACAACATTTTCACGGCAAAGCGTTGGCAGTATTGGGGGCGTAGAGTTGATCTGTATTCTCAACATTCAGTGTTCACAGACGAGTTCTGCCCGAAGATGGCGTAACATTGTTTTCTGAGTTCCGATGAACATATGAAAACGTGAAAACTGAAAAGTAAGTCAGCGGGAAAACACCGGCGCGCTCAGCGCCCAGCCACGTCACACCCTGTCCGAGTTCATTCTGCAGGTCGCCATGTTCATAACCGAACACGCCGGGCGAGGAGGAGTGCATGTTTTTTCCGTGAAGTTCCGGGACTGGTTGAATGGGCTCATGGTGAAGGAAGCCTTTTCGCCATCGCCCCCGCCCTGAGGCATCTTTTCGCGACCGTCGCCTGGCTGCGATAACCCCTCCCACAGAACATCAGTCGAACCCACAAACGATTGGGGAAAACGATTGGGGTCAGAGTACGGATCTCGGGTTTCTACTCTGGCCTCCTTCAATTCTTTTGTTTAGTACATTCACTGGTGGTACCTTTTCCGCATGGAAACGAAGAAAGGCGAGTTCTACATCGGCAGGGAAAGCGATACCCGCGATCCGGTACTGCTCAAATCCAGTGCCCTGACAACCCATGGGGTAATCTTCGGCATGACCGGCTCGGGCAAAACCGGGCTGGGGGTCAACATGCTCGAGGAAGCCTTGCTCAGCGGTATACCCACGCTGATCCTCGACCCGAAGGGCGACATGGGCAACATCATGCTCAACTTTCCTGACAGTGCCCCAGAAGACCTGGAGCCCTGGATGGACGCAGCCAAGGCCAGGCGGAAAGGACAAACCGTTGCCGAAATGGCCGCCAAGGAGTCCGCCGAGCGCCAGTCCGATTTGGCCGAGGATGAGATCACCCCCGAGCGCATCCGGCAACTGCGGGACAACACCGAGTTCAAAATCTACACCCCGGGCTCATCCATTGGCATTGGCATGAACGTGCTGGGGTCACTAAAGGCGCCCGATCTGGATTGGGAGGACCACTCGGAAATCATTCGCGATGAGATCGAGGGGCTCGTTTCCTCCATCCTCGTTCTCGCGGGCATCGAATCGGATCCGGTTTCCGGACCTGAGCACATCCTGATTTCCACCATCGTCGAGACCTGGTGGCGACAGGGTAAAGACCTCGACCTGGCGACCCTCGTGGGCCAGATTCCAAAACCGCCTTTCCGCAAACTGGGTGTGTTCGACCTGGAGATGTTTTTTTCCGAAAAGCAGCGGATGAAACTGGCTCTGCAACTCAACACCCTGCTGGCCTCTCCATCCATGGCTTCGTGGCTCGAGGGCGAACCGCTCGACGTCGAAAACCTCATCGGGCGCCGAGGCAAAACCCCTTGCGCCATTATCTACATGGCGCATCTCAGCGAAACGGAGCGCCAGTTCGTGGTCACGCTGCTCCTGTCCAAGGTCGTTACCTGGATGCGATCCAGGCCCGGGACTTCTGAACTGGGGGCGCTGATTTACATGGATGAGGCCTTTGGCTACGCGCCCCCCAGCGCCGAACCACCATCGAAAAAGCCAATTCTCACCATTTTGAAACAGGCGCGGGCATTCGGTGTCGGGCTGGTCCTGGTGACGCAGAATCCGGTAGACCTCGATTACAAGGCCATGTCGAACGCCGGTGCATGGATTGTCGGGCGCCTGCAGACCGACAATGACAAACGGCGCATCCTCGACGGTATATCAGGTGGCTTGCCGGACCTGGACACGCGCATTTCCAGTCTCAAAAAACGTGAGTTCCTGCTGCATCTCGCCAAGAAATCGAGCCAGACCATCTTCAAACGGCGGCAGGCCATGTGTTATCGCTTTGGGCCTTTCACCCGGGCCCAGGTGGCATCACTGATGGAGCCGTTCAAGGCGACAGCCGTCGCACAGCCCCCCTTGGCTGCGGAATCGGTACAGACGGCATCGGTTTCTGCGAGTCTCGAGGATTTGAATGCACCGGCCGACATTGCGCCACCCGTCGCGCCTGGCATAGAAACCGTCTACCTGGACCCGGGAACGCCCTGGATCACGGACCTGGGTGCGGATCCCACCGGCACCTGCCTGGCGCCAGCCGCAGCGGTCACCGTACAACTCCTGTACGACGATGTTCGGGCCAGCGTCAATCACAACGAAACCTACGAGGCGGTGATTTTTCCGCTGGACGGCATGATTGACGTCGAGGATGTCCTGTCCGTGGATCATGATGACCGGGATTTCCGCAGGGAACCACCAGCCGGCGCCAGCTACCAGCTGGGGAACACCAAGCTCCAGAACAAGACATTCTGGACTGCTCTGCAAACCGATCTGAAAACCTACCTGGCTGCGAACCGGAAGATCGAAATCTGGAAGTGCCCCGGCTTGAAGCTCTATGCGCGCGTAGATGAAAACCGGGAGGCCTTCGAGGCGAGATGTCGGCATGCCGCTGACGAAGCTGCTGACCTCGAGGTCAGCCAATTGAGAGCGCAATATGCCAAACGGATCGATCGGCTACAGGATCAAATATCTTCCGCCGATACCAGGGTGAGGGAACTGGAGGCGGACGCGTCTGCGCGCACGCAGAGCGAGGTGATGTCGGGCATCGGCGACTTACTGGGCGCCTTTCTTAAAGGCCGCGTGGGCTCGCGAACACTGAGCAGCGCCGCATCGCGCCGGGCTGCTTCAAAGAAAGCCAGGGTCAAGCTGGAGGCCGCGGAAGAAAAACTCAGCGACAAGCAAAAGGACCTGCTGGAACTAGAGCATGAGTTGGAAGAAGCCCTGATTGTCATACAAAACGAGCATGACACGATGGCGTCCACGATTGAAAGTCTGGACATTGGCCTTGAAAAGACCGACATCCAGGTCTCGGAAGCCAAGCTGGTGTGGGTGCCGGTGGCCTGATGATGCAGGTTGGATTCTGAAAGGGCCCGTCATTCCCAGCAACGCTGGCTGTCAGTATCAACGCGCAAACGCAGGTTGAGCGTAAGGAAATGGTGAATTTTCGCTTCTGGCCAACAGGGTGCGTTTCAGGAAGGTCGCTTTCCGGCCAAGAGCAGGAGCCCAGTGAAGACAAAAATCAAACTGGAAGCTCACCGAACTGCATCCGATATTGAAATGAAACACTGCAATCGTGCCGGTCAGCCGTTTATCCTCACGCTACTGCTGGCAATTTCTGCGGCAAACTGCAGCAGCGCGGTAGCCGCAGAAACCATGATCGCCGCGGCATCCAACTTCAGGGAAACCGCCCTGGAAATCGGCACGGCTTTCGAAATGAGCACAGGGCATCGTGCCGTGTACGTTTTCGGCTCCACGGGTCACCTCTACGCCCAGATCACCCAGGGCGCCCCCTTTGACGTGTTTCTCGCCGCTGACCAGACCAGACCGCAGAGAGCGGCCCGGGATGGCCATGGCCAGGCGGATAGTATTTTTACCTACGCCATCGGTAAACTCGTGCTTTACAGCACCGACGAGAACGTGGTTCATGGCCGGGAAACGCTCGACACAGGGACTTTTGCCCGGATTGCGATCGCCGATCCAATCACAGCGCCGTATGGTGCGGCGACAGCCCAGGCCATGAGCGCGCTGGGTGTGCTCGAGTCACTGGAGCCCCGGATCGTGCAGGGGAAGAACATCGCCCAGGCCTACCAATTCGTAGCAACCGGCAACGTGGAACTGGGCTTCGTCGCCCTGTCGCAGGTGAGGGCCCGCAAGGGCGGTTCCCGCTGGATCGTACCCGAATCGCTTTACGACCCGATAGCCCAGGATGCCATCCTGCTCGACCAGGGGGCAGACAACGAGGCTGCCAAGGCATACATGCGATATCTCGGGGGACCGCAGGCCAGGTTGATCATCGAGCGCGGCGGATATGCCACAACGGACACGGCGAGGGAAAATCCATGACCGGTATGGGCGAACTCTGGTCACCCATCCGCCTGACCGCCCTGCTGGCCACCCTTTCGACCATCGTGCTGCTCATCGTAGGCACCCCCATTGCATGGTGGCTGGCGCGTTCCCGGGCGCGCTTCAAGGAAGTCGTCGCGGCCGTCGTGGCGCTGCCGCTGGTGCTGCCGCCTACCGTACTCGGTTTCTATCTGCTCATCGCCCTGGGGCCGAACGGCCCGGGGGGTTGGCTGGCAAGCCTGTTCGGTGGCCGTTCGCTGGCCTTCACCTTCGAGGGCCTGGTCATCGGCTCGGTGATCTATTCGATGCCTTTTGTCGTGCAACCGTTACGCAATGCCTTCGAGGCCTTTGGCGACCGCCCGCTGGAAGTGGCGGCAACCCTGCGCGCTTCTCCCTGGGATTCATTCTGGTCGGTTGCCGTACCGCTGGCACGACCGGGGTTCATCACCGCCGCCGTACTCGGTTTTGCACACACGGTGGGTGAGTTCGGCGTGGTGCTGATGATCGGCGGCAACATCCCCGGCGAAACCCGGGTCATCTCGGTGGCGATTTACGATTACGTGGAAACCCTGCAGTGGAATCAGGCTCACCTGTTGACCGCGGGCATGCTGGTGTTCTCTTTCATCGTCATCCTCTCGACCATGCTGCTGAGCAAGCGGATCGGGCGGCTGCTTCCATGAGCGCCGACGGCTCAAGACTGGAGGCGGCATTTGACGGCAAACTGGGCGGCTTCGAGCTGAACGCTGCTTT
>JAHEFS010000162.1 GCA_024640045.1 Chromatiales bacterium | reverse complement strand
CGTTGAAATACGCCAGGCTGCCCACGCCCACGGTGTCGATGAATCGTTGATCCGGGCGATCATCCACGCTGAATCCGCCTACCAGGTTGACGCCATCTCGCCTCGCGGCGCGCGCGGCCTGATGCAACTGATGCCGGAGACGCAGCAGGAATTGGCGGTTGCAGACGTTTTTCATCCCGCCAGCAATATCGAAGGGGGCGCGACCTACCTGGCGCAGATGCTCGCGGAATTCGGTGGCAACGTAGATCTGGCTGCGGCGGCCTACAATGCCGGTCCCGGAGCGGTGCGCAAGCACGGCGGCATTCCGCCTTTCCCGGAGACCCGGGAGTACGTTCGCCGGATCAAGATTCTCTATCGCCGCTATCGCCTTTCTGACGCCTGAGGGTGTAATCAGTCAGAACAACAGGCACGCGTCGCTGACGGTGTCGAGTTCGTTGAGTGCCGCCACCAGTTCTTCGCAGGGTTTAACGGTCCAGTCGCTGCCCAATTCCAGGCTGGCGCGGGCGCGCGTGTTGCGGTAGTCGAGATAAACCGGCGCTGAGCCGTTGCGGTAGGGTGCGAAGGTCGACTGCAAGTCTTCGCACAGGCTTTCCTGGGGACCCTGAACGGTAATGCGCAGACCTCTCGCGAAGCGGGACTTGGCGCCGGCCAGGGACATAACGCTGTTGGCGGTCATGCGGTAGCCGCCGGAGAAATCATCGATGCTGACCTTGCCGTCGACCACGATGATTTCATCCTTGATCAGCAATTCGGCGTATTGGTTGAAGACTTCATCGAACAGGGCGACCTCGAGCCTTCCCGTGTGGTCTTCCAGCGCAGCGAAACGGCCCCGTCGCCCACGCCGGCCCAGCGCGCTGACCAGCCCGGCCAGCACCATGTTCACCCCCTTGCGGCCCCAGGCTTTTTCGCCACTGGCCTCACGGGGCAGCCGGCGAGCCAGGTCACCCAGCAAGCAGGTAGTGAAACGTTCCAGGTCAGGCTGGTGGACACGCACCGGGTGGCCCGTCAGGTACAGGCCCAGGGAGTCCTTTTCGGCTTGCAACTGCGCCAGCTCAGGCCAGGCCCGAACGTCCGATTCGGTCCGGCCGGGCTGGGCCGGGGCTTCGATGGTGCCGAACATGTCGTTCTGGCCGGCCTCGCGATCCCGTTGGGTCTGTTCTGCGGCATGCAGCGTGCTGGGCAGGTCGTGCAGCATGCGCGCACGGTTGGCCGAGGAGTCCAGCACATCCATGGCGCCTGATTTGACCAGGGCTTCCAGCACGCGCTTGTTGATCTTGTGCAGGTCCACCCGGCAGCAGAAGTCTTCCAGGCTGGCGAAAGGCCCATGGGCGTCGCGCTCAGTGGTGATACTGTCGATGGCGGCTCGCCCCACGCCCTTGATGGCGCCCAGACCGTAAAGGATGGCGTTGTCATCGACTACGGTGAAGGCATAGGCCGACTGGTTGATATCCGGCGAGCGCACGGGCATCCGCATGTTGCGGCATTCGACGATCATCTCGGCGATCTTGTCGGTGTTGTCCAGGTCGGCGGACAGCACGGCAGCCATGAAGGCGGCAGGGTAGTGGGCTTTGAGCCAGGCCGTCTGGTATGCGATCAGCGCATAGGCGGCCGAGTGGGACTTGTTGAAGCCGTAGCCGGCGAAGGTCTCCATCTGGTCGAAAATGTAATTGGCCTTGTCTTCGCCGATCTCTCGCGCCACGCAGCCCTGCACGAAGATCAGTCGCTGCTTGGCCATTTCCGAGGGTTTCTTCTTGCCCATGGCGCGACGCAGCAGGTCGGCGTCACCCAGGCTGTAACCGGCCAGTTCCTGGGCAATCTGCATCACCTGTTCCTGGTACAGGATGACGCCATAGGTCGGTTCGAGGATTTCCTCCAGTTTTTCGTGGGGATAGCTGACCACCGATCGGCCATGCTTGCGGTCGATGTAATCGCCGACCATGCCGGACTCCAGTGGGCCGGGGCGGAACAGCGCGACCAGGGCGATGATTTCATCGAAGCTGTCCGGCACCAGGCGGCGGATCAGGTCTTTCATGCCGCGTGATTCCAGCTGAAACACGGCGGTGGTCTGGCAGGACTGCAGCAGTTTGAAGGTTTCCGCATCGTTCATCGGCAATTGCTCGATATCGACGGGCTCCTGGCCTTCTATCTGCCGCTGCTCGTTGATGATCACCAACGCCCAGTCGATGATGGTCAACGTGCGCAGGCCGAGAAAATCGAATTTGACCAGGCCGATGGTCTCGATGTCGTCCTTGTCGAACTGGGTCACCAGGCTGCCGCCGCCCGCTTCGCAGAACAGCGGTGTGAAGTCGGTCAGAGCCGACGGCGCAATCACCACGCCACCGGCGTGGCGGCCGGCATTACGCGTCAGGCCTTCCAGTGAGCGTGCCAGGTCGAGGATGGCGCGCGTGTCTTCTTCCTCATCGTAGCGGCGCTTGAGTTCTTCTTCCTGTTCCAGCGCCTTGTCCAGCGTGATGCCCAGTTCCAGCGGAATCAGCTTGGCGATGCTGTCGACGAAGCCATAACCGTTGCCAAGGATGCGGCCGCAGTCACGCACCACCGCCTTGGCGGCCATCGAACCATAGGTGATGATCTGGCTGACCTGGTCGCGGCCGTAGGTCTGCGCCACGTAGTCGATCACCTGGTCGCGTTTTTCCATGCAGAAGTCGATATCGAAATCGGGCATGGAGATTCGCTCCGGGTTGAGGAAGCGCTCGAACAACAGGTCATACTGCAGGGGGTCGAGTCCCGTGATGCCCAGCGACCAGGCCACCAGCGAACCCGCGCCCGAGCCGCGTCCGGGCCCCACCGGAATACCGTTACGCTTGGCCCAGCGAATGAAGTCAGCAACGATCAGGAAGTAGCCCGGAAAACCCATGTTGTTGATGACGTCCAGTTCCATGGCCAGGCGGTCCTGATAATCCTGATCCGTGAACTCCTGCGAAGTGCCGTGGGCTTTCAATCTTTCATCCAGACCCTCAGCCGACACGCGGGCGAGAAAATCCTCCACTGACTCTCCCTCCGGGGTCGGAAAGGCAGGCAGGTAGTACTTGCCGAACTCCAGTTCGAGGTTACAGCGGCGCCCGATCTCCATCGCGTTTTCCAGGGCCTCCGGTAAGTCCGAAAAGGCCTCGCGCATTTCTTCGGGGCTTTTCAGGAACTGCTCTTCGGAATACCTCACCTCGCGACGCTTGTCGGATAACAAGCGCCCGTCATGGATGCAGACCCGGGCTTCGTGGGCACGAAAGTCCTTTCGGTCGAGAAAACGTACGTCGTTGGTGGCCACCACCGGGCAGTTAAGCAGCGAGGCCAGGTGAATGGCCCGTTGCTCGTGCTCGGTTTCCTGCTCGCGCCCGGTGCGCTGCAGCTCTAAATAAAACCGCTGGTCAAAATCGCGCAGCCACTGTTCGGCCAGTTGACGCGCCCGGTTCGGGTGGTTGTTCAGCAAGGCCTGGCCAATATCGCCCTCACGTCCGCCCGAGAGCGCAATCAGGCCGCCGGCGTGTTGGGTGACCCATTCACGCTGGACGTAGGGAATCCCGTGGTGCTGGCCTTCCTGGTAGCCTCGGCTGAGCAATTTGCACAGGTTGAGGTAACCCGATCGATCCTGGCACAGCAGCGACAGGCGGGCAGGGTGGTCGGGGTCCTCGGGGCTGCGGATCAGCACGTCGGCGCCGGCGATGGGCTTGATCCCGGCGTTCACGGCCTGCCGGTAAAACTTGACCAGTGCAAAGAGGTTGTTCTGGTCGGTCACGGCCACCGCCGGCATGCCCAGCTTGCGGCAGCGGGCGACCAGATCCTTCAGGCGCAAGGTTCCGTCCACCAGTGAATACTCGGTATGCAGGTGGAGGTGGACGAAAGTATCGGTCATGGATGCTGCGACTCAGGGATTGTCGGAAATGCGGGTCATTATACGACCTGATCGCTGGCGGACCCTGGGTAAAAATTTACCGCTTCGATGCAGGCACTGCTTTCGAATAGTGCAGCTTACCTCACACACAATCAATTGAACGCGGCAGCGCTCGTTCAGTGCCAAAACGTGCTCGTTTCCAGACCCACCTGTTGAATACATTTTTCCGGAATAAGAGTGGTGAAGTTGATTGACGTCAAAGCTGATGGCATTGATTCGAACCATTTAAATGATGCAAAAGAAATGAATTAAATAAAATTGCAAAAATGACATAAGTCATTTAAATGGTGATTCGCGGTCAGAGCTGGCAAATCCAGTGCTATAAACACTAGTCAATAAGTGTTGCTCCAGTCTTTTGAGTTTGTTTGGAGCATATCGGCCAACAGCCGGTAATAAAAATCTAGTCGTAAGGGAGCCTACTGCTAGTTTATTTCTCAGGGACGAGTGCGTCTCCTGTTTGTGGTTCTAACCGACACCGCAAACCGGAATCACATCACGAACCAGGGAAATAATATGAAGAACTCGTCACACAGACTCTCGCTAATCTCACTAGCGACTATGGGGCTTGCCGCCACCCTTGTAGCAGGCACGGCGCAAGCGGTTATTGAATTTGATCAGGATGTCACGCCGGACATCATTTATGGCAGTGGCAATTCCAATGGTTCTTTCACGACAGACCGAGCGGATGGTGTTGAACTTGGTTTGCGCGCCAAGATTCCGTACTCCGGAACCACCAACAGCAACGGCGACGGAACCTACAGTTACAGCTTTGCCGAAATGGCAGCCTGCAATTTTAGCTGGCACCCTTACAGTTGCTGGAATTTTGATTGGACGGTGAATACCGATTTCGACGACAGTTCTGGCTTGGTAGTCAGCGACCTGACCTACGAGCTGGGCGTCGATACGGATCCTGGGCC
>JAHEFS010000161.1 GCA_024640045.1 Chromatiales bacterium | reverse complement strand
TCTGCCGCTCACTTGACCTGAGCCGGCCAGAAATCGGGAAGGTATGGTTTAGAATTCCAGGCTGAGCCCGGCGCGGCCCGCCGGCGAAAAAACACACCCAACGAGGCAACCCAGAGGTTCCCGACATGACGACCCTGATCCGTCAGAACGACCTGATCGAGAGCGTGGCGGACGCGCTGCAGTTCATCTCTTATTACCACCCGGTGGACTTCGTCCAGGCGGTCAACGAGGCCTACGAAAGAGAGGCCAACCCGGCGGCCAGGGATGCCATGGCGCAAATCCTGATCAATTCACGCATGTGCGCCGAAGGCAAGCGCCCGATCTGCCAGGACACTGGCATCGTCACCGTCTTTCTGAAAGTCGGCATGGACGTGAGCTGGGAAGGCGGGATGGGCGTGACCGACATGGTCAATGAAGGCGTACGCCGGGCCTATCTGGACCCGGACAACAAGTTGCGCGCCTCGGTGCTGGCAGACCCGGACGGCAGTCGTAAAAACACCGGTGATAATACTCCCGGCGTGGTGCACTACGAGCTGGTCCCAGGTGACACTGTGGAGGTTCATGTGGCTGCCAAAGGTGGTGGCTCGGAAGCCAAGAGCAAATTCGCGATGCTGAACCCCTCCGACTCGGTCGTCGACTGGGTGCTGCAGATGGTGCCGCTGATGGGCGCCGGCTGGTGCCCGCCCGGCATGCTGGGAATCGGCATTGGCGGCACGGCGGAAAAGGCCATGCTGCTGGCCAAGGAATCTCTGCTGGATCCGATCGATATCCAGGAACTGAAGTCGCGTGGAGCCAGCAACCGCGCGGAGGAACTGCGGCTGGAACTGTATGACAAGATCAATCGACTGGGCATTGGCGCCCAGGGGCTGGGCGGCCTGACCACGGTGCTGGACGTCAAGGTAAAAGATTTCCCGACACACGCCGCCAACAAGGCGGTGGCCCTCATTCCCAACTGCGCTGCCACGCGCCACGTTCACTTCATGCTGGATGGCTCCGGGCCAGCACGAATCGAACCGCCACGACTGGAAGACTGGCCGGAAATCACCCGCGAAGCAGGTGAAGGCGTCAAGCGGGTGAATCTCGATACCATCACCCGCGAAGAGATCGCGGCGTGGAAGCCCGGTGACACCCTGCTGCTCAACGGCAAGATGCTCACCGGCCGGGATGCGGCCCACAAGAAGATGACCGACATGCTGGCTGCGGGTGAAAAACTGCCCGTCGACCTGGCCGGCCGCTTCATTTACTACGTGGGCCCGGTTGACCCGGTACGCGAAGAGGTAATGGGCCCTGCCGGCCCGACCACGGCCACGCGCATGGATAAATTCACCCGCACAATGCTGGAAGAAACCGGCCTGATGGGTATGGTCGGCAAAGCCGAACGAGGGCCGGCCGCCATTGAAGCCATCCGCGACAACAAGGCGGTTTACCTGATGGCGGTGGGCGGTGCTGCCTACCTGGTTTCCCAGGCGATCAAATCGGCCCGGGTTCTCGCGTTCCCCGAACTGGGTATGGAAGCGGTCTATGAATTTGAAGTGAGCGACATGCCCGTGACCGTCGCTGTCGACGTCAACGGTGAGTCCGTACACAAGACCGGGCCCGCCACCTGGCGCGCCCACATCGAGGAAGGCCGCTTCGTGGTTGCCTGAACTCCCCGATGAAAGATCACAGCTAGTGGGCGGCGGCGATCATCCCGCCGTCCACCACCACGGTCTCACCCACCACCCACGCCGCGGCGCGCGAGCACAGGTAGATGGCCGTGCCGGCAATGTCCTCGGGCTGACCAATCCGACCCCGCGGAATCCTCTTTAGCATCCGCTCGTCCAGTTCTTCCAGCAGCTTGGCGGTCATCTTGCTGGGAAAGAAACCAGGCGCAATCCCGTTCACATTGATGTGGTCCCGTGCCAGGTCAGCCGCCAGGTGGCGGGTCAGATGGATCACCGCCGCCTTGCTGGCCGAATAGGCATAGGTCGGCAAACCAGGGTTATTCAGGCCATTGATGGAGGCTATGTTGACGACTCGCGCCGGATCTTCCGCGTTACCCGCCGCCCTAAGCAGCGGCAGCAGTTGCTGGGTCAGAAAAAACACGGACTTCAGATTGATGTCCATCACCTTGTCCCAGCCCGACTCCGGGTACTGACCCAGCGGCGCGGCCCAGGTGGCGCCGGCATTGTTGACCAGGATATCCAGGCTCGGTTCCCGGTCGCTCAAGGCCTCGGTCAGAGCGCGCACGCCATCCAGGCTCGAGAGATCAGACTGAATCGCCCTGCACTCGCCCGCTTTCGACAATTCCGCGGCGGTGGCTTGTAACTCGTCGAGCTTGCGCGAGGTGATGTAGGTCCTGGCGCCTGCCTCGACAAAACCGCGCGCAATCATGGCGCCAATACCCCGGGAACCACCCGTGACCAGTGCAACTTTTCCGGCAATTGAAAACAGATTCTCCATCACGACGCTCCGACTTTCAGATTTCGGGCCAAGGCCCTGGGCGAGCAAGGGAATATAACTGTCGATCCACAGCATGACCAGTAACCTGCTCCAAACAGCTTCGCTTTCCTTATACGCATCGATTGCGTACCCTAAGCCCTTAATTTGGCCAATCAGAAGCCAGTGTCGCTATTTGAAGAGTTGAAACGCCGCAACGTCATCCGCGTGGCCATTGGCTACGGCGTGGTGGCGTGGCTGATCCTGCAGGTCTCCGACATCATCCTGAACAATGTTGAAGCGCCAGCCTGGGCGTTCTGGCTGATCCTGCTCATGCTGGGTATCGGCCTGGTCCTGGTCATCGTATTTTCCTGGGTGTTCGAGATGACGCCCGAAGGCATCAAGCGGGAAAGCGAAATTGATCGGTCGCGGTCCATTACCCAACACACAGGCAAAAAGCTCGACCGCCTGATCGTTAGCGTGCTGGTGCTGGCCCTGGCTTATTTTGCGGTGGACAAGTTCGTACTCTCGAGCGCGCGTGAACAGGCGCTGGTCGAAGCCGCGCTGGAAGGTGCCAGCGCAAAAGTGACGGACGAACAGGCTCCCGCACCTGTCATCACGCCAGCCGCCACGGAAAAATCCATCGCTGTGCTGCCCTTCGTCAACATGAGCGATGACGCCAGCAACGAGTATTTCTCAGACGGCATTTCCGAAGAAATTCTGAATTCGCTGGCCAAGGTCAAGGAATTGAAAGTGGCCGGGCGCACTTCCTCGTTCGCCTTCAAGGGCCAGAATCAGGACCTGCGGGCCATCGGTGAAGCCCTGGGCGTGGAGCACATCCTGGAGGGCTCGGTTCGCAAGGCCGGTGACAAGGTGCGCATTACTGCGCAGTTGATCAAAGTGGATGATGGCTTCCACCTATGGTCGGATAATTACGACCGGGAATTGACCGATATTTTCGCGATCCAGGACGAGATCGCCACCGCCATCCTCAAGGAACTCAAGACCGCACTACTGGATGAGACCTCGCCGCTGATCAGTGCCACCCGCACCGCCGCAGAGGCTTACGAGTTGTACCTCCTGGCCAAGCAGCGCATGTATGAACGTACCGAGCTGACGCTGCAGTCTGCTGCCGATCTGCTGGACCGGGCCATCGCCATCGATTCCACCTATGCGCCGGCTTATGCTCAACGCGCTATTGCGACCATGCTGCTGTCGGAAACCAGCTACGGCACCATTCCACAGGATCAGGCCAATACCCAGGCCAAGCTTTACCTGGACAAGGCACTGAACCTGGATGGGAACCTGGCTGAGGCCTGGGCCGGACTGGGCCTTTACTACAACGGCCCACCCCCGCAACCGCAAAAAAGTATCGAGGTGCTGGAAAAGGCCCTGGAACTCAACCCCAGCCTGATCAATGCGGGCAACTGGCTGGTACTGGCCTATTGGTCACTCAACCGGGCCAGAGATGGCATGGCCTTGCTCGATGAACTCACCAGTCGCGACCCGCTGTACAAGCCCGCTTTCGGCAACCGGGCGGGCTTGATGGCCTGGATGGGGATGACTTCACAGGCCCGAACTTACATCGACAACATCGAGCCCTTCATGCCCGATGATGCACAGATTTTGCAAACGCGCGCCTGGGTGGACTATGCCGAAGGAAAGGCTGCCACCGGACTCAAACGCTTCCAGGCAGCCATGGAGAAACAGCCGACCGATCGTGTTTTACGGGTGGGCACCAACCGGGGACACTACCTGACGCACCAGTACGAGCAGGTTTTCGATGACCATTGGTCAAAATTCTACCCCCTGGCGCTGTTTAACCTGGGGCGTGAAGAGGAAGCCAGGATCGTGGCGCAAAGGCATGCCGCTGAAGGCGTGGTCGGGCCGCTTTTCAACCTGCTGAACCAGATGGATCAACCGGAAACCCTGATCGAATACCTGGAAGAACGGTGGCCGGACCTGGACGCCTTCCAGGCTGAGCTGCCCGCCCGGATATTCGGTTACGAGGAAATGCTGAATATCGCATTCGCATACCAGCGAATCGGCAACCAGGAGGGATTCGATGACGCCTTGGCCCGGCTGGCCTCTGCTACGGAAAAGTCCTTGTCCGAAGGCATGAAAGGAAACGTGTTGATGGTAGCGGCCTGCTATCACGCCCTGGCTGGCGATCGCGAACAGGCCTTGGCCTATCTTGCACAGGCTATTGACAGCGGTGTGATCACATCGACCCGCATTGCAAAGGAAATTCCTGCATTGAAGTCACTGGAAGGCGACCCCGAGTACGAGGCCATCCAGGCACGTATGATCGAACACCTCAATCGCGAACGCGCCCTGTTGGGGCTGGAGCCGATTTCAGCTTAAAGGGCGAAAGCGCTCTACTTCTTGCTCTTACCCTTAGATTTGGCAGCCGGTTTCTTTTCCG
>JAHEFS010000054.1 GCA_024640045.1 Chromatiales bacterium | reverse complement strand
GCCAACATTTCCCCCCAGACCCTGCCACCAGAAACCCGCCTGAATGGGTTTGAGAACGGCGTTTCCGCCTATCGCGACGTGGGTGTGCAGGTTTTTGACTGGTTTGACCTCGGGAATAACTGGGAGCTTTCTTATGCCGCGATGGTGGGTAATGGTAATGGCCTCAACTTCGGCGACAACGACGACAACAAGGATGTGTACCTCTATGGGTCGGTGGAAAAGATCTATGGTGGCCGGGGTCCACGCAGGGAAGGCCTGAAGATTTTTGCCTGGTCACAAAGCGGTACCCGGACAGCGGATCTCACCAATGATGGGGTGTTCAACCCAGCCGAGTATGATCGCGACCGTTACGGGATCGGCGCGAAATACCTGCGTAATGGTCTCCGCCTCAGCGCGGAATACATGAAGGGTGACGGCATGATTTGGCAGGCACCGCACAACCCGAGCTTCGGCCTGGGCCCGGGCGCGGGCAGACCTGGTTTCCCGGGCAACGGCGCCCTGGCGGAGGCCAAGGGCTACTATATCGAGGGCGGTTACCGGATTCCGAAGACCAAGTGGGAAATCGACTTGCGTTACGATGTTTATAACCGCCTGGATGGTGATCGATTCCAGATTGATTTCGACCGGACGACCGTGGGTGTACAGTACTTCTTCAACCCACGAGTGCGGGCCGCGTTCAATTATGAAATGCGCTCCGGCGATGCGGTCAACTTCCCCTCGGGGGCCGGGCCGAATGCCAACGTGGACGGCATCGACGATCGGATCGGGGTACAGATCACCGCCATCTGGTCGCAGTAATTTGCGTCTGGTTTGAACTTCAGCCGGCCCTGCAGATTGCTGCAGGGCCGCTGCTTGAATGGATGGCTCGAATTGAAGATACAGGTGATGTCGGAACAACCAAAAAAACCCTCCCGATGGTTCGTATCGGTGGCCTGCCTGGTGGCAGTGGTGTGGTGGGCGCCGGTAGCGGTTTTGGCTGAAAACTCTGAGCCACGGGACCCGCGGGAGTATTTCTTCACACCGACATTCGGTGACCTGCCCGAGGAAATGGCCGAGGCCGTCGAGGGCGGGAAGCAGGGGATGTTGTTGTTTTTCGAGGCCGAGGGCTGCCCCTACTGCTTGTACATGCTGCGTAACGTATTTAACCAACAAACAGTTCAGGATTGGTACCGCAAGCGCTTCGTCAGCATTGCCGTGGACATCCACGGCGATGTAGAACTGAAGGACTTCGACGGCATCACTTTGCCATCCAAGGTGTTTTCTGATCAGCGAAGAGTGTTCCTGACGCCAGCGGTCTCGTTCATCAATCCGCGTGGCGAAGAGATTTACCGCCACACAGGAACGATCAGGACCCCGGAGGAGTTTCTCTTGCTGGGGGAATATATCGAAGAGGGGCATTACGACGATATCGAATTTCGGACTTTCGCAGAACAGCGCGGTTGGGTGCCGGAAGCGGGCCGCTCCACGCCCGCTGCGGTGACTGATCACAGCGCGGACCGCAGGGATGGCCTGCGTTGAGCTAACAGGCGAGGTGTGTTCCGGATAGGAGCGGGCCAGGCGTCGGGAGAGATTGAGACATGATGGAATGGGAACCGGTTTACCGCGTGGCCTTGCTCGCGTTCCTGCTGGGCTCTGTATTTGGCGGGGTCGCTAACAAGACCAACTTCTGCACCATGGGCGCGGTCAGTGACTGGGTCAACATGGGTAGCAAGGACCGCCTGCGGGCCTGGTTGCTGGCTATCGGCATCGCTGTTTTGGCGACCCAGTTCATGCAAGCCAGGGGCATGGTGAATCTGTCTGAGGCCATTTACCTGACGCCCAACTTCGGCTGGCTGGGGTATCTTCTGGGTGGATTCATCTTCGGCGTTGGCATGACCCTGGGGTCGGGTTGCGGACAACGGACCCTGGTTCGGGTGGGCGGTGGCAATCTCAAGTCGCTGGTGGTCATGATTTTCCTTGGCTTGACGGCCTACATGACCATGCGCGGACTGCTCGCGCTGGTGCGGGTCAACGCAATCGAGGTCACCAATATCGATCTCTCAGGGTTTGGTAACCAGGGTATTGGCAGTTTGCTGGCGGCCGCCTTCGGCATGGAAAAAAGCACCACGCTGGATCAAGTGGTGGCCGGCGTGCTGGGTCTGGGTTTGGTTGTCTACGCGTTTGCCGCCAAGAGTTTTCGCGCCAGTTTTGACAATATCCTGGCAGGGCTGGTTGTTGGTCTCATCATCCCGGCCGGCTGGTATGTCACCGGCGTCATTGGTTTCGATGACTTTGAACCGGTGCGACTGGAGTCCTTCACCTTCATTGCCCCAACGGGTGAAAGCCTGATGTACCTGCTGACCTTTACCGGGTCGACCATTGGTTTCGGGGTGGCTGCGGTTGGCGGCATCATTCTGGGCTCGTTCCTGTATGTGATCATGAAGCGCCAGTTTCGCCTGGAAACGTTCATCGACCGTAGCGACATGGTTCGGCACATACTGGGCGGCATCTACATGGGTTTTGGGGGCGTGTTGGCACTAGGCTGCACCATCGGCCAGGGGGTGACCGGCATGTCGACCCTGGCGCTCGGGTCTCTCTTGGCCCTCGTGAGCATTGTTTTCGGCAGCGCTTTGACCATGAAAGTGGAGTACTACCGGTTGGACGACATGGGGCTCTTCGCTGCCTTGCGCCAGTCCTTGGCCGACATGCACCTTTTCCCCGGCGGTAGCAAAAACCAATAGGCTCAGGAACCGGTTCACTGCGTTTCGGTGGCGAAGCGTGGTTAAATGGCGGCCATGAACATTCAGGGATTTTACGAGCCAGAGTCCGGAACCTGGACTTATCTGCTGTCTGATCCGGCTGAGAATGTGGCAGCAATTATTGATCCCGTCTGGGTTTATGACATAGTCAGCGGTCAGGCGAGCACCACGCATACCGATGAGATTCTGGCTGTCGCGGCAGGACAGGGACTTGATGTGCAGTGGGTGCTGGAAACCCATGCCCACGCCGATCACCTGTCATCCGCCGCCTATATCCGTGAACAAACGGGCGCCAGGGTGGCCATTGGCCGCGGAATCCGCTCAGTACAAGCCAATTTCATCAAGGTGTTTAACCTGGATGATGTGCTGGCCGATGGCAGCCAGTTCGATCGCCTGCTGGCAGAAGGGGACGTCATCGAGCTGGGTGGCCTGGATATTCACGTCATGGAAACGCCCGGACACACCAGCGACAGCCTGACCTACCTGGCAGAGGATGCAGCTTTTATTGGCGATACGTTATTCACGCCGGCTTTTGGTACGGCCCGCTGTGATTTTCCCGGGGGAGATGCGGCCATGTTGTTTGATTCGATCGCCCGCCTTCACGCCTTGCCGCCCGACACCCGCCTGCACCTCTGTCACGACTACCCGGGTGCAGGGGTGGCCCCGACCAGTGTCGTCACGGTGGCGGAATCAAGGGCCGGGAACATCCACGCGAAAGAAGGCACGTCCCGCGCGGACTACATCGCGATGCGACGGGCGCGTGACGCACAGCTTCAGCTTCCCAAGCTCATCTACCCTTCTTTACAGGTGAACATCCGGGCAGGCCGAGCCCCGGCCGCAGAGGGCAATGGCGCGCGTTATCTGCGCGTTCCGTTCAACGCGGATCTCACCAAGCTGCTTCGCGAGGACCAGCCAGGGATGCGTGACGATATGAGCAACGTTCCGGACCCCGTGACGGCGGGACACTGGGATGCGGCCTACCAGGAGAAGACGTTCGACCTTCACAGCTGGTATCAATCGGAGCCGAGACAATCGCTGGCAATGATCGGAGCGGCGGCAGTGCAGCCTACCGACCCCATCATCGACGTGGGCGGCGGCGCCTCACTGCTGGTCGACCGGTTGCTCTCGCAGGGATACCGCGACCTCACGGTGCTGGATATTTCACGTGCCGCGCTGGAAACCAGCCGCCAACGGTTGGGAGAAAAGGCCGCCGCTGTGGACTGGATTTGTGCGGACATCCGCACCTGGCAACCTCCGAGGGCTTTCGCCGTCTGGCACGATCGGGCCCTGTTTCACTTTCTTACAAAACCCGAGGAAAGGCAGAGTTACGTTCGGGCGTTGCGTGCCGGTTTGCAGGTGGGTGGCGCGGCCGTTATCGCAGCTTTCGCCGTTGGTGGGCCGCAGCGCTGCAGTGGGCTCGACATCGTTCAGTATGATGCGGAACGGCTTGCTGCGGAATTGGGGCCGGGGTTCGAACTGGAAAACGAGGTGGTGGAAGATCACATGACCCCGATGGGCGGTCGACAGCTCTTTTCGTGGTTTCTTCTGAAGAGGGTCAATGACACCCAGTGAGAAACCAGCTGAACGCGCGTGAAGTGCGCAATCGATTTGCCTTCATGCTGTAATTTGTTTTGATCTTCGTCATCCACTGCCGCCATTTTTTCCTGTATAAACAACATGTTTTTGGTAAAAAACAAATCATTCACTCTGCGGATATCTTTTTATTCGCCAAAAATCATGAACTTCAGGTATATTTTTATTAGCAGGGCATGAATTAATACCCTGGTCCCGGGATGAATTGGAGAATTTAAATGAAAAAGAATACCTCGCGGCTCGCTATTTCCTTACTGGTAGCGGGCGCATGTTTTGCGAGTAGTGCACAGGCAACCAATGGTTACTTCACCCATGGCACTGGAACCAAGAACAAAGGCATGGTTGGCGCAGGCATCGCTTTGCCGCAAGATGCCATTGATACGGTCAACAACCCTGCTGTAGCCACCAAGGTTGGGAACAACATGCAGATCGGTGCGGCCTTGTTCAGCCCGCTGCGCAGTTACCGGACCTCGGAAAGCCTGGTGAATGGAAATTTCAGCGCCTTTACCATCGGCCCGAATGATATCGACAGTGATTCAGATTACTTCCTGCTGCCCCATATTGCGCGCAGCTGGCAGAAAGCCAATGACACCGCGTTTTCATTTGCCTTCTACGGCCGTGGCGGCATGAACACAGACTGGAAGGGCGGCACTGCCACCTTCGATCCGGATGGTCCTGGCTCGGCGCCGGTGATGACGCTTCCCGGAACCTTCGGTGGTGGCAACGCGGGTGTTGATTTGTCACAGGCTTTTCTGGACATCACCTGGGCCAACCAGTTAACAGACAGCACCTCGTTCGGTATCGCGGCCGTATTGGCCATGCAGATGTTCGAGGCTCGTGGCGTGGGGACGTTTGCCGGGTACACCCAGCATTTTGCAGCCAGCGGCGGAACCAGTTTCCCCACCAAGCTCACCAACAACGGGCATGATTTGTCCTACGGTGGCGGTATCAAGCTGGGCCTGCACTCAGAGCTTAGTGACAGCCTGAGCTTTGGGGTGATGTATCAAAGCCAGATCTGGATGACCGAGTTTGACGACTATGCTGATCTGTTCGCCAACCAGGGCGATTTCGATATACCGGCCAACTTCAAGATCGGCCTGACCTGGGAAGCCCGGGACAACTTGTTCTGGAGCTTCGACATCGAGCATACCTGGTTCAGTGATGTCGATGCCGTCGGCAACTCCATCATGAACCTGTTTTCCTGTCCGACAGCGGGCATGGGTGGAACGGACCTCTCCAAATGCCTGGGTGGTGACAACGGTGGTGGTTTTGGCTGGGACGATATGACTGTGTACAAGCTCGGCGTGCAGTGGGCTGGCGGTAACGACTGGACCTGGCGTGCCGGTTACAGCCACGGTGATCAGCCCATTCCGAACACCGAAATGACCTTCAATATCCTGGCTCCAGCCACTATTGAAGATCACATGTCCTTCGGTTTCACCAAGCTGACGGGGGACAACAAGGATCGCGAGTGGAATTTCTCGTTCATGTACGCACCGAACAACAAGGTGACTGGGCCCAATAATTTCGACCCGACCCAGACCGTCACCTTTGAAATGTACCAGTACGAACTAGAGGTCAGTTACGGTTGGCGTTTCTGAACCTCTCGTAAGCAAAGGCAGTCATCCGGGTTGTCCGGGTGGCTGCTTTCTTTTTTGAGCGGATGGGAAAACGATGAAAATCCGGAAATCCGGTATTCACCAGCTCTATTCCAGTAATCCTGAAGAGGCGGACTGGGTGCTTTGGGGCCGGAAAGTCGATCCCCTGACCCGAAGGGGTTTTCTGAGGAATTCCGGTTACGCCGCGATGGCTGCGGCGGTGGGGGCATCCATCCCCTTTGCCCACCTGATGCCCGGTGGGCTGATCCCGGCGGCGTTTGCACAGTCGGACAATGAGTTCGAACTGCCAGGCAAGGATGGCCTTGTCGTACTGAATGATCGGCCGATCAATGCCGAGACACCCCCCTGGCTACTCGATGACGATATCACCCCGGCTTCACGCCTGTTTGTTCGCAACAACGGTATCCCGCCCGTGGCCGATGGTATTGATCCTGAAGCCTGGGTGCTGGAAATTGGCGGAGAGTCTTGCGTTGATCCACAGCAGTTCACGGTGGCCCAACTGAAAGAACGATTTCAGCACCATACCTACCAGCTGGTGTTGGAGTGTGGCGGCAACGGGCGCAGCGAATTCAATCCGCCCGCCAAGGGGAATCAATGGAGCACCGGCGCGGTGGGTTGCCCGACCTGGACCGGCGTTCGTTTGCGCGATGTGCTCGAGGCATGCGGCATTGCCAGTGACGCGGTCTATATCGGTTATTACGCGGCGGACACGCACCTGAGTGGTGACCCGGGCAAACACCCGATCTCCCGCGGCGTGCCGATGCGTAAGGCGCTGGAAGACGAAACCCTGATCGCATGGGCCATGAACGGCGAGCCGATACCACTTTTACATGGCTACCCATTGCGCCTGGTATGCGGAGGCTGGCCGGCCTCGACCAGCGGCAAGTGGCTCAACAAGGTCGTCGTGCGCAACCAGGTACACGATGGTGAAAAAATGGGTGGGTCGTCATATCGCGTACCCTGCAAACCCGTCGCGCCCGGGACCAGCGTGCCGGAAGAGGACATGTGCATTATCGAAGCGATGCCGGTGAAATCGCTGGTGACTTTTCCACGCTCGGGTCTCAGCCATCCCCTGGCAGACCCTCTGCTGGTGCGCGGGCATGCCTGGGCCGGAGATGTCAGCGTGGTCGAGGTTCAGTTGTCTATCGACTTTGGGGCGACGTGGATAAAGGCAAACCTTTCTGCACCTGCCAACCGCCTGGCCTGGCAGCGGTGGCAAGCGGAATTACTCCTTCCCCAGAAGGGCTACTATGAGATCTGGGCGCGTGCGGCGGACAGCGACGGCCGCTCGCAACCCATGGTAATGCCGGCGTGGAATCCGAAAGGCTACCTTAACAACGCGTGCCACCGGGTCGCGGTGCAGGCGGTTTGATTCCACGGGCAACCCATCGATGACCAGCGGCTCAAATCTGATGATTCGACTGCCGATGGTAATCGTGTTCAGCTTCGTGCTGGCCGCTTGCCAGCGCAGCGCGGAAAGCGAGCCCGTTACCCAGGAGGAACCTTCTCCACCGCCCGCTGAGGTGACCCCCGCACTCGAGATAGCGGCACCGGTCGAGCAGCAAATCGATCCGGCTAGCGGACTGATAATCGACACGGGTTGGGAGCTGGTTCGCGGACACTGTGCAGCGTGCCATTCGATCAAACTGGTCACGCAAAACCGTGGCAGCCTCGAAACCTGGGAAAGTATGATTCGCTGGATGCAGGAGACCCAGGGCCTGTGGCAATTCGATCCCGCCACGGAAACCGCCATCCTGAACTACCTGGCAAAAAACTACGCGCCCGCCGCCAGCTACCGTCGGGCACCATTACCTCCCGAGTTGAGGCCGCAAAATTCCAATGCTCCGCCCTGAAGAACGCATCGCGCTGCTAAAGAACTGTCGTTTTCTGGCGGCGGCACCCGGACCCATGCTCGAGCAGCTCGCCGAGCGCGCAGAATTGATGCAGGTGGCCTCTGAAAGCCCGATCGTCAAAGCGGGAGAGACCGGTTCAGCTATGTACATTATCGCCAGCGGTCGGGTTCGGGTTCATGATGGTGAGGTTTCACTGGCGGAACTTGGGCCGGGTGAACTGTTCGGTGAGATGACGGTACTCGACGAGGACGTCCGCAGCGCAACGGTCACGGCGGTGGAGGACTGCAGGCTGTTGTCCATTGAGCGTGACATGCTGTTCGATGCGCTGGCCGAACACCCCTCGGGGTTCGAGGGAATCCTCCAAGCCGTACTGCAGCGCGAGCGAGGCATCGTCGAAGATGTGCGCCGGCGAACCGAGCGGCTTCTGGGTTACCAGAAGGAAATGGAAATTGGCCGAAAAATCCAGGCGGATTTCTTGCCGGACTCAATTCCCGCGGTTGACGGCTGGGACGTGGCGGCTTTCTTCGACGCCGCGCGCGAGGTGGCCGGCGATTTCTATGACGTGTTCCGCTTGCCGACCACGGGTCATCTGGCCCTGGTGATCGGGGATGTGTGTGACAAGGGTGTGGGCGCGGCCCTGTACATGTCCCTGTTCCGGAGCCTGATTCGCGCAACCGCGATGCAGGGGTACTTTGAAGCGGAGGCAGCCGATGCGGCAGAGCCGGGTCCGCCCAGTGAGGCTGGAAGAGTTCTGGTCAACGCCATTCAGACCACCAACCGCTACATCGCGGTGACCCATCCGAAGTCCAGCATGTTCGCCTCGGTGTTTTTCGGTTTGCTGGACCCGCAAACCGGGGAGCTGAGTTACATCAATGCAGGTCATGAATCGCCCATCATTTACCGTTGCCAGGGTTCGAAAGACATACTGGAGCTGAGTGGGGGCGTGTTGGGCCTGTTTCCTGGCGTTCGTTTCAGCGTGGCCGAGGTAAAGCTCGAGCCGGGTGATCTTCTGCTGGCATACACCGACGGGGTCAACGAGGCGAAAGATTCCGCAGGTGACCAGTTCGGCGATGACCGGGTGCTGGAAATGGATGCGCCCTGGCCGGGCGCTGCGGATGCCTTTCTGGGAGAGGTGTTTGCACGTATCAGGAAGTTTCGCGGCCAGACACCGGCGTCGGACGATATCACCATGTTCGCTGTAAAGCGGATTTCGGGAGCTAAAACGGGGTGAGTGGGTGAAGAAAAACGGGTGGCAAGACAACCGCTGCCCGAGTGTGTAGAATTTCGAATATTAGCTAGACCTAACAAAAATCCGGAGGCGGTCCCATGGCAACACTGAACATCACAGCTGAACAGGTACAGGGCAATGTCCCGGTGACGATCCTGCACCTGCACGGTGATATCGACGCGGCAACCCACCCCACGCTCACGGCAAAAGCCGAAGAAGTGGTGGCCCAGGGCGCCGCGCATCTGCTGCTTGATCTCGGCAGCGTCAATTACATGGGCAGCGCCGGGTTCCGAGCCCTGCACGCCATCAGCAACATGCTGGAAGCGGAAGGCTCTACCGGTATGGGCAAATCCAAGCGGCTCAAGCTTTTGAATCCGTCGGAAGATGTTTCGCGGGTCATCAAGACCCTCGGCTTCGACGTCTATCTGGACATTTTCCAGAATCAGGATGACGCTGTCCGCTCTTTCTGAGCCCGTTTGGCGATGACCGGCGCAAGCAGCCTGGAATTCTCTACCGAAGCCAGCCTGGAGAACCTGCACGAGTGCCGGGCCTATATCGATCGGACCGGTGGCGCGCTCGGGCTCGAGTCCCCGTTACTCGGAGACTTCCGCCTGGTCGTTGACGAAGCCGTGACCAACATCGTGCTTCATGGCTATGGTGGCCAGGGTGGGCCGGTCGAAATGGCGATGGAGCGTGCAGGTGACACAGTGGTCGTGCGTATCCGTGACCAGGCGCCTTCCTTCAACCCGGATGCCGTGGCCGAGCCGGCCCTGGACACTGCGTTGGCGCAACGAAACCCCGGTGGCATGGGCATCTTCCTGATGCGGCAGATGATGGATGAAGTGACTTTCCAGTCCCTGCCCGGCGGCGGCAATGAACTCAGGCTGGTCAAGCACCTTTCCTGAGCGCGAGGCTTTTCCGGTCACGAGTCACGCCCCAAAAAAAACGGCCGACGCAAGGCCGGCCGTTTTGCAGTGCCTGAAAGGCGCTGTCAGGCTTTCTTTTTGAGTATGAAACGGTAGACGCCGCCTTCTTCACCGTGTTCCACCAGTTCGTTGCCAGTGGTGCGGCAGAAGGCTTCAAAGTCCGCCACTGACCCGGGGTCGGTGGCAAGGATTTCCAGTGTGCCGCCGTCGGGCACTTCTTTCAGCGCTTTTTTCGCTTTGAGGATGGGCAGCGGGCAGTTGAGGCCCTTTGCGTCGAGAGTATGATCAGCCATTTCCGTGTTCCTGTTTGGTTATCAGATAAAGAGGTTTATGTGGCTCTGGGTGGCAACCTCGATGTAGGTCGCGGCGCCACCGATCTCGAGCCCCGGAATCATGTCATCCTGAGTATATTCGAACAGGTCCATGGTCATCTGGCAGGCAATCATTCGTACTTCCGCCTCTACTGCCATTTCGCGCAGGTCCGGGATGCTGGCGACACCCTTTTTCTTGATCAGATTTTTCATCATGGTGGTCGCCATGCGGTCAACGCCCGGAACGGCCGAAACCAGGTTCGGCATGCCCATGTGAGCACCCATCATGGGCATCTTCATGGCCGGGTTGCCCAGCGACGTAACCTTCAGATCCAGGTCCTTCAGCAACAGGGACAGACCGTAAAAGGTGAAAAACATGGTCACGTTCAGACCCATGGCCGCGGCGGTGGAACCGAGGATGAATGGCGGGTAAGCCCAGTCCAGGCTGCCCTTGGTTACGATGATCGACATCGTGTTTGGATCGATGGCGTTGCCGCCCATTGCTTCACTGTTCATCGAGACGCCCGTTGCTTGTTCAAAGGAATAACCGAACCAGTATATAAAATTTTTTTTATTAGGAAAATCGAATACTATGAAGTATGCGTGAATGCACAGATTGTGACCACCCCCCAAACCTAAGCCAATGACCCGCGTCATATCAATGCCTGATGTCGGGCCCCGGTCCGAAAAGCAACGATCAGGGCAGGGAAAGCGAGCTGTTTTCGTGGGCAGCGAGGTGTTTCGCCGCGAGGCTTTTGGTGCGCATCATCCCCTTTCCATACCGCGGCAATCGGGGGTGCTCGAGTTGTGCGCGCTCCTCGGGTGGTTTGAAAAAGGCAACACGCGCAGCTGCGAGCGGGCCACCGTGGCGGAACTCGCCCGCTTTCACGATCCGGCATACATCCAGGCGCTGATATCCGCGGAGGCAGCGGGGCGGGTTTCTGCCGAGGATCGCGACCGCTACCGCATCGGCACCATGGAAAACCCCCTGTTCCCCGGCTTGTTTGAGCGCGCCGCAACCGCCGTGGGTGGCTCGATACTGGCTGCACAACTGGCGTTGGAGGGCGTTCCGGCCTTTCACCCGGCCGGCGGTACCCATCATGGCCGTGCCGACCGCGCATCCGGCTTTTGTTACTTCAATGATCCGGTGTTTGCCATCCTGACGCTGCTCGACGGCGGTATGCGGCGGGTTCTGTACGTGGACCTCGACGCGCACCACGGCGATGGCGTGCAGGATGCGTTCGAGGCCGACAACCGCGTGTTCACCCTTTCCATCCATGAAGCCAATCGCTGGCCCCATACCGGGCCGCTCGATGACTTCGGTGGCGGCCAGGCACGCAACCTGCCGGTGCCGCGAGGCTTCAATGACAGCGAGTTAGCCTACCTGGTGGAGGCCGCTGTGCTGCCCTTGCTCGAACGGTTCGAACCGGAGGCACTGGTCATCACCTGTGGCGCAGACGGCCTCGCGGGAGATCCGCTCTCCAGGCTGGAACTCAGCAACCTCGGCTTATGGGATGCGGTCGAGACCCTGGTCTCGCGGTGCAAGCGCGCCGTCGTGCTGGGTGGGGGCGGGTATAATCCCTGGACCGTCGTGCGTTGCTGGACGGGCCTGTGGGGCCGCCTTAGCGGGCGGGACTTCCCCGCAGATCTGCCGCTGGAAGCACAGCGGATGCTGGGCGGTTACGAGTGTGATCTGGTGGACGAGGAAGATATCGAAACGAATTGGTTGCGAACGCTGGCCGACTCACCGAACACCGGACCGGTTCGGGCCGAGGTGGAACAGGCTGCCCGATTCGTGCTGCAATAGTGAAGAACAAATACCGATGGATATGATGACGCAAAATCAAGACGCCTGGCTCGAAGCGGTATTGGCTATCGAAGACCTGGAAGATGGGGAGTTCGACGCGGAACTGGTGCGACAGATGCAGCAGCGCCGGCATTCCACCGAAAGTCGCCTGGTGCGGTTTTCTACGCCCACCTTCAAGGAATACGAAAGCAGCGAACTGCAAAGCTGCGGCAAAAACAGCTTCCCTGCCTTTTCGATCACGGCCGCGGGCTGTGCTTTGATGTGCGACCACTGTGAGGCCAAGATCCTGGAGCCGATGATCCCGGCGATCAAGCCGGAGATTCTCGAACGCAAAGTCCGTGACCTGGTTGAGCGTGAGGATTTGCAGGGTTTTCTGCTGTCTGGCGGATCCAACAAGCGCAATGAGATCAACTATTCCCGGTTCTACCCGGTCATAGAGCGGCTGAAGCGGGATTTCCCCCACCTGCGCGTCGCCATCCACACGGCCCTGACGGATGAAGCCGGGGCGAAGGAAATGGAAGCGGCTGGCGTGGACACGGCCATGCTGGACGTGATCGGGTCCGAAGAGACCATTCGGGATGTCTATCACCTGAACCGGCCGGTCGAGGACTTCGAACGCACCCTCGAGGCCATTTGCGCGACCTCCATGCAGGTCTCGCCGCACATCGTGATCGGCTTGCACTACGGGAAAATCCTGGGTGAGGAAAATGCCCTGGATATCATTGCCCGGCACAATTGCCAGGCCCTGGTCCTGGTTGTCATCATGCCGTTCTATGCGAAGCCGGGAACCTTCGTGACGCCGTCAACCGGAGATGTCGGGCGGATTTTCATGGCTGCGCGCGAGAAACTGCCGGATCGACAGGTGCTGCTCGGATGTGCTCGCCCACCCGGCATGCACAAGCGTGTTACCGATGCCTATGCGGTCATGGCGGGCCTGGACGGCATTGCCTTCCCGGCCGACGGGGCGGTTTCGGTGGCCAACGCCATCGGTCGGCCGTTCCACCAGGCGCATGCCTGCTGTTCAATCAAACTGGGGCAGGGCCTGTCAGAGGGTTTAGCCACTTTGTCCACTTCGAGTTGTGCGGCCTGATCCGGCCGGACCAAGGGAGTTATAGATGGGTTGTGTAAAACAGGAAGGCGTCACCTCGTCCACCAATGGGGATGAGTTGGATTTCAATCCTTTTGATGCCATGGCGCCCCGGGTTCCCGGAAAGACACCTAAAGAAATGCGCAACGGGGCCCGGGTGAAGAACGAGGGCCCGGCGCCGCAGGGAGTCTATCGCCCGGACTACAATATCCTGACGCCACACATGCGTTCACCGGAGTATGTGCAGATGTCGACGGCCGCGGCCATCACCCTGGGCGTGACCGACGGGCGGATGTACCGCTGCGAGTGCACGCGCTGCCTAAATCTGCTGCTCACCTACCCGGAAGGCTGCCGCGCGAATTGTGCGTACTGCGGCCTGGCACGCCACCGGGAAGCCGAGCGGGATTACGCCGATCGCAACTTTATTCGCGTGGACTGGCCGGCGGTTCCGATGGACGAAATCGTGGACATCGTGGCGCGTGATGGCATCGACAGCCCTTTCCACCGCATGTGTATTTCGATGATTACCCATCCGCGTTCGGACGAAGACACCGTTGCGGTACTGAAGAAATGGACTGCAAAAATCGATCCCGACACCATGCCGGTTTCCATCCTGTCCAACCCGACCACGATGGGACGGGACGATGTAAAGAACCTGCGAGACCTGGGGGCCGACATTTTCACTGTGGCGCTGGATGCGGCCACGCCGGCACTGTTTGACCGGACGCGCGGCAAGGGTGTGCAGTCGCCGCACAAGTGGAGCAAATACTGGGAAGTCCTGCTCGATGCCAAGGATATCTTCGGTCCGCAAAAATTCGGCGCGCACATCATCGTCGGCATGGGCGAGACCGAGTACGAGGTGCTGAAGCTGGTGCAGGAACTGGTCGACCTGGGTGGTCACAGCCACATGTTCTGTTTTTTCCCGGAGCAAGGCTCATTGATGGACCATCTGCCGGCGACACCTCGCGACCAATGGCGCCGCGTGCAGCTGGCCCGCTACCTGATCGATTACCGTGATGTGCACGTCGACCACATGAGGTTCGACGAGCTTGGCCGGGTCAAGCACTTTGGTCTGCCGCAGGGCGAACTGGACGATGTCATCAATGCGGGTGTCGCATTTCGTACCTCGGGATGCCCGGGCAAGTTTGCAGAGGATATATCGGCCTGCGATCGGCCCTATGGTGATTCGCCGCCGAGCGACATCGCCAGCTATCCTTTCCAGCCGAAGAAAAAGGACGTCAAGAAAATCCGCAAGCAAATGGGTATCCCGCTGAGGCAGGTCTGACCTCTTGTCCGAACAGCTAAGAGTCATCGACAGCGGCGTCATCGAGGGCCGCCTGAATATCGCGCTGGGTCAGGCTCTGGTTGAACGGCACCAGCAGGGCGCGCTACCGAATACCCTACGATTTCTGCGCTTCCCCCCCACCGCCCTGATCGGGCGGCACCAGTGCCTGGCACAGGAGGTTGATCTCGAATTCTGTCGGCAGCACGACATCGGTCTGGCGCGTCGGATTACAGGGGGAGGAGCCATTTTTCTCGACCCAGGGCAACTCGGTTGGGAGTTGGTGGTTCATCGTTCTGCCTTACGCGGCTGTGACCTGACCGAGGTGGCGCGAACGATATGCAAAGCGGCTGCCGCGGGGCTCAGCCAGCTTGGTGTAGATGCACGCTTTCGGCCTCGAAACGATATCGAAGTGGATGGACGAAAGATCAGCGGAACGGGTGGCTTCTTCGATGGCGATACCCTGTTTTTCCAGGGTACCGTCCTGGTGGATCTCGACCCTGCCCTGATGGTGTCTGCACTGAAGGTGGCGAAGGCCAAATTAGACAAGCGAGAACTGGACTCAGCAGCGCAGCGGATTGTCACTCTTAAAGCGCTGAAGGGCGACAATTGCCCCAGCATGGCAACAGTCCAGGCATCCCTGGTTGCGGGTTTTGAGGAAGGTCTCGGCCTTCACGCGGAGACGGGCGAGCTCGATGATGATACGCGTGACCTGGCGCGAAAACTGTTCGATGAAGAAATCGGCCGTGACGAGTTTGTCGATGAAATCGAACTACCCAAACACGAGCCCGGTGTTCTCGAGGGCGAGCATACGGGTCCAGGGGGTACGGTGCGGACCTACCTTCGTTTGCAGGGTCCGCGACAAAACCGAATCGCCTCGGCGCTGATTACCGGAGACTTTTTCGTAACGCCACCGCGGGTCGTCTACGATCTGGAGGGCGCATTGCGTGGCTTACCGCTTGAGCAGGTCGCGGGAACCCTGGATTGTTTTTTCAGGGATGCGGCCATTGAGGTGTTATCGGTCGAAAAGGAAGACTTCCTGCAATCGCTGCAGGCTGCGATTAGCTCACGTGGCGGGGTTGAATAATGAGCATCGAGCGCCCCGTAAGCGTTGCGCTGGTTTCAGACACGCACGGATACATCTATCCGGAAATCCTGGCCGTGGTGGCGCGTTGCGACATGGTCGTGCACGCCGGCGACGTCTGCGGAAAACACATTCTCGACGCCTTGCATGAGCACAACGACCGGGTGATCGCCGTTGCGGGCAATAACGATGTTCCGGAGCGCTGGTTGGAAGAAGAACGCGAAACGGTTATTACCCTGCCGCGCATCGCCGAACTCGAACTGCCCGGGGGCAAGCTGTCGGTCGAACACGGCCATGAGCATGGTTGGGGCACGCCGGACATGGCGGGTCTACGTGCGGCCCATCCGCATTCAAAGATGATTGTTTACGGCCACACGCATCACCGCATGGTGGACAAATCGGAAGTCCCCTGGATCGTCAACCCGGGCGCGGCCGGACAGGTACGCAACAACGGCGGCCCTTCGTGCCTGGTGGTGCACGCGAGTACGGAGCACTGGGAGATTGAGCCGTTTCGATTCTAGGCCAAAAAAGGCTATGTTCTGCTTTCGGCCAGCGGCGGTCGGTGTTACTCACCAACAAATTGCTAACGGGAGACTGGGGCGAAAATCGTGACGATTACCTTCAGCCTCATGGCCGAAGGCGATTTCAAGAAGGTGGGGGCTTTCTAAATGAACATGAATTCCCTCTACCAGCGCAATTGCCTCTAGAGCCGACGATGGCTTGGCTACCGGAACGTGAAGCCGAATCTCAGTAACCTCAGTGAATGGAGCCTCTGACTTCACCTGGGGCGATCCTGAAGGCAAACCGTTGGGCAAGCAGAGGCACAGAGGCTCGTCCAAGCGATCGGAGTTATCGGCGACGAGGAAGCTTATGCCGGTGTCAAAGTACGCAGGCTGATAGCGCCACCCCGAGAAGGGCAGGCCGTCGGAATCGCCCTTACATCTCATAACGAGACCGAATGGAGATGCACCACGCGTCAAAGCCCGTTCAGGGAGACGCAAACCTTGACCAGGCCCCCGTTCGGCTTCGATTTCGTCGCGGACGTAGAGCAACTCTAAAGCAGCGTTGCAGAAAAAAAAGCGCCGATTCGAAGTTCCCTGGCCGGGGTGCTCATTCGACGTTCCCTCTTTCAACCCGAAGTGCTTGAGAAGCTCAGCCTCGGGGGCCATTTTCTTAGTCAAAATGAAGAAATGGTCTAGCTGCATTAGGCCTCGTACCAGGTCCAGCCCTGTTGAGCTTTTCCTTTTGGCGATCGTCTGATCGAAGTCGTCACTCTCGACTGAGTATACCTTGGTGATGCCTATGCTCCTGTCCGAAAAACACCTCTCATCAGTTCGGCTTTCGGCCAGGAATGATCATTGACAGCTTCATGAGGCCAATGAGCGCTTTCGACCCGACGTGCAGCGGCCCTTTTGATTAGGGTAGTCAATTGGCTAGACTGCTACAGCCATGAAGATCGCAATTACCGGAATCAGCGGCCGCATTGGTCGCGCTATTCATTTCTCGCTTTGCCGGAATAACGAAATCACCGGGATTGATCGTTCAGTGTCCTCGATAGCAACTCACCTGGGTGACCTTGAGGACCAAGGATTGTTGAGGAAAGCGTTCGAGGGAGCGGATGCCGTTGTGCATACGGCTGCATTGCATGCCCCGCACGTCGGCATCCGCGACGATAATGAATTTTACCGAACCAATGTAAAAGGTACGGAAGCCGTGCTACGGGCAGCACGGGCTTGCGGTGTCAAGGTATTGGTATTTACCAGCACTACGGCACTGTATGGTTGGGCAGCCCGGCATCCAGACCAAGCGGCATGGATCGACGAGCACACCAAGCCCGAACCGAGATCGATCTACCATCGCACCAAACTCGAGGCAGAACAGTTTCTCGAGGCAGAGGCCAATCGCAACCTGCAGGTGACC
>JAHEFS010000053.1 GCA_024640045.1 Chromatiales bacterium | reverse complement strand
CCTTCGTCGAGAAGGGCGCCTACTCCCTGGATGAAGCGCGGCGAATTCTGACTCGGGCCGGGGAACTCGGTTTTGCACTGAAGCTGCATGCCGATCAGCTCAGCGACGGCGGGGGTGCCACGCTGGCGGCCGAACTGGGTGCAATCAGCGCAGAACACCTTGAATATGTGAGTGACACGGGTATCGAAGCCCTGGCAGCGTCAGGTACCGTGGCTGTGAGCTTACCAATCGCTTCTCTGTACCTGGGTGAACGCTATCTGCCGGCACGCAGGTTGCTTGCTGCCGGAGTCCCGGTTGCGATCGCAACAGATTTCAATCCCGGATCCGCGCCCAGCTACCATTTGCCGTTGGCCATGTTGCTGGCCTGCGTGAACCAGGCCATGACACCTCAGGAAAGCCTGATGGGAGCCACCACCGTCGCTGCGCGGGCCATTGCTGCGCACGACACGGTGGGTTCGCTGGTACACGGCTGCCAAGCCGATCTGGCTATCATCCAATCACCCAGTCTCAACCACTGGTTGTACCAGTTCCAGGCCAATGCCTGCTGTGCGGTGATGAAGAAGGGCCAGTGGGTTCGCGGGCCGTTTAATTGACTCGGAAAAAAACCCGGCCCAATTGATCTGTGTTCGTGTTTTGGCAAGTTTTTTTCCTATATAATGGCTTTGCGAAATGAGAATACCTCTCATTTACAATTCAGGCTCGCGGATTGAACCCCGAGGAAAAAATGACCATTGCTGATCTCAAACCCGGCCAGACTGCACGAATCCAGTCAGTCGATACCCGCTTGCCCGGCGTGGTGCGCCTTATGGTGCTGGGTCTGGTCGAAGGAGCCGACATCTGCTTCAAACACGCGGCGATCGGCGGCGATCCACTAGAAGTGAGCGTCTTCGGAACTTCCATTTCTATTCGCAAAGAGCAGGCCAGGCAATTCCAACTCTTCGGGACGGGGGCCCATGGCTGAAGCCGGCCACGTCGGTGTTCCAATCTCAAGGGTGGGTGTTCGTCGACTGGCCCGATCGTCAGTCGCCGTCATCGGCAACCCGAACTCTGGCAAAAGCACCCTGTTCAACCGGCTGACCGGCTTGCGCCAAACGACGGGCAACTATCCCGGTGTGACCGTCGAAAAACATGTCGGCACGGTGCAACTCCCGCAAAGCGCACTGAGACTGGTTGATCTGCCTGGCATCTACTGCCTGGGCGGCCATTCCGCAGATGAAAAAATCGCGGTGGACGTACTCCTGGGGCGCGCCGATGAAACTGAAGCGCCTGCCGGCCTGTTGGTTGTCGTAGACGCCACCCATCTCTACCAGGGCCTGTACCTGCTGGAACAATTACTGGAATTACAGCTGCCCACCATGGTCGCTTTGACCATGCATGATCTCGCTACCGCATCCGGTATTACCGTCGATCCGGAGGTGCTGAGCCGCAGACTGGGCGGCGTTCCCGTGCTGCCGGTCTCCTCCATCACGGGACACGGCCTGACTGAATTGAAGACAGCGCTCGAGCACCTGGAGGAAGTTCCGGTGCCAGCCACCCCGGCGTCCTGGCCAGAGCTCAGTCAGCGCGCACAGCAACTCGCGGATGAAACCGGCGGCCAACTGCCCCGCATCGACGTCTTGCAGGGCCTGTTGCATCCGGGCAGCGCAGCGGAGTGCGACCTTGAACACCTCATCAGTGCCGAGCGTGTAGTCGCTGCAAGGTCAGAACTCTTCGGCGATGCTCCACCGCAGGCAGAAGAGGCCCGACACCGTTACGCCTGGGTCAAGCAAGTGCTGGGCGAAGCGCAACACAATGCAGCACTGTTCGCCAGGATGGGGGCACGCCTCACGGGCTGGATCAACCGACCATGGCCCGCGACCTTGATGTTTTTCGCCGTTCTGGTCCTGGTCTTCCAAGCCGTATTTTCATGGGCTTCGCCTTTGATGGAGGCTATCGACGCCGGAGCAACCGCCCTGGGGGGGCTCGTTTCCGAAACCCTGGGTAATACCCTGCTGGGCAGTTTCCTGGCAGACGGCGTCATTGCCGGCGTGGGCAGCGTGCTGGTGTTCCTGCCGCAGATCCTGATTTTGTTCCTGTTCATTATTGTGCTGGAAGACACGGGCTACCTCGCCAGGGCGGCATTTCTGATGGACCGGGTCATGCGTGCGGTGGGGCTTTCGGGACAATCGGTCATTCCCATGCTGTCCAGCTTTGCATGCGCCGTACCGGCCATCATGGCGACCCGGGTCATCCCTGACCGACGTGATCGTTTCGCGACCATTCTGGCCGCGCCATTCATGACCTGTTCGGCTCGCCTACCCATTTACGCCCTGCTGATCGCCGCTTTCGTACCCAACCAGTCCATGGGCTGGTTTAACCTCCAGGGCCTGGTGCTGTTCGGGCTTTATCTCCTGGGAATCCTGGGTGGATTACTGACCGCCAAGCTGATGAAGTCTTCAGCGCTGAAAGGACCTAAACCCCAATTCATGTTGGCGCTGCCCGAATTCAGACGTCCCAACCTGCAAACGGTAGGAATCAAGCTGCTCGCCCGGGCCAAGGTCTTTCTCAAACGGGCCGGAACGGTGATCTTCATGGTCGCGGTACTGGTGTGGGTGCTGGCTAATTTTCCTCGGCTCGGCGAGGCCGATGCAGAACTCCTGCGCACGGCCAACGCTGGCCAGAGCCACCTCGAAATCGAGAATACCGTCAATGCTGCGCAGCTTTCACAAAGCCTGCTGGGACGAGCCGGGCGCGCCGTGGAGCCTGTATTCCGGCCACTGGGCTGGGACTGGAGGGTTTCTGCAGCCGTGATTGCAGGGTTTCCTGCCCGTGAAGTCGTCGTCGCCGTGATGGGCACCATCTACGCGGTTGGAACGGAAGCGGACGAAACCAGCCTGGCGCAAAAACTGCGCTCAGCGCGCTGGCCCGATGGGCGAGAGATATTCACGCTTCCCATGGTACTTGGCATGCTGGTGTTCTACGCCTGGTGCCTGCAGTGTGCCGCCACCGTTGCCACCATCCGGCGTGAGACCAACAGTTGGCGCTGGCCCGTTTTCGCCTGGACCTATATGACCGTTGTTGCCTACCTGGGCGCCTTCGTCATCTACCAGCTCGGCAGCCGCCTGTTCTGATCAGGCCCCTTCTTCTTGCCGGGTCAATTTCTCGATCAACGCTTGCTGATTTTCCAGCACCACCTTCATCGCCTGACTGAAAACTTTTTGCGCCAGATGTGTATTACGCAGGAGCAGACGCCGAAAACCGTTAGCATCCCACTTCAGAAATGTCGCTTGATCGGGCGCCCTGACGGATGCGGCTCGGGGCGCCTCGCATAGAACTGCCAATTCACCAATCAGCGCACCCGCACCCATTGTGCCGAACACGATTTCAACGCCATCCCGTTCCACGTAAGCCTGCACTTCGCCTTCCAGCAGAAAAGCAACCGAGTCGGGTCCATCGCCCTCCCTGAAAAACACTTCCCCACGCTCCAGCACGATGATCTCACCCGTCTCGAGCACAGACTTTGCTCCGTGCTCGGTAAACCCTGCAAATAAAGGCGAACTCATCAATATTGATTCATAGCCCTGTGCCATCTAATCGTACTCCCAAATGTGGTCTTCCAGTTCCAGCTTGTTTGTCGAGGAAATCCAGCTGATACGCGGCCAACGGTTTACGGTCCGGGCGCCAACGCTGGAGAATTGCGTCACGAGGTCCACTCACTTACCTATTTTATCAATAAAAAAAAGCCCGGCGATGCCGGGCCTTTTTCAACCATTATATTCAACAGCTATTCGCTTTCGACCAAGTCTTCCTCGCGCGGGCGTCCTACCAGTTCGACATAAGCCATCGGGGCCTTGTCACCGGGGCGATAGCCACACTTCATGATACGCAAGTAACCACCGGGGCGGGCGTTGTAACGCGGACCCAGTTCTTCGAACAGTTTGCCAACCGCCTCCTTGTCACGCAAGCGATCGAAAGCCTGACGCCGGTGCGCAACGCTGTCGGTCTTGGCCAGCGTGATCAGCGGCTCAGCCACGCGGCGCAATTCCTTGGCGCGCGGCAAGGTCGTCTTGATGATCTCGTGGTGGAACAGCGACGCCGCCATGTTGCGAAACATGGCCTTGCGATGGGCGCTGTTCATATTCAGTTTACGTCCGGATTTGAGGTGACGCATGTTCGTGTCCTGCCAGTCTTCTTGTTCAGATTTCCGCCAGAATTTCCGGCGGCCAGTTTTCCAGTTTCATGCCCAGAGACAGGTCATGCTGTGCCAGCACGTCCTTTATTTCCGTCAGTGACTTTTTACCGAGATTTGGCGTCTTGAGCAACTCGACCTCGGTGCGCTGTACGAGATCACCAATGTACAGAATGCTTTCCGCCTTCAGACAATTGGCCGAACGAACCGTCAACTCGAGGTCATCGATCGGGCGCAGCAGGATCGGGTCGATTTCCTGTGACTTGGCTTCCTGAACTTCTTCTGTGCGTGCCTTGAAATCGACGAAGACAGAAAGCTGATCTGCCAATATATTGGCTGCCAATTTGACCGCTTCTTCGCAGTCGATGGTGCCATTGGTCTCGATGTCCAATACCAGCTTGTCCAGGTTGGTGCGTTGCTCCACACGGGCTGCCTCTACGCTGTAGGCCACTTTCCGCACCGGGCAGAATGAAGCATCCAGCATCAGGCGTCCGATCGGGCGGGTCTCCTGCTCGCCGATATTCAAACGAGTAGCGGGCTGATAGCCCACACCGCGCGCAACCTTCAAGCGCATATTTATGGCGCCATCCTTGGTCAGGTTGCAGATTACGTGGTCCGGGTTGACCAATTCCACGTCGTGATCAGTTTGTATGTCGCCGGCAGTGACTGGGCCGAGACCCGACTTGCTCAGTGTCAACGTAGTCTCTTCCCGCTCGTGCATTCGCAGGGCGATGCCCTTCAGGTTCAACAGCACCTCGATGATGTCTTCCTGCAGGCCTTCAACAGCCGTGTACTCGTGCAGCACGCCGTCAATCTCCACCTCCACGATGGCATAGCCCGGGATAGACGAGAGCAGTACTCTCCGCAGCGCATTACCAAGGGTATGGCCGAATCCACGCTCCAGCGGCTCCAAAGCGATCCGCGCACGGTTGGGGTTAACGGCGTCAACACCGACGGCAGTCGGCTTAAGCATATTTTCAATCACACCCATCATGGGATGTTCCTCACCAATTCAGATATTCGGTTCAGTGTGCGCCGGACACGCCGGCGACACACCAGGATTACTTCGAGTAAAGCTCTACGATCAGGCTTTCATTGATGTCCGGCGGCAATTCATCTCGGTCTGGATAGGCCTTGAACTGCCCCTCGAGCTTGGTGTTATCTACCTCAACCCAACCGGCCACCAGGTTCATGTCCTGGCTCAACGTCACGGCTTCCTTCACCCGCAGCTGGTTCCTGGCTTTCTCGCGGATGGCGACCACATCGCCAGGAGCGACCTGGTACGACGGGATATTGACGACCTGGCCATTAACAGACACGGCTTTATGTGACACCATCTGGCGCGCCTGTGCCCGCGTGACGGCAAAACCCATGCGATAAACGACGTTGTCAAGCCGACCTTCCAGCAGCCGCAACAGGTTTTCGCCAGTTGCGCCCTTTTGCTGGGCAGCCGCCTTGTAGTAGTTGCGAAACTGTTTTTCCAGGATGCCGTAAATACGGCGCACTTTCTGTTTTTCCCGCAGTTGCAAGGCGTAGTCCGACAGGCGCTGCCGGCGTGATGCGCCGTGCTGCCCTGGTGGCTGCGTCACCTTGCACTTCGATTCGAGCCCGCGTGCGGGCGACTTCAAACCGAGGTCGGTTCCCTCACGGCGCGCGAGTTTGCAGGTTGGTCCTGTATATCTTGCCATGTTCCTGTTTCCTTAGACGCGACGTTTTTTCGGCGGACGGCATCCGTTGTGCGGAATCGGCGTCACGTCGATGATGTTGGTGATTTTGTAGCCCAACGCATTCAGGGCACGTACCGAAGACTCACGTCCGGGGCCGGGACCCTTGACACGAACCTCGAGGTTTTTCAAACCGAATTCCAGCGCCGTGCGGCCGGCAGCTTCCGCGGCGACCTGCGCTGCGAAGGGCGTGCTCTTGCGGGAACCACGGAAACCGGCACCGCCGGAAGTGGCCCACGACAGGACGTTGCCCTGGCGGTCACTCAAGGTAATGATGGTGTTGTTGAAAGAAGCATGAACGTGGGCGATTCCATCGACCACGGTCTTTTTGACCTTCTTCCTGACTTTTGTCTTGGGCTTTGCCATCTTCAGATCTGCCTGCTATTAACGCTTAATGGGTCGCCGTGGACCTTTCCGGGTCCTGGCATTGGTTTTAGTCTGCTGTCCACGCACGGGCAATCCCCGGCGGTGACGCAGTCCGCGATAGCACCCGAGGTCCATCAGACGCTTGATATTCATGGCCACTTCTCGGCGCAAATCACCTTCCACCGAGATACTCGCCACCTGGCTGCGAATGTTTTCCACTTCGGGCTCAGTCAGATCCCGGACCTTGGTTTCCGGACGCACGCCAGCAGCTTCGCAGATTTGCAAAGCGCGGGTACGGCCAATGCCGTAAATGTTTGTCAGTGCCACCCAAGTATGTTTCTGGATGGGCAAATTGACTCCCGCAATGCGAGCCATTCTACTTACTCCTGCTATCCGTTCGGCTGCTCGAAAGTAAACAGCGCATTATATCGAATCAGTATTACCGTTTAAAGCCCAAAGCTGTCCAGCAGAGCCTCAGCCCTGGCGTTGCTTGTGCTTCTTGTCACTGCAGATCACAAATACGACGCCTTTGCGCCTGACCACCTTGCAGTTCCGGCAAATTTTCTTTACTGAAGCCTGTACTTTCATGGCTCCTCTCCTCAGATCGGTGGCAGTTCGCGGTCAATGACCCGTCCGCCGTTATCCTGGCGGCCGATGCCGCGCCCAAATATGCCTAGCGTCTGACCACGCCTGAACGCCCATAGGACTTCAGGTTGGCCTTCTTCATCAGGCTGTCGTACTTGTGCGAGATCAGGTGGGCCTGGACCTGGGCAATAAAGTCCATGATCACAACCACCACGATCAGCACGGATGTGCCGCCAAAGTAAAAAGGCACGGCCCAGACAACGCGCAAGATATCCGGCAGCAAGCACACGGCCACCAGGTACAGCGACCCGACCATGGTCAGTCGCGTCAGCACGTTGTCAATATAGTCAGCGGTCTGGCGCCCGGGGCGAATACCCGGTATGAAAGCCCCTGATTTTTTCAAGTTGTCCGCCGTTTCCTTGGAATTGAACACCAGCGCGGTGTAGAAGAAACAGAAGAAAATAATCAATCCGGAATACATCAGCGTGTACGGCAGGTTACCCGGTGACATGGCCGCGGCGACGTCCGTCAACCACGAGAGTTCGTCTGAACTACTGAACCACGTCGCCAGCGTCGATGGGAAGATCACGAGGCTCGAAGCGAAAATGGCGGGGATAACACCCGACATGTTGATCTTCAGTGGCAGATGTGTCTGCTGGTTCTGATAGGCCACTCTTCCCTGGCGTTGCGCGTAATTGACGGTGATCAACCGCTGGCCGCGCTCAACCCGGACGATGAAATAGATCACGGCCAGCACCAGTGCCAGGATCAACAGCATGGCCGGAATGCTGAGCTGCCCGGTATTGACCAGTTCCAGCGTGCCGGCAATGGCCCGAGGCAACCCGGCAACAATACCCGCGAAAATGATCAGCGAGATACCGTTACCGACACCACGCTCGGTAATCTGCTCACCCAACCACATCAGGAAAACCGTTCCTGCGGTCAGCGTCACGATGGCGGTAAACAGGAACCCAAAGCCCGGCGCGAACACCACCGAACCCTGCGATTGCAAAGCAAAAGCCACACTACCGGCCTGGAACGCAGCCAAAATCACCGTGAAAAAGCGCGTGTATTGGGTGATTTTCTGCCGTCCTGTCGAGCCTTCCTTCTTCAGTTGCTGCAATTGCGGCACAGCGCTGGACATCAATTGCATGATGATGGAAGCCGAGATATAGGGCATTACGCCCAGGGCAAACAGTGAAAAGCGCTCCAGTGCACCACCGGTGAACAGGTTAAACACGTCGATGATCGTCCCCTGCTGCGAGTTCATGAACTGCAGCAGCGCTTGCGGGTTGACGCCCGGCACCGGAATAAACGTACCGACCCGGTAGACCAGTAGCGCCGCAAGCACGAACAGGAGGCGCTGACGTAATTCGGTCAGCCGCCCCAGACCACCCAGGGTTTCCGCCATTTGTGAGGGCGAGCGCGACATTATTCGACCTTGCCGCCCGCTGCTTCGATAGCTGCTTGCGCACCCTTGGTAACGTTCAGCCCCTTGACGGTAACTGCGCGCTCCAACGTGCCGGTATTGATGATTTTGACTTTGCGCGTACGCTCGTTAACCAGCCCGGCGGACTTCAAAGCTTCCATATCAATGACATCAGCTTTCATGGCAGCGAGGTGGTACAGGCGCACCTCAGCATTGAACCGCTCCGTCTTGGAAGCGAAGCCACGCTTGGGCAGACGGCGCTGCAAAGGCATCTGACCGCCCTCGAAGCCGACCTTGTGAAAACCACCGGAACGCGACTTCTGTCCCTTGTGACCGCGCCCCGCAGTCTTGCCATTGCCGGAGCCGATGCCCCGACCGACTCGTTTGCGATCACGCTTGCTGCCCTCTGCCGGGCTGATGCTGTTCAGTTTCATTGCAGTACTTTCCTTAATCCGAGGTTCGCAGAGAGGCTCAGGCCTCTTCCACTCGTACCATGTATTCAATTTTCCGGGCCATGCCACGAATGGATGGCGTGTCTTCTAGCACCACGGTCTGATGCATCCGCTTGAGCCCCAACCCGCGAACGCATTCGCGGTGCTTGGGCTGGGCGCTGATCGGGGACCTGACCAGGGTGACTTTGATCTGTTTTTGCTTAGCCATGTCTGCTGTTATCCGTGATTCTCAAGGATCTCGTCGACCGGCTTGCCACGCTTCGCAGCAATAGCTTCCGGGCTGTACATCTGCTGCAGCCCTTTGATGGTGGCTCGAACCAGGTTAATCGGGCTGTTGGAGCCAACACTCTTGGCCAACACGTTGCGAACACCTACTGTTTCCAGCACTGCGCGCATGGCACCGCCGGCGATAACGCCAGTACCTTCAGATGCCGGCTGCATGTAGATCTTGGAGCCGCAATGACTCGCCTTGACCGAATGCCACAGCGTACCTTCCTTCAGCGTCACCTGGATCATATTCCGGCGTGCTTTTTCCATGGATTTCTGGATCGCTACAGGCACTTCGCGGGCCTTGCCGTAGCCAAAGCCTACTTTGCCTTCGCCATCGCCGACCACGCTCAACGCGGTGAAACCAAAAATCCGGCCGCCCTTGACGACCTTGGCCACACGGTTGACGGCTACCAGCTTTTCCTGCATGCCGTCGCTGTTATCTCTGTCCATTCTTGACATTTGTCTACCTGCTTTATCCGGTCAATTCCGACCGTGACTAGAACTGTAATCCGCCTTCACGGGCGGCGTCGGCGAGTTGCTTGATCCGTCCGTGGTATTTGAACCCTGAACGATCAAAAGCAACATCCTTGATGCCTGCCGCCAGAGCCTTCTCCGCCACGGCTTTGCCTACCGCCGACGCAGCATCCTTGTTGTTCGTACCACTCAGCCCGTCTCGCACGCTTTTCTGCAACGTGGAAGCCGCGGCCAGGACCTTGCCATCTTCTGCGGCGATAACCTGCGCATAGATGTGGCGGCCACTGCGATGCACCGTCAACCGGGGCACGCCAAGACGCTTGATGTGAGCCCGTGCTTTCCGGGCCCGACGCAAACGTGATTCTCTCTTTTCCATCTCTCAATACCTCTGCGCCAGGCCTGATCAGGCCTTTTTGGCTTCTTTCCGTACTACGCGCTCATCCGAGTAACGCACGCCCTTGCCCTTGTAAGGCTCCGGCGGGCGAAACGCCCGGATCTCGGACGCAACCTGGCCGACACGCTGCTTATCGCAACCACTCACCACGATTTCCGTCTGCGAGGGCGTTTCAATGGTGATACCTTCCGGCATGGCGTAATCGATAGGATGCGAAAAACCGAGACTGAGGTTCAGGCTGTTGCCCTGTACCTGCGCCCGGTAGCCCACGCCCACCAAGGTCAGCTTCTTCTGGAAACCTTCACTAACGCCCATCACCATGTTATTCACCAGGGCCCGAAAGGTTCCGGCCATGGCGACATCCTTATCCGTATTCCACTGAACCCGGATCTCGTTATCTTCACGCGCCAGTTGAACTGTCGGGTGCAGGTTGAGGCTCAAGTTGCCCTTAGGGCCCTTGATATCGACCCGGTCGTCGCTGATATTGATATCAACGCCCTGGGGCACGGAAATCGGATTTTTCGCTACGCGTGACATCTCACACTCCTCAGGAAACGAAGCACAAGACTTCGCCACCGTGTCCGGCGGCTCGTGCTGCACTTTCAGTCATGATGCCCTGGGACGTGCTGACGATCGTAATCCCCAGCCCGTCGAATACCTTCGGCAGATCATTCTTGCCACGGTACTGCCGCAGACCAGGACGGCTGGCACGCTTGATCATGTCGATCACGCCCCTGCCCTGGAAATACTTCAACGTCACCTCGAGATCCGGTTTGCCGTCGTTCTCGGCGACCCGGAAATCGTTGATGTAGCCTTCACTTTTCAACACGCCGGCAATACCGATCTTGACCTTGGATGAAGGCATCTTGACGGTCGTCTTGTTGGTTGCCTGTGCGTTGCGGATACGCGTCAACATATCGGCAATCGGGTCACTCATGCTCATTTCTTTATACCTGTGTCTCGGTGATTCGGGATTAACCCGGCTCTACAATTACCAGCTGGCCTTGCGCAACCCGGGGACATCGCCCCGCATGGCTGCTTCGCGCAACTTGTTGCGGCTCAGGCCAAAGCGCCGGTAGAAACCGCGCGGCCGGCCTGAAATCTGGCAACGATTGCGCTGGCGCACGGGGCTGGAATCCCGTGGTAATTTCTGCAGCGCGAACATCGCGTCCTGCCGCTCCTCGTAACCCATGTTCGGGTCGACGATGATCGCTTTCAGGGCTGCCCGCTTGCTGGCGTACTTGTTCACCAGCTTCGCGCGCTTCTTCTCGCGGTTAATCATGGATACTTTTGCCATGCCTCAATACCTGCCTTATTTCGCTTTGAACGGGAAGTTGAACGCCTGCAGCAACGCACGTCCCTGCTCGTCATTCTTCGCCGTCGTCGTAATGGTGATGTCCATACCCCGCATCGCATCGACCTTGTCGAAATCGATCTCGGGGAACACGATCTGTTCCTGCACGCCCAGGCTGAAGTTACCTCGCCCGTCAAATGACTTGGGGCTCACGCCACGGAAGTCGCGGATACGCGGCATCGACACGTTAACAAGTCGATCCAGGAATTCGTACATCCGCTCCCGGCGCAGGGTGACTTTACAGCCCACCGGCCAACCGTCACGGATCTTGAAAGACGCCACGGACTTGCGTGACATCGTCACGATCGGTTTCTGGCCCGCGATCACTGCCATATCGGCCGTTGCCCGCTCCATCACCTTCTTGTCTATGGCTGCTTCACCAACACCCATATTCAGGGTGATTTTGGTGATTTTTGGTACTTCCATGACGTTGTCGAGCTTAAGCTGCTCCATCAACTGGGGAACTACCGTTTCCTTGTAAAAAGTCTGCAATCTGGACATGACGTTTACCTTAAATATCTACCGCTTCGCCGGTGGACTTGAAAATCCGCACCTTACGACCGTCTTCAAGTGTCTTGAATCCGACCCGGTCCGCTTTACTGGTCGCGGCATTAAATAACTGCACGTTCGATACGTGGATCGGAGCTTCTTTCTCGACAATACCGCCAGGCACGTTGCGACCGGGGTCAGGCCGGGTATGGCGCTTGACCATGTTCACGTTTTCGACCAGCAGACGCTCGCTGTCAAGCACGCGCAGAACGTGCCCCCGCTGACCCTTGCTACGGCCCGCGATCACGATCACTTCATCGCCTTTACGAATTCTTTTCATAATGTCCTACCTGTCGCTCAGAGCACTTCAGGCGCCAAGGAAACAATTTTCATAAACCGTTCCGTACGCAGTTCACGGGTGACCGGGCCAAAAATACGGGTACCGATCGGTTCCAGTTTCGGGTTCAGCAACACGGCAGCGTTTCCGTCAAAACGGATCAGCGAACCGTCCGGACGGCGAACACCACTGCGGGTGCGCACGATCACGGCGTCGTAAACCTCGCCCTTCTTCACCTTGCCGCGCGGAATGGCATCCTTGACGGTGACCTTGATCACGTCGCCAATGCGCGCGTAGCGGCGTTTGGAACCACCCAACACCTTGATACACTGAACCTGGCGCGCGCCACTGTTATCGGCGGCCTCCAGCATGCTCTGCATCTGAATCATTACTTTATCCTCGTCCTGAAGCGGCTTATTGGGCCCGCTCCAGGATTTCCAATACCCGCCAGCTCTTGGTTTTTGAAATCGGGCGGCACTCGGCAATCATCACCTTGTCGCCTTCACCACAGCTGTTTTCCTCATCATGCGCCTGCACCTTGGTGGAGCGCTTGATGTATTTTCCGTACAAGGGGTGCTTAACCTGCCGTTCGAGCAGCACGGTCACCGTCTTGTTTCTCTTGTCGCTGACGACCAGACCGACTTTGGTCCGCTTTACTGCGTCGTTGCCACTCATGCGTCACTTCCTTTGCTGGCTTTTTCGTTGAGCAAGGTCTTCACCCGCGCGATGTTCCGGCGCACACGGCGCAGTTCGTTCGGCTGGGTCAGCTGACCGGTTCCTTTTTGCATGCGCAAATTGAATTGCTCGTGCAGCAGGTTGCTCAGTTCTTCACGCAACTCTTTTTCGTTGCGGGCTCTCATTTCCTGTACGTTCATCACATCACCGAGCGGGTCACGAAGGTGGTCCGGACCGCCAGCTTGGCGGAAGCCAGGCGAAACGCCTCGCGAGCCTGCTCTTCGGTCACACCCTGAATTTCATACAACACGCGGCCGGGCTGGATCGGTGCAACCCAGTACTCGACATTGCCCTTGCCCTTGCCCATCCGCACTTCGACCGGCTTCTTGGTTACCGGTTTGTCCGGGAACACACGAATCCACAATTTTCCGCCACGTTTTACGTAGCGGGTGATCGCACGGCGAGCCGCCTCGATCTGACGCGCAGTCACAAACCCACGCGTAGTCGCCTTCAATCCGTACTCACCGAAGCTCACGCGATTTCCCACATGGGCCAGGCCCCGGTTGCGGCCTTTCTGCGTCTTTCTGAATTTTGTTCGTTTTGGCTGCAGCATCTCTCAGTCTCCTAACCCGCTGCCTGCTGGTTCTTGCGCTCATCAGAGCTAGGCGCGTGCAAGTCAAACACCTCGCCCTTGTAAATCCAGACCTTCACACCCAGCACCCCGTAGGTCGTGCGCGCCTCTACGAGGCCGTAATCGACATCGGCCCGCAGCGTGTGCAGCGGCACCTGGCCTTCCCGGTACCATTCGCTACGCGCGATATCGGCACCGTTGAGACGCCCGGCAACGCAAACCTTGATACCGAGCGCGCCCAGGCGCATGGCATTCCCGACAGCGCGTTTCATGGCCCGGCGGAACATGATGCGACGTTCGAGCTGTTGCGCAATACCTTCGGCCACCAACTGCGCATCCAGTTCAGGCTTGCGGATTTCCGCCACGGAAATGTGCGTCGGAACACCCATCAAGGCGGTTACTTCACGGCGCAATTTCTCTATGTCCTCACCCTTCTTGCCAATCACGATACCCGGACGCGCCGTGTGTATCGTAATGCGGGCAGACTTGGCTGGACGCTCGATGGTGATTCTGCTGACCGCCGCCTGCGCCAGGCGCTTGGTCAGGAACTCACGCACTGCGAGGTCGGAGTTAAGCTGTTCGGCAAAATCGCCTTTTTCGGCATACCAGGTGGAATTCCAATCCTTGGCGATGCCCAGACGTATGCCTGTCGGATGTACTTTTTGACCCATGATACTGTCCCGGTCCTCGTTTATGCGTTGTCCGCCACAACCAGCGTAATGTGGCTGGTGCGCTTCAAAATGCGTGTTCCTCGGCCCTTGGCACGAGCGCGGCCGCGCTTCATGGTCGGACCTTCATCGACCATGACCGTCTGAATCTTCAGTTCGTCAATATCTGCGCCTTCGTTATGCTCAGCGTTGGCGACTGCTGAGAGCAGCACTTTCTTCATGATATGTGCGGCTTTCTTGGTACTGAAGGCCAACAACTGCTCGGCCTGCTCAACCGGCATACCACGAATCTGGTCTGCAACCAGGCGGACTTTCTGCGCGGAGATACGTGCCCCGCTGAGCTTTGCTGTTACTTGCATCAGTCTGGCTCCTACTTCGCCTTGCGGTCGCCGGAATGCGAACGGAAGGTACGCGTCGCAGCGAATTCGCCCAGCTTGTGGCCAATCATCTGGTCAGTGATCAGGATCGGAACGTGCTGCCGTCCGTTGTGCACAGCGATGGTCAGACCCACCATCTCGGGCAGAATCATGGAACGACGCGACCAGGTCTTGATCGGACGCTTGTTGTTGGTTTCGATCGAAGCCGTCACCTTGGCTTGCAGGTGATGGTCGATGAACGGGCCTTTCTTGATTGATCTCGGCATCTTGCTATCCCATTACTTCCCGGAGCGTGTCCGGCGAATGTACTTGTCGGTCCGTTTGTTCGAACGCGTCTTGTGTCCCTTGGTCGGAACGCCCCAGGGCGTCACCGGATGACGTCCACCGGAGGTACGACCTTCACCACCACCGTGCGGGTGATCGACCGGGTTCATGGCCACGCCACGGACGGTCGGGCGGACACCGCGCCAGCGCTTCGCGCCAGCTTTGCCCAATTTTTCCAGGTTATGCTCAGAGTTGGAAACTTCACCCACGGTCGCACGGCAACGAGCCTGCACCTTGCGTTGTTCACCCGAGCGCAGACGCAGGGTTGCATACTGTCCCTCACGCGCCACCAACTGTACGGCAGCACCAGCGCTGCGTGCGATTTGAGCACCCTTACCCGGCTTCATCTCCACACAGTGCACCACGGTACCCACCGGGATGTTGCGCAGGGGTAATGAATTACCCGGTTTGATCGCTGCCTCGCGCCCGCTACGCACCATGTCGCCAGCCCGCAGGCCTTTCGGCGCAATGATGTAGCGACGTTCACCGTCACTGTAGAGCACCAGGGCGATATGCGCCGTCCGGTTGGGGTCGTACTCGATCCGCTCTATGCGGCCGTCGATCCCATCCTTATCGCGCTTGAAGTCGATCACGCGATAGTGCTGCTTGTGACCGCCGCCGCGATGACGAGTCGTAATACGACCATTGTTGTTACGTCCACCCGTGCTGGATTTCTTTTCCAGCAACGGAGCGTGGGGCTCTCCTTTGTGCAGGTGGTCATGCTTGACCTGCACGACGCCCCTGCGCCCTGGCGATGTCGGTTTTGCCTTAACAATTGACATAACTATCCGTCCTTACGCTGTTTCCGCGTTCAGGAAATCCAGAGTCTGGCCTTCCTGTACCCGAACATATGCTTTCTTCCAGTCGCTACGCTTTCCGGGGCGGGTCTTGAACGACTTGGTCTTTCCCTTGACGTTCACGATTCGCACGGACTCTACGTTGACCTCGAACAGGCTCTCAACTGCAGCCCGCACCTCGGCCTTGTTGGCGTCGGACGCCACCTGGAATACGTACTGGTTGCTGGATTCCCCAACACGGGAAGACTTTTCCGTCACCCGGGGGTTCAGCAACACCTGGTACAAACGATTCTTGTTCATCCCAGCCACTCCTGCACTTTCTTGACCGCATCCACGGTCATCACCACCTTCTCGGCAGCGACCAGGCAGACCGGATCGAGACCCGCAACGTCCAGCGTGTAGACATTCGGAATATTCCGGGAAGCCAGGTAAAGGTTCTCTTCCAGTTCAGCTGTTACCAGCAGACCGTGTTCCACACCCATCTCGGCCAGGCGTGCTTTCAGCAACGCCGTTTTGGGCTCAGTAACCGCAAGAGAATCAACCACCACCAGCCGGTTCTGGCGCACCAGTTCCGAAAGAATGGCCTGCAACGCTCCACGGTACATCTTGCGATTCACTTTCTGCGCATGGTCACGGGGCTGGGCTGCGAACGTCGCGCCACCCCCACGCCAGATCGGGCTGCGGATGGTGCCGGAACGCGCCCGGCCGGTGCCTTTTTGGCGCCACGGCTTCTTGCCACCACCGCGTACGTCTGAGCGGTTCTTCTGGGCCTTGGTTCCGGCACGAGCGCCTGCCAGGTAGGCAGTAACCACCTGGTGCACCAGCGCCTCGGAAAACTCACGACCAAACGTGGCTTCAGAGACCTGGATATCATTGCCGCCGGCAACTGCAAGTTTCATAGCCATATCCCTCAATTCATCTTGACGGCCGGCTTGACCGTCACGTGTCCGCCGGCGGCTCCGGGCACAGCGCCCTTGACCAGCAGCAGATTGCGTTCTTTATCAATCCGCACAATTTCCAGGTTCTGGGTGGTGACTGTTTCGTCGCCCATGTGCCCGGCCATTTTCTTGCCCTTGAACACCCGCCCGGGTGTCTGGCACTGGCCAATCGAACCCGGCGCGCGATGCGACAGCGAGTTGCCGTGCGTGGCGTCCTGCATCCGGAAATTGTGGCGTTTAACCGTGCCGGCAAAACCCTTACCCTTGCTGGTGCCGGTCACGTCAACCATCTGACCGGCTTCGAACTGGTCAACACCCAGTTCCGAACCCGCCTGCAGATCCGCGCCTTCTTCGCCTTCCAGCCGCAATTCCCACAGACCCTCGCCCGCTTCGCTTTCCGCCTTGGCGAAATGACCCGAAAGGGGCTTGTTCACCAGGCTGGAGCGCTTCTGGCCAAACGTGACCTGCAGAGCCCGGTAACCATCGGTTTCCGTGGTTTTAACCTGCGTAATCCGGTTCGGGCCCGCCTCGATCACCGTAACCGGAATGCTGTTGCCTTCCTCGGTGAACACGCGGGTCATACCGCATTTGCGCCCAATGATTCCAATCGTCATTGCACCAATCCTCTATCAGTACAGCTGAATCTGTACGTCAACACCCGCAGCCAGGTCCAGCTTGGACAGCGCGTCGACGGTCTTGTCGTTGGGATCAACGATGTCCATCAGGCGCTTGTGGGTCCGCGTCTCATACTGGTCGCGCGCGTCCTTATTGACGTGCGGCGAAGTGAGTACCGTGTGCCGCTCGATATGCGTCGGCAACGGGATCGGGCCCAACACCTGGGCGCCGGTCCGCTTGGCGGTCTCGACGATCTCGGCCGCTGACCGATCGATCAAACGATGGTCGAAGGCCTTCAGCCGGATACGGATTCTCTGGTCTGCCATTTCTAGTTACTCACTTCGTTCGTCAATTGGGGACTAGTTCCTAGTTCCTAGTACCTAGTACCTAGTTCCTAGTTCCTAGTTCCTGGTTCCTGGTTCCTGCTTACTCGTGGATCTTGGCGACGACGCCCGCACCTACCGTGCGGCCACCTTCACGAATCGCGAACCGCAGACCCTCTTCCATCGCAATCGGAGCAATCAGCTCCACCTGCATCTGGATGTT